>NZ_JBFBCB010000009.1:0-168798 GCF_040682975.1 Streptomyces sp. NPDC051051
TAGCGTCGTCTGCCCGAAGGGCAGGCCCGGCGGCGTCTGGTGCGTGCGATCGCAAGGCGGAGGGTCGCCCCGATACTGGTTGTATCGGGGCGATCCCGACAACGCGGCGAGCGTGCGTGCCAGGCGTCGCCGGGCAGACGGGACTTTCGAAACACGCCCTAGTCCTCCGGGAGTTCGACCGGGGCGATCTCGTCGTACACGTCGCCCGGGCCCGGATTGGTCGCGTCCGTCGTCCCGCCGAGGTGGTGCATCACGCCCCACACCGCGTTGAGGGCCGTCTGGACGGCGCCCTCGGCCCAGCCCGCGGTCCAGGAGATGTCGTCGCCGGCGAGGAAGATGCCCCGCTTGTCCTCGGGCAGCCGGTCCTGCATGAAGTGGGTGAACAGGCGCCGCTGGTAGCGGTAGTGGCCGGGCAGGTTGGCCTTGAACGCGCCCATGAAGTAGGGCTCGTTCTCCCAGGAGACGGTGACCGGGTTGCCGATGACGTGCTTCCTGATGTCGACGTTCGGGTAGATCTCGCCGAGCGACTTGAGCATGACCTCCATCCGCTCGTTCGCGGACAGCGGCAGCCACTTCAGGCTGTCGTCGCACCAGGTGTAGGACAGGCAGATCACGGCGGGCCGGTCCGGGCCGTCGTCGAGGAGGTAGGTGCCGCGGGTCATGCGGTCGGTGAGCGTCATCGACATGACGTCCCGGCCCGTGTCCGCGTCCTTGTCCAGCCAGAACGGCCGGTCGACGGGGACGAAGAGCTTGGAGCTCTCCATGTAGTGGGTGCGCTCGATCGCCGTCCAGTGGTCGATCGGGAAGAGCGAGTCGTCGCAGGCGATCTTCGACAGCAGCATCCAGGACTGCGCGGTGAAGACGGCGGCCCGGTAGGTGCGGATGTCCCCGTTCGCGTCGGTGACGGTGATGCGGTTGCCCGCGGTGCGGTTGAGGCGGGTCACCGCCGGGCGGGGCTCACCGCCCTCGTGCAGGCCCGCGAGGGAGGTGCCGTAGGGCCAGTGGACGATCTTCTCCGGCTCGCGCTCCCACAACCGCAGCGGCAGTTGCTGGGAGCCGCCGACGATGCCGCGGTGGTGGTCGTCGGCCTCGGTGTAGACGACCCGGAGGATCTCCAGGATGGAGTTGGGGAAGTCGGTGTCCCAGCCGCCGGTGCCGAAGCCGACCTGGCCGAAGATCTCGCGGTGCCGGAAGGACCGGAAGGCCTCGGAGTCGCAGAGGAAGCCGTAGAAGGTCTGGTTGTCGAGCTTCTCGACGAGCTTCGCCCAGATCTCGCGGATGCGCGGCACGTCGCGCTCGCGCATGGCCCGGTTCATGTCGGAGAAGTCGGCGCCCTCCTCCAGGCACTTGTTCCAGGCGGCGGCGACGTCCCGGTAGACCTGCGGCAGGTCGTCGATCGTCTCGGCGTAGTGGGACTCGCCCTTGAGGTCGACGACGGTCGAGGGCGTGGCCTCGGCGAGCGGGTTGGGGAACGGGCGGGTCTCGAGGCCCACCAGGTCGATGTAGTGCTGGAGCGCCGTGGAGGACGGCGGGAAGCGCATCGCGCCCATCTCGGCGGTCAGCGAGGGGTCGCAGCCGTCGAAGCCCACCGTGCGCAGCCGCCCGCCGATCCGGTCGGCCTCGTACACGACGGGCTTGAGGCCCATCTTCATCAGCTCGTAGGCGGCGACGATCCCGGACAGCCCGCCGCCGATCACGGCGACCTCGGTGCCGTGCTCGGTGGCCGGTATCTGGCCGAGGCCCGCCGGGTGGGCGAGGAAGTCGTCGTAGGCGTACGGGAAGTCCGGGCCGAACATCGTGATCGGCGGCTGCTGCTCGTCTGCGTGCTCGACGGCGTTGGGCACGGTGGACGTCATGGGGTGCGGACTCCTTGCGGCGACGAGGAAGGGAAGAAAGGGAAGACGGGGGCTCAGACCAGGGACCCGTAGAGGCCGGGGCGGCGGTCCTTCAGGTACGGGTTCGCCTCGCGGGAGGCGGCCACGAAGGCGGGGTCGGCGTCGGCGAACACGAGTTCCTCGTCGCGTCCGGCGCGGGCGCGGGCGACGCCGTCGGGACCGGCCAGGGTGGAGAGTCCGACGAACTCGAACTCCCCTTCCCTGCCGACCCGGTTGACGTAGGCGACGTACATCTGGTTCTCGAAGGCGCGCACCGGGATCATCGACTCGGCGACGAACTGGAAGGGGTGCATCTGCGCCGTCGGCACCACCAGCAGGCCGGTGCCGGCCAGCGCGTGGGCGCGGACGTTCTCCGGGAACTCGACGTCGTAGCAGATCATGAGGCCGACGGTCAGGCCGCCGAGCTCCGCCTGGACGAGGGGCCGGTCGCCGGGCGTGAAGTGGTCGCGCTCGAAGCAGCCGAAGAGGTGGGTCTTGCGGTAGTTCGCCAGGCGGACCCCGTCGGCGGAGATCAGCTGCGCGGCGTTGTACACCGTCTCGCCGTCGCGCTCCGGGTATCCGTAGGCGACCGCGAGACCGTGCCGTCCGGCGAGGTCGGCGACCGCGTCCGCGGAGTCGCCGTCGGCGGGCTCGGCGAGGCGGGCGATGTCGTCGCCGATCGCGTACCCGGTCAGGAACATCTCCGGCGCGACCAGCAGCCCGGCGCCCGCGGCGGCGGCGCGGCCCGCGGCCTCGTCGAGGACCTTGAGGTTCTCGACGACGGAGCCGGGGCGGCCGGAGCTCTGGAGCAGGGCGATGCGCATGCGTGTTCCTCACCGGAGGCGGAAGGGTGTGGGGGACACCTAGACGGTACGGTCCGCCGACCGGGGCGGACAAGGAGGAGCCGTTGCGCGCCGGTGAGCTGTTCGTTGCGTGCGGAGGGCGCGGGGCGGCGATTCGTTGCGCGGCCCCGCGCCCGGGATCACCGCCGCGGGATCACCGCCGCACGGCCACCAGCAGCGCGGTCACCAGGCAGGGGGCCGCGAGCAGCGCGAAGGCGGTGCCGTGCGCGGTCGCCGAGGCGAGCGGGGCGTAGGTGGCGTACACCGCGATCGTGGCGAGTTCGGTTCCCAGGCCCGCGACGGAGGTGAGAGTGGCCCGGCCGGTGCCCTCGATGCGCCGCTGGAGGCGGGCGTCGGCCAGTACGGTCGCCAGCTGGAAGCCGCCGAAGGCCAGGGCCACCAGGGCCAGGCCGGCCGGTGTGCCGGCGCCCGCCCCGACGGCGAGGGCGAGCGCGGCGGCGGTGAGCAGCACGGCGAACCCCCTGCGGCCCAGGCGCCCGGCCGGGCCGGCCAGCAGGCTTCCGGCGGTGACGCCGGCCCAGATCATCATCAGCAGCCAGGGGATCGACGCGTCGCGGGCGCCGGTGTCCCGCGCCAGCAGCGGGGTGTACTCGTCGAGGGCGCCCCAGACGGCGGCGACGGCCGGGACGAGCAGGAGGGCGCCGCGCACGGAGCGGTCGCGGCGGGCCTCGGCGAGGCCGGCCCGCAGGGTCGCCGCCCAGCCCTCGTCGTCACCGTCGGCGGGAGCGGGGGCGCGGTGCTCGGGGAAGCGGGTCGCCGTCGCGGCGCACAGCAGACAGGCCAGCACACTGGCCGCGCCGACCGCCGGATAGCCGTACCCCGCGAACACCGGGCCGGCCAGGGCCATCGCCGTCATCGCCGCGGCCTGCCCGGCCGCGTGGGCCCGGCCCATGAGGCGGGCGTACCGGTCCGCCGCGCCGAGCCGCTCCAGCTCCTCGTAGACCAGGGCCTCCAGGGCGCCCGAGCCGAGCGCCCCGCGCGCGCCCCACAGCACGAAGCCGGCGGCGAAGGCCCAGTACGAGGGGAACAGCACCCACAGCGCGAAGCCGGCCGCGCCCAGCAGCGGGCCCAGCCACAGCAGCAGCCGGCGGGAGACGGCGTCCGCCCAGGCGCCGGAGGGGACCTCCAGCAGGACGCCGGTCGCCGACCAGAGGACGAACAGCGAGGACATCTGCCCGACGGACAGCCCGGTGTCGGCGAACAGCAGCGCGTACACCGGGTAGAGCAGGACGAACTCGTCCAGGAACGCGTAGCCGTACAGCGTGGTCGTGAGCCGCCGTACGCCCGGTGCGCCGACGGGCGCACGGGCAGGTGAGTGAGTCATGGGGCCTTCCCGCAGGGACGTTTCGGACACCGGGGGTACGGCGTCCGAGGCGGCCCTCGGGAGGCACGGCTGCTGGATCAATGTCGCCAGGTCATGGGACCGAGGGTAGACCCGGGCCCGGGCCGCTCACCAGCGCTTTGCGGAGCCGGCGGCCGCGGCGCCGGAGCCTCGCGGAGCCGGCGGCCGCAGGGCCGGCGGCTCTCAGGTCGGCGAGCCGGAGGAGAAGCGGCGCAGCAGCGGGGAGAGCACCAGCACCGACTTCGTGCGCTCCACGAAGGGCTCCCCCGCGATCCGCTCCAGGACCCGCTCGAAGTGGCGCATGTCGGCGGCGAAGACCTGGGCGATCGCGTCCGCCTCCCCGGTGACGGTGGAGGCGGCCACGACTTCCTGGTAGCGCTCCAGGCCCCGCTGGATGGTCTCCGGCGAGGTGTTGCGCCGGCAGTAGATCTCGACGTACCCCTCGGTCTCCCAGCCCAGGGCCGCCGGGTCGACGCGCACCGTGAAACCGGTGATGGCCCCGGTGGCGCGCAGCCGGTCCACGCGCCGTTTCACGGCGGGTGCGGAGAGGCCGACGAGCTGCCCGATGTCCGCGTAGGAGCGGCGGGCGTCCTCGGCGAGGGCGTGCACGATGCGTTCGTCGAGATCGTTCAGCACTGCGGGTCGTTCACTTCACTTCGGATGACGCGAGGCGGGAGCGGCGGTGGCCGTAGAGGAAGTAGAACACGAGCCCGACCGCCATCCAGACACCGAAGACCACCCAGGTGACGGCGGAGAGGCTGCCCATCATCCAGACGCAGAAGGCGAAGCCCAGCGCGGGCAGCACCGGCGACAGCGGGACGCGGAAGGTACGGGGCATCTCCGGGCGGGTCCGGCGCAGCACCACGACGGCCACGTTGACCAGGGCGAAGGCGAAGAGGGTACCGATGCTGGTGGCGTCGGCCAACTGGCCGAGCGGGACGGCGGCGGCCAGGACACCGCAGAACAGCGAGACGATCAGCGTGTTGGCGCGGGGCGCGCCGGTCTTCGGGTGCACGCGGGAGAACACCTTGGGCACGAGCCCGTCCCGGGACATCGCGAAGAGGATGCGGGTCTGGCCGTACAGGACGGTCAGGACGACGCTGGCGATGGCGATGACCGCGCAGAAGGCCAGCAGGGTGCCCCAGAAGGCCTGGCCGGTGACGTCGCGCATGATCTGGGCGAGCGCGGCCTCCGAGTCGGTGAAGCCCCGCCAGGGCTTGGCGCCCACGGCGACGGCGGCGACCAGGACGTACAGGGCGGTCACGATGACGAGGGACAGCATGATCGCGCGGGGCAGGTCGCGCTGCGCGTTCGTCGCCTCCTCACCGGCGGTGGAGGCGGCGTCGAAGCCGATGTACGAGAAGAAGAGGGTGGCCCCGGCGGCGCTGACGCCGGCCATGCCGAGCGGCATGAAGTCGGCGTAGTTGCCGGAGCGGAAGCCCTGGACGCCGATGGCGCAGAAGAGCACCAGCGCGGCGATCTTCACGACGACCATGACGGTGTTGGCGCGGGCGGACTCGCGGGCGCCGCCGAGCAGGAACGCCATCGCGAGCAGGACGACGATCAGCGCCGGCAGGTTGAAGACGCCGCCGTCACCGGGCGGGGCGGACAGTGCGGCCGGGATGGTGACGCCGATCGTGCCGTCGAGCAGTTCGTTGAGGTACTCGCCCCAGCCGACCGCGACCGCGGCGACCGACACGCCGTACTCCAGCACCAGGCACCAGCCGCAGACCCAGGCGATCAGCTCGCCCATCGTTGCGTACGCGTACGAGTAGGAGGAACCGGCGACCGGGATGGTGCCCGCCAGTTCGGCGTAGGACAGGGCCGAGAACAGCGCCGTGAGTCCGGCGATCACGAAGGACAGCGTGACGGCCGGGCCGGCCTTGGGGACCGCCTCGCCGAGGACGACGAAGATACCGGTGCCGAGCGTCGCGCCGATGCTGATCATGGTCAGCTGCCACAGTCCGAGGGAGCGCCGCAGGGACCCTCCCTCGCCCTGGCCACCCTCGGCGACCAGGCGTTCCACGGGCTTGCGCCGCATCAGGCGCGCGCCGAGCCCGGGGGGTGCGGGGACGGTCCGACTGCCCTGTTGCGGGGGTGCGCCTTGGTCGAGCACGCGCTGACTCCTTCGTCGCTGCCGATCGGAGCGACGGGGACCGGCGGCACCCCTGCGCGAACAGGAACCCACCGAGCGGGGTCCCCGCCGCACCTTGTACAGCGCACGACCCTACGAGGGGGAGCGTTGCCGGTGTAATGCAGCAACCTTGCGCGTATCCGCAAGATCGTTGCGTCTGTCGCGGCGGAGTGCCCATTCGTTGCGCGGTGACGGCGGAGGCCGTCGGCGGCGCGGAAGGACGCGGGCCCGGCGACGGCCGGGCCCGCGGTGTCCTCGGCGGCGACGGCGGCGCCCCGCGGGGTGCTCAGCTCCAGCTGGCGTGCAGGGGCTGGCCCTCCGCGTAGCCGGCCGCGCTCTGGAGGCCGACGATGGCCTTCTCGGCGAACTCCTCCAGGGAGGCGGCACCGGCGTAGGTGCAGGAGGAGCGGACGCCCGCGACGACCGAGTCGATCAGGTCCTCGACGCCCGGACGGCCCGGGTCGAGGAACATGCGCGAGGTGGAGATGCCCTCCTCGAACAGGGCCTTGCGGGCCCGGTCGTACGCCGACTCCTCGGAGGTGCGGTTGCGCACCGCGCGCGCGGACGCCATGCCGAACGACTCCTTGTAGAGCCGTCCGCCGGCGTCCTGCTGGAGGTCGCCCGGGGACTCGTAGGTGCCCGCGAACCAGGAGCCGATCATCACGTTGGACGCGCCGGCCGCGAGGGCCATCGCCACGTCGCGCGGGTGGCGGACGCCGCCGTCGGCCCACACGTGCTTGCCGTACTTCCTCGCCTCGGCCGCGCACTCCAGGACCGCGGAGAACTGCGGCCGGCCCACGCCGGTCATCATGCGGGTGGTGCACATGGCGCCGGGGCCGACGCCGACCTTGATGATGTCGGCTCCCGCGTCGACGAGGTCCTTGACGCCCTCGGCGGAGACGATGTTGCCGGCGACGATCGGGACCTGCGGATCGAGGTCGCGCACCAGCCGGATCGCGCTGATCATCGACTCCTGGTGGCCGTGGGCCGTGTCGATGACGAGAGTGTCGACGCCCGCGTCCAGCAGCAGCTTGGCCTTCTCGGCGAAGTCGCCGTTGATGCCGACGGCGGCGGCGATCCGCAGCCTGCCCCGCGCGTCGGTGGCGGGCGTGTACAGGGTGGCGCGCAGGGCGCCCTTGCGGGTGAGGATGCCGGCCAGTCGGCCGTCCGCGTCGACCGCGGGGGCGTAGCGCCGGTTGGCCGCGTCGAGGGTGTTGAAGGCCTCACGGGGGTCGATGTCCGCGTCCAGGAGCAGCAGGTCCTTGGACATGACCTCGGTGAGCTGGGTGAAGCGGTCGACGCCGCTGAGGTCCGTGTCCGTGACGACACCGACGGGGCGGGCGTCCCCGTCGACGACGACGCCCGCGTTGTGCGCGCGCTTGGGCAGCAGGGCCAGCGCGTCGGCGACGGTCTGGTGCGGGGCGAGCACGATCGGGGTGTCCAGCACGAGGTGGCGACTCTTGACCCAGGAGATGACGTCGGTGACGACGTCGATCGGGATGTCCTGGGGAATCACCACGAGGCCGCCGCGCCGCGCCACGGTCTCGGCCATCCGGCGCCCGGCGACGGCGGTCATGTTGGCCACGACCAGCGGGATCGTGGTGCCCGTGCCGTCCGGGGAGTTGAGGTCCACGCCCAGACGCGATCCGACCGCGCTGCGGCTCGGGACCATGAAGACGTCGTCGTACGTGAGGTCGTACGCGGGCTGGATGTCGTTGAGGAAACGCACGTGCCGCACATCCCAGTCGATCAGAGGTGACCCCCGGACCGGCCGGCCAGGGGGAAGAGCACGTACTTCATTGTCCCACGAGAGCCGTCATGCCCGGCCCGGGACGATCGTCCAGGCAGGTCAGGAGGGTGTTCGGAGGATCGTCCGAGGGATACCCGCGGGGCCCGCCGGTCAAGCGCCCGGGACGCCCCCGAGGGCGAGCGCCACCGACAGCCGGGGCGTCCGGTCCACGGCCTGCGCGAACACCTCCTCGGCGACCGCCCACTCCCGCGCGTTCTCCCGCGCGTACGGCCGCCAGCCCCGTACGACGACCAGCAGCCCCCGGTCGGCGCACCCGGCGGGCCAGACGCCGGGGTCGGCGAGGGAGTCGGCGAGCGCGTCCCAGTTGCGCCCGAACCACTCCGGGAGGTTCAGGGCACGGGCGGCACGGTCCATCAGGCCCGCCTTGTCCGTGACCCCGTCGAGGTCCAGCGTGACCACGTGCTGCGTCATCTCGGTACCGTCCTGAACGAGTCGGGTGGTCGTCGGTGCAGTGGGTGACGAGCGGGCGGGGAAGCACACGGGGGACGCACCGCGGCAGCGTGCGTCGACGCTGTCACGGCCGTCCCCTCATGACCTGCCGTCGGGGGCGGTCAGGCCCCGTCGGGGTCCGCCCGGTTCAGGGCGGGCCTGGGCGTCGGGCCCGCCGTCATCAGGTAGTCCGCGGCCGAGGTGTCGGTCACCAGGCTGGTGACGAGCCCCGAGCGCAGCACCGCGTCGATCGCGGCCGCCTTGCGCTGCCCGCCCGCGATCGCGACGACCTCGGGGATGCGGCGGAGCTGGTCCGCCTTGACGGTGATGCACCGCTCGCCGAGGTCCCGGCCGACCCGGCGCCCCTCGGAGTCGAAGAGGTGCGCGGACATCTCGGCGGCGACCCCGAGCGAGGCGTAGTGCGCCCGCTCCTCGTCGCTGAGCATGTCGTGCACGGTCGAGATGCCCGGCTCCCACGAACCGATGGAGACGCAGGCGACCGTGACCTTGTCGAAGTACTCGAAGGCCCGGGCGATCCCGGTCTGGTGGCGCAGCGCGATCGCGGTGGCCGCGTCCGGCAGCAGCATCGGCGCGTAGATGGGGTGCGCGTCGCCGCCGGACACCTGGGCGGCGCGGCGGACGGCCTCGACCGAGCCGCGCTCGGCGGTCCCGGCGTCGTACACGCCCGTCAGCTGCACCACCGTGCAGGGCGGCAGCCGGTCCAGCGCCGCCGCCATGTGGATGGTGGACCGGCCCCAGGCCAGGCCCAGGACGTCCCCCTCGTTGAGCAGCTCGCCGAGCAGGTCGGCGGCCACCTCCCCGAGGTTCTCGGGGTCGGGCGACTCCTCGGCGTCGGCCGGGGACTCGACCACCACGGCGTGCCTGAGGCCGTACCTGGCGCGGAGCGCGTCGGAGCGCTCGGCGTCCAGTTCGGCCGGCACGCGGATCTCGATCCGTACGAGATCCCGTTCGAGAGCGGTCTCCAGGACCCGGGCCACCTTGAAGCGGCTGACGCCGAACTCCTCGGCGATCTGGATCTTGGATTTGCCCTCGAGGTAGAAGCGGCGGGCCATGGCCGCCGCCTGCACCAGCTCAGCGGGTCCCATCCGCATGGCTGACCGGCCCGCCGACATACCCGACACGGCGATCTCCTCACTGCTGTTCACACTCTGGATTCGCCGTTCATCCTTGCAGATGCGGCGCACTCGATCGGCCCTGATCGCGGCCGTTCACGTTCCCTTGGTCCCGCGGTCGCCCACCCGTCCGTCAGTGGGCGCACGCCCAGGACGCCTCGGCGGTCGCCCCCTCGGCCTGCGTGCGCAGTGCACGTACCGCCTCGGCCGGGTCCGACGCCCCGTAGACCGCCGAGCCGGCGACGAAGACGTCGGCGCCCGCCTCGGCGCACCGCTCGATGGTGGCGGCCGAGACCCCGCCGTCCACCTGGAGCCAGAGCTCGAGACCGTGCTTGCTGATCAACTCGCGGGTGCGGCGAATCTTGGGCAGCATGATGTCGAGGAACGCCTGTCCCCCGAAGCCCGGTTCGACCGTCATGATCAGCAGCATGTCGAGTTCGGGGAGCAGGTCCTCGTACGGCTCGACGGGCGTCGCCGGCTTCAGCGCCATCGAGGCGCGCGCCCCCTTGGCGCGGATCTCGCGGGCGAGCCGGACCGGCGCGGCGGCCGCCTCGACGTGGAAGGTGACGGAACCGGCCCCCGCCTCGACGTACTGGGGCGCCCAGCGATCGGGGGCCTCGATCATCAGGTGGCAGTCCAGCGGCGTGTCCGTCGCACGGGCCAGGGACTCCACGACCGGCACACCGAGCGTGAGGTTCGGGACGAAATGGTTGTCCATGACATCGACGTGAAGCCAGTCGGCTCCCTCGACCGCCTTCGCCTCGTCCGCGAGGCGGGCGAAGTCGGCGGACAGGATGCTGGGGTTGATCTGCGCGGCCATGACCCAAGACTGCCATGTCCGGGCGCGTTCGTTGGCGCCGGTCCGTATCCGGGACGTTCATCGGATGTTCCGCGGGGGCCGCGCGTGCCGTTCCGGGCGGCCCAGCGGTACCGCGTCCGGGAACGGGGGTGGCTGTGAGGCAGCTCGACGTCTGGAAACGGGGCGCCGTCCGGCTCGTCTGCGGACGGCGGTCCAAGTGGCTGGTCCTGGTCCTCTGGCTGGTCGTCCTGGTGATCGCGGCGCCCTTCGGCGCGAAGCTGAACGACGCGCAGGACAACGACGCCCAGTCCTGGCTGCCGGGCTCCGCCGAGTCCACCCGGGTCCTCAGCGTCTCCGAGGAGTTCCGGCCGGAGCAGATCCCCGCGGTCGTCGTCTACGCGCGCGCCGACGGGCTGACCGCCCAGGACCGGCAGCACATCGCCGAGGACGTCCGCCAGGTGAGCGCGCTGCGCGCGCACGGCATCCGCGGCGCGGAGGTCAAGGGCCCGGTCTTCGACCGGCCGACGGCACCCCGGGCCGCTCAGATCTACGTGCCCATCACCATGGACGCGCAGGGCTGGCAGCGCATCACCCCCGCGGTCGACTCCATCCGCGACGACGTGGGCCGGGGCGAGGACGGACTCACCGTTCACATCACGGGACCCGGCGGCACCTCGGCCGACTTCTCCAAGGCCTTCGAGGGCATCGACAGCACGCTGCTGTTCTCCGCGATGGCCGTTGTGGTCGTGATGCTCCTGTTCACCTTCCGCAGTCCGGTCCTGCTGTTCGTGCCGCTGCTCGGGGTGGTGGCCGCGCTGTTCACGGCCCAGGCGCTGATCCACGTCCTCGCCACGCACGCCGGCCTGACCGTCAACGGCCAGAGCGCGGGCATCCTGACGGTGCTCGTCTTCGGCGCGGGCACCGACTACGCGCTGCTGCTGGTCGCCCGCTACCGGGAGGAGCTGCGCCGCCACCACGACCGGCACGAGGCGATGGAACTGGCCCTCAACCGCGCCGGCCCGGCGGTCCTCGCCTCCGGCGCCACGGTCGTGCTGAGCATGCTGGTGCTGCTGGTCGCCGAGATGAACTCGACCCGGGGCCTGGGTCCGGTCGCCGCCATCGGCGTCGCGGTCGCCCTGCTGGCGATGCTCACCCTCTTCCCGGCCCTGCTGCTCGTGTTCGGCCGCTGGATCTTCTGGCCGGCCGTTCCGCACGAGGGGTCCGCCGATCCCACCGTGGGCGGCGTGTGGGCCCGTACCGGCCGCGGTATCGCCCGCCGCCCCCGCATGGTGTGGGGCATCACGGCCGCGGTGCTGGCGGCCCTGTCCCTCGGTCTGTTCCAGCTGCGCGCGGCGGGCATCGCCAACGCGGACGCCCTCACCGGCGAACCGGACTCGATCGTCGGACAGAAGGTGTCGGCGCGCTACTTCCCGGCCGGCGCCGGTGATCCGCTGGTGATCGTGTCGAACGCGGACCGGGCCGAGCAGGTGGGCCGCACGGTCGCCGCGGATCCGGGTGTCGTCCCGGCGAGCATCGGCGTACCGCCCGGGACCGCGCCCGAGCACGACGGGAAGGTGCTGCTGGAGGCGACGATGCGCGCCCCCGCCGACAGTTCCGAGGCCAAGGCGACCGTGGAGCGCGTGCGCGACGCGGTGCACGCCGTGCCCGGCGCCGACGCGCGGGTGGGCGGCGGCACCGCGGCCCTGCTGGACATGGACGAGGCCCAGACCCACGACAACTACCTGGTCATCCCCCTCGTCCTGGTCGTGGTGCTGCTCGTGCTGAGTGTGCTGCTGCGCGCCCTGGTGGCGCCGCTGCTGCTGGTCGGGACGGTGGTGCTGTCCCTGGCCACCGCGCTCGGACTGAGCGCCCTCGCCTTCCGGCACGTCTTCGACTACGCGGGCGAGGACGTGGCCTTCCCCCTGTTCGTGTTCGTGTTCCTGGTGGCGCTGGGCATCGACTACAACATCTTCCTGACGACCCGCATCCGCGAGGAGTCGGTCCGTCAGGGCACCCGGCCCGGCGTGGTCACCGGCCTGGCCACGACCGGGGCGGTGATCACCTCGGCCGGGCTGGTCCTGGCCGGCACCTTCGCCGCGCTCGGCACGCTTCCCGTGCTGGGCTTCGCCGAGATCGGCTTCGCGGTCGCGCTGGGCGTCCTGCTGGACACCTTCGTCGTCCGCTCCGTCCTGGTCACCGCGCTCTTCCTGGACGTGGGCAGGAAGGTGTGGTGGCCGCACCCGCTGGCCCGCCGGGACGGCGCGGCGGCGCAGGTGCCCCGGCCGGAAGCGCCGGTCAGCCAGTCCTCCGAATGAGCGCCAGGTACATCGCGTCGGTCCCGTGCACGTGCGGCCACAGCTGGACGTCGGGCCCGTCTCCGAGGGCCGGTACGCCCGGGAGCAGGGGCCTGGCGTCGACCAGTTCGGCCTCCGGGAACTGCTTGAGCAGGTCGGCGACGACGGCCCGGGTCTCCGCGAGATGCGGGGAGCAGGTGGCGTACCCGACGACGCCCCCGACCCGTACGGACTCCAGCGCGGTCCGCAGCAGGCCGCGCTGCAGGGGTGCGAAGCCGTCCAGGTCCTCGGGCCTGCGCCGCCAGCGCGCCTCGGGCCGGCGGCGCAGGGCGCCGAGCCCGGTGCAGGGGACGTCCATCAGCACCCGGTCGAAGGAACCGGGCCGCCACGGCGGCCGCGTCCCGTCGGCGGCGACGACCTGGTACGGCCCGGGGTTCCCGGCGAGCGCCTTGGCCACGAGCCCGGCCCGGTGCGGCTGCTTCTCCGAGGCGAGCAGCACGGCGCCGCGTTCGGCGGCGAGCGCCGCCAGCAGCGCGGCCTTGCCGCCGGGCCCGGCGCAGCCGTCGAGCCAGCGCGTGTCGGAGCCCTCCAGCGGCGCGTTGGCGAGCGCGAGCGCCACCAGCTGGCTCCCCTCGTCCTGCACGCCCGCGCGCCCGGACCGCACGGCCTCGATCGCGCCGGGTTCGCCGCCCTCGGTGAGCCGCACGGCGTACGGCGACCAGCGTCCGGGGGCGGCGGATTCCTCGTGCAGCAGCTCGTCCGTCGTGGCCCGGCCGGGCCGGGCGACCAGGGTCACCTCGGGCCGCTCGTTGTCGGCCTCCAGCAGTTCCTCGATACCGGCCCGGCCGCCGCCGAGGGAGTCCCACAGCGCGGAGACGACCCAGCGCGGGTGCGAGTGGACGACGGCGAGATGGTCCTCGGGGTCGTCGTCGTAGGGCGGCGCGATCTTCTCGATCCAGGTGTCGAGGTCGTGCTGGGCGACCTTGCGCAGGACCGCGTTGACGAACTTGGCCCGCCCGTCGCCGAGCACCACCCGCGCCAGCTCGACGGAGGCGGACACGGCGGCGTGCGTCGGGATCCGGGTCCCGAGCAGCTGGTGCACACCGAGGCCGAGCACGTCGAGCACGGGCGGGTCGACCTCCCGCAGCGGCCGGTCGACACAGGCGGCGACGATCGCGTCGTACGTCCCCTGCCGTCGCAGCGTCCCGTACACCAGCTCGGTGGCGAGGGCGGCGTCCCGCCCGTCGAAGTCCCCGCCGGCCCGCGCCTTGCGCAGCAGCGGCGGCAGCACGAGGTTGGCGTAGGCGTCCCGCTCGTCCACGGCCCGCAGCACCTCGAACGCGAGGAAGCGGACGGGGTCCTTCTTGGGCCGACGGTGGGGCTTGCCGGTGGTGCGGGGACGGCGGGGCTGCTCGCTCACGAAAAAGGTGCTCCGGATTGCAGGATGAGGGTACGCCCAGCCTACGACGGGCGGGCCGGCCCCGGTGCGGGAGCATCGCTCCCCCGGCCGCTCCCCGGCTGCTCCCGGCGGCTGCCGCCCCGGCCACGGCGTCGGTTACTCGCCCGCCCGCTCCCCGACCCGCTCGCCGTCCGTGATGCGCACCCCGCGGGCCCAGTCGGCCGCCCGCATCGGCTTCTTGCCCTGCGCCTGCACCCACAGCAGCTCGACGGCATGCGATCCGGTGCCGACGTGCACGCTGTTCTTGCCGACGGCCAGCGCGCCCGGCGCGAGGTCGTCGCGCCCCGGCGCGCTCCGCACCTGGATGAGCTTGAGCCGCTCACCGCGGAACGTCGTCCAGGCACCCGGCGCGGGAGTGCACCCGCGCACGACCCGGTCGACGCGCAGTGCCGGAGCGGCCCAGTCGACCTGCGCGTCCTCGACGGTGATCTTCGGCGCGAGGGTGATGCCGTCCTGCGGCTGCGGTACGGCCTTCAGCGAGCCGTCCTCGATCCCGTCCATGGTGGCGGCGAGCAGCCCGGCGCCGGCGAACGCCAGCCGGGTGAGCAGGTCACCGCTGGTGTCGGTGGGCCGGACCTCCTCCGTCACCGTGCCGTAGACGGGCCCGGAGTCGAGCCCCTCCTCGATGAGGAAGGTGGAGGCGCCGGTGATCTCGTCCCCCGCCATGACGGCGTGCTGCACGGGCGCGGCCCCTCGCCAGGCGGGCAGCAGCGAGAAGTGCAGGTTGACCCAGCCGTGGGCCGGGATGTCGAGGGCCACCCTGGGCAGCAGGGCGCCGTAGGCGACGACGGGGCAGCAGTCCGGGGCGATCTCCCTGAGCCGTGCCAGGAACTCCGGCTCGCGCGGCCGGGCCGGCTTCAGCACCTCGATCCCGGCCTCCTCGGCCCGCTGCGCCACGGGGGAGGCGACCAGCCGGCGCCCCCGCCCCGCCGGCGCGTCGGGCCGCGTGACGACGGCGGCCACCTCGTGCCGTCCGGAGGCGAGCAGGGCGTCCAGAGCGGGAACGGCGACCTCGGGGGTACCGGCGAAGACGAGCTTCATGAGTGGGCACGGGCCTCTCGAAGGGAACGGACGACGGGCGACGCACAAGTTTATTGCGCCACCGGGGAAAGCCGCCGACGGCACGGAACACCCACGGCAGGCCGAAGGCCGGCGGGCGCTCTCGCCGGGGGCGTACGCAGATGCCCATACGCCCCCACACCGTGACCAGCGGAGCGCATCCGCGTTGGTCAAGACAGAGTTGACCACACCGGACCGCGCCTCACCGCGGGCCGCCCCTTTCTCTTCAACGCCGGTTCGAGAGGCTTGTTCATGGCCGACCACGCAACCCACGACGCCCAGGCCCGTGCCAGCCTGCAACTTCTGGTGCGGGACATCGAGCGGGTCCGCCGGCAGGTGGACGCGCTGCGCACCCTGACGGCCCAGCTGGGCAACGTCTACCGCCCGCGCCGCTCCGGCCCGTCCACGGGCTTCGTCGTCTACGGACGCGCCCCCGCCCCGACGGTCCGCCTCGCCCAGGAACTGCGGGACAGCGTCGAGACCCTGGTCACCGCGGCGGTGGACTTCGACCGCTCGCTCGGCTTCTCGTGGGACGCGGTGGGCTCCGCGCTCGGCGTGACCAAGCAGGCGGTCCACCGCCGCTACGGCGCCCGCCGCGCCGCCGCCCAGACGGCCGCGGAGGCCGACCAAACGGCGGCCGAGACGCCGGCCACCCGCACGGTCAACGTGGGCACCGGCATCCCCGTGGTCCCCACGGTCCCCGCGGCCCGCTCGATGCCGACCCAGCCGACGGCGGGCAGCTCGTCCCTGCGCGAGGACGTCAGACCCACGGCCTTCCCCGGCCTGCGGAACGGCTGACCCCTCCCCCCTGCCCTCTCGGCGCGCCCGAGGGGGCAGACGCATGCCGGGGCCGGCCCGGCGGAGGCGTGTCGAGGCGGAGGAGAGCAGGGCGGCACGCCCCCGGAGCGGGCCGCAGGGCTTGGCCGACGTGCCTCGTGGGCCAGGTGCCTCGCGGGCCGCGGCCCGTGGTCCGGGCCCCGTGCAGGGTGCCCCGCAGCCCGGCCGCAGCCGGCCACCGTCGGCCGGCCACTGACAGCCCACCACCGACGGCCGACGGCGCACCCTCCCGCCCCGGCCGGCCGTCACCCGATGTCCGGCGGATCCACCCGCACCCACACCGCCCCCGAAGCCCCCTCGCCCCGCGAGGCCGCACCGCCCCGCGCCATCCGCGCGGCCTGCGCCGCCTTGAGCGCGGCGGCCAGGGCGGCCCCCTTCCCCGGCGGCACCCGGACCAGCGCCCGCTCCCACTGCTCGCCGGGCGGCGGCGCCCCCGGCCGCCGGGGCCGCCCCGCGGGAGTGACCGGCAGCGGGACGGGTCCCAGCAACTCGGCCTCCCGGGGCAGCTCCACGGAGCCGAGGAAAGCGGCCACCGCCTCCCCCGTCCCGGTGACGGCCGCCATCCGCGACACCGGGGGAAAGCCCAGTTCGGCCCGTTCCGACAGTTCGCGCACGGCATGTCCGACGGGGTCCCACCGCACCAGTGCCTGCACCGGTCGCAGGGTCGGTTCGGCGACGACGACCACGGTCCCCCCGTCGCCCTGCGGCCGTACCAGGGAGGCGGCCGCGATCCAGCGCCGCAGCGCGTCCTCCCCGGCCCGCAGGTCGGGCCGTCCGACCATGGCCCAGCCGTCCAGCAGCAGGGCCGCCGCGTATCCGCCCTCGGCGACGGGCTCCGCGCCCGGTGTGCTCACCACGAGCGCGGGTGTGCCCGGCACGGTGTCCAGCACCTGCTCCCGCCCGGACGTCCGCACCGGTACGGCGGGGAACGCCCGGCCCAGTTCCTCGGCGGTCCGCCGCGCCCCGACGACCTGCGCACGCAGCCGGAAGCCACCGCACTCCGGGCAGTGCCAGGCCCCCTCCTCGCGCCCGCACCAACCGCACCACAGCGCCCCGCCGTCCCGCGCCTCCAAGGGCCCGGAGCAGTGCCGGCACCGGGCGGGTGCCCGGCAGGCGGCGCACGCCATGCGCGGCACGTAGCCGCGCCGCGGCACCTGCACGAGCACGGGCCCGTGCCGCAGGCCCTCGCGGACGGCCTGCCAGGCGAGGCTGGGCAGCCGGGCGGCCCGGGCGGCCTCGTCCCGGGCGAGTTCCTGGTCCCCCACGGTCCGCACCAGCGGCGCGGCCCGGCGCACCTGCTCCCGGGTGGCCACCAGGGGCCGCGCCCACCCGCTCTCGACGAGCTGCGCCCCCTCGACGGTGCAGCTCCAACCTCCCGTCAGGAAGCCGCACTTGTCCTGCGCCGCCCGCAGCAGCAGCACGTCGCGCGCGTGCGGCTGCGGGGCATGCTGCTCGCTGTGGCTGTCGTCCCCGTCGTCCCACACCGCGACCAGTCCCAGGTCGCGCACCGGCGCGAACATGGCGGCCCGGGTCCCGACGACCGCCCGCACACTTCCGCGCCGCACCGCGAGCCACTCCCGGTACCGCTTCTCCGGCCCGGCGTCGGCGGTGAGCAGGGCGTGCCGCCCCTCGCCCAGCAGGGCCGTCAGAGCGCCGTCCACGCGCGCGGCGGCCCGTCCGTCCGGTACGACGACGAGGGCGCCGCGCCCCGAGGCCAGCGTCGCGGCGACGGCCCGCGCCAGCTCCTCGCTCCACTCAGGACCGGGCAGCGCGTTCCACACCGCCCTCGGGGACCCTCCCTGGGCCAGCGCGTCGAGGAACGCGGCCCCGTGCTCGTACCGCCCCCACGGGCCCGGTGACGGCGCCGGCGGCGGGGGGAGGGGGGCGGGCGAGGGCCGCTGCTCGGCCCGGGCGCTGCGCGGCGGCACGGCCAGCTGGAGCACGTCCGCCAGGCTGCCCGCGTACCGGTCGGCGACGGACCGCGCCAGCCCCAGCAGTTCCGGGCTCAGCACGGGCTCGGGCGACACGACCTGGGCGAGAGCGGCGAGCGGCCCGGCGTAGTCCGACTCGGCGAGCCGCTCGACGAGAAACCCGTCGATCAGCCCGCCGCCCTCACGGCGCCCCTCGCGCACCCGCCCGCGACCGGCCCCGAACCGCACCCGCACCCGCACGCCCGGCTGGGCGTCCGCGTCCAGCTCGGCCGGCACCGCGTAGTCGAAGTACCGGTCGAGATGCAGGACGCCCTTGTCGACGAGGACCCGCGCGACCGGCATCTCCTCGGCGAGCGCGGCCCCCCGCCAGGTCCGCGGCTTCGCCCGCGGCGCCTTGGCCTGCCGCACGCTCTCGCGGAGAAGCGCGAGCTGCTCCGGCGGCGCCCCGTCCCCGCCGCCCTCCCGCTGCCCGTTCTCGCTGCTCACGCCTGCATTCATACCAAACGCCGCTGACAACGGCCGCTTCCGAGCGCCCGCGTCGCCCGGCCCCGCCGGCCGCGGGGCGGCGCCGCGCAACGCCGAGGCCCGGCCTCCCTGGGGAAGCCGGGCCCGGTGAGTCGCGGTGACGGTGGCCTCAGAGGCCCGCCGCCTCCTTCAGCGCGGCCACGCGGTCCGTGCGCTCCCACGTGAAGTCGGGCAGCTCGCGGCCGAAGTGGCCGTACGCGGCGGTCTGGGCGTAGATCGGGCGGAGCAGGTCGAGGTCGCGGATGATCGCGGCCGGGCGGAGGTCGAAGACCTCGTCGATGGCCTTCTCGATCTTCTCGGGGTCGATCTTGTGCGTGCCGAAGGTCTCGACGAACAGACCGACCGGCTCGGCCTTGCCGATCGCGTACGCGACCTGGACCTCGCAGCGCGCGGCCAGGCCGGCGGCGACGACGTTCTTCGCGACCCAGCGCATCGCGTAGGCGGCGGAGCGGTCGACCTTGGACGGGTCCTTGCCGGAGAAGGCACCGCCGCCGTGGCGGGCGAAGCCGCCGTACGTGTCGATGATGATCTTGCGGCCGGTCAGACCCGCGTCGCCCATCGGGCCGCCGATCTCGAACCGGCCGGTGGGGTTGACCAGCAGACGGTAGTTCTCGGTGTCGATCTTGATGCCCTCGTCCAGCAGCGCCTTCAGCTCCGGCTCCACGACGAACTCGCGGATGTCGGGCGCGAGCAGCGAGTCCAGGTCGATGTCGGACGCGTGCTGCGAGGAGACGACGACGGTGTCCAGGCGGACCGCCTTGTCGCCGTCGTACTCGATGGTGACCTGGGTCTTGCCGTCGGGGCGCAGGTAGGGGATGGTGCCGTTCTTGCGGACGTCCGAGAGGCGCTTCGACAGGCGGTGGGCCAGGAAGATCGGGAGCGGCATCAGCGTCGGCGTCTCGTCGGACGCGTAGCCGAACATCAGGCCCTGGTCGCCCGCGCCCTGCCGGTCCAGCTCGTCGTCGTCACCCTCGACCCGCGTCTCGTACGCCGTGTCGACGCCCTGGGCGATGTCCGGGGACTGCGCGCCGATGGACACCGAGACGCCGCAGGAGGCGCCGTCGAAGCCCTTCTTCGAGGAGTCGTAGCCGATCTCCAGGATCTTGTCCCGGACCAGCTGCGGGATCGGCGCGTACGCCTTGGTGGTGACCTCACCGGCCACGTGCACCAGGCCGGTCGTGATCAGGGTCTCTACGGCGACCCGGGACGTCGGGTCCTCGCGCAGAAGCGCGTCGAGAATGGTGTCGCTGATCTGGTCAGCGATCTTGTCGGGGTGACCCTCGGTCACGGACTCCGAGGTGAACAGGCGACGGGACACAACGCTCCCTGGGGTTGCAGCGGCTGCTGGCTGATCATGGGCGGACGCGACGGGAGCTGCGCCCGGCGTCGTCCGACAACAGTTTATCGGTCGCGCTTCACCACCGGCCCACCTGTCTCGCCTCTCGGGAGCGCTGTGACCTGCGGCACAGGCATTCTGCCGAATGCCGGCCGCTGTTGGCCAGGGGTGCCACGCCGAACGGGCGAAGGCCGGGGGACCGTGCGCATCAAACAATCACTCCAGTCGCCGCGTCACCAGGTCCCACACGATTTCGGCCAGTGCTTCCTTGGGGCCGTGCGGGACGGGGGTCTCGCTGCCGTCGGCGCCCAGGACGACCGCCTCGTTCTCCTCCGAGCCGAAGGTCCTGCGCTCCCCCACCTCGTTGACGACCAGCAGATCGCAGCCCTTGCGGCGCAGTTTCGTCCGGCCGTTGGCCAGCACGTCGTCGGTCTCGGCGGCGAAGCCGACGACCACCTGGCCGGGGCGGGCGCGCTCGGCGGAGATCTCCGCAAGGATGTCCGGATTCCGCAGCAGGACGATGGGTTCCGGATCCTGCCCGTCCTTCTTCTTGATCTTGCCGGGCGCGTAGGCGGCGGGCCGGAAATCGGCGACCGCGGCCGCCATGACCACCGCGTCGGCGTCGGCCGCCGCCTTCAGCACCGCCTCGCGCAGCTGTACGGCGGTGCCGACCTGGACGACGTCGACGCCGGCGGGGTCGGGCAGCGCGGTGTTGGCCGCCACGAGCGTGACGCGGGCGCCGCGGGCGGCGGCGGTACGGGCGAGGGCGTAGCCCTGCTTGCCGGAGGAGCGGTTGCCGAGGAAGCGGACGGGGTCGAGAGGCTCGCGGGTGCCGCCCGCGCTGACGACGACGTGCCGCCCGGCCAGGTCGGGCTCCCGCGGTCCGCGGGCCAGGACGCGTCGGCAGACCTCGAAGATCTCGGCGGGGTCGGGCAGCCTGCCCTTGCCGGTGTCGACGCCGGTGAGCCGGCCGACGGCCGGTTCGACGACGACGGCACCGCGGCGGCGCAGCGTCGCCACGTTCTCCCGGGTGGCCGGGTGCTCCCACATCTCGGTGTGCATCGCCGGGGCGAAGACGACCGGACACCGGGCGGTGAGCAGGGTGTTGGTGAGCAGGTCGTCGGCCAGTCCGTGGGCGGCCCTGGCGAGCGTGTCGGCCGTGGCGGGGGCGACGACCACGAGGTCGGCGTGCTGGCCGATGCGGACGTGCGGTACCTCGTGGACGTCGTCCCAGACCTCGGTGGAGACCGGGTGGCCGGAGAGGGCGGACCAGGTGGCCGCGCCGACGAAGTGCAGGGCGGAGGCGGTGGGGACGACGCGCACGTCGTGGCCCGACTCGGTCAGCCTGCGCAGCAGCTCGCAGGCCTTGTAGGCGGCGATGCCACCGCTGACCCCGAGCACGACCTTGGGTTTGTCCACCGTCTCTCCCCGGACCTCGGAAACCGTACGCCGCAGCTCCCGGCGCATGGGTCCATCACACACCACAGGCCCGGCAGTCGCGCCGCCGGGCCTGTGGAAAACCTACTGCGAGCTGAAAATACTACTGAGCCGGGCCCTCAATGGCCTCGGACGTCAGCAGACCCGCGTTGATCTCCCGGAGCGCGATCGAGAGCGGCTTCTCGTGGACGTGGGTGTCGACGAGCGGACCGACGTACTCGAGGAGGCCCTCGCCGAGCTGCGAGTAGTACGCGTTGATCTGACGGGCCCGCTTGGCCGCGTAGATCACGAGGCTGTACTTCGAGTCGGTGGCCTCGAGGAGCTCGTCGATCGGCGGGTTGATGATGCCCTCGGGAGCGGAGATGGAAGAGGACACGCTCTACCTTCCGATAGGTGGGAAAAGACGGGCATGATCACACATTCGTGATCACACAACATCCATCAAGGCTAGCAGCTCGCGCGCCACGTCCTCGACGGAGGTGTTGACCAGGGTCTCGTCGAACTCCGGCTCGGCCGCGAGTTCGACCTTGGCCGCGTCCAGACGGCGGGCGATGACCTCGGGCGGCTCGGTGCCGCGGCCGGTGAGCCTGCGCACCAGTTCCTCCCAGGAGGGCGGGGCGAGGAACACCAGCTGGGCCTCGGGCATGGAGCCGCGGACCTGCCGCGCGCCCTGGAGGTCGATCTCGAGGAGGACGGGCTCGCCCGCCTCCAGGCGCTCCAGCACGGCCGCGCGCGGCGTGCCGTAGCGGTTGCCGGCGAACTCGGCCCACTCCAGCAGCTCGCCGTTGGCGATCAGCTTGTCCATCTCGTCGTCGGTGACGAAGAAGTAGTGGACGCCGTGCTTCTCGCCGGGGCGGGGCCTGCGGGTCGTCGCCGAGACCGAGAGCCAGACCTCGGGGTGTTCTTTGCGCATATGAGCGACGACCGTGCTCTTACCGACCCCGGAGGGGCCGGAGAGCACGGTCAGCCGCGGACGTGCGTCCGGGGGTTCGGGGGTCGTCCCCCGGGGTGTTACTGCCATGCAGCGATTATTCCAGCTGTCGCGCCGTGCCCGGGACGCTGTGCCCGGAGCACGTCGGACTCACTTGGCCGTGTCGCCGAACTCACGCTCCAGGGAGGCGATCTGGTTGGAGCCGAGACCGCGCACCCGGCGGCTCTCGGAGATGCCGAGCCGCTCCATGATCTGCTTGGCGCGGACCTTGCCCACGCCCGGCAGGGACTCCAGGAGCGCGGAGACCTTCATCTTGCCGACGACGTCATTCTCCTGGCCCTGCTTGATGACCTCGTGAAGGGAGGCGCCGGAGTGCTTGAGTCGATTCTTGACCTCGGCCCGCTCCCGGCGAGCCGCGGCGGCCTTTTCGAGCGCGGCTGCGCGCTGTTCGGGGGTAAGGGGCGGAAGAGCCACGCCTACGTCACCTCGGATGTCGAACTGTCGGATACGGACCGGTGAGGAACCTAGTCGCCCCACACCTGGAGAGCCACGAGCAACACGGTTGCCCGTTGACCCTCCGCTCGGAGACTAGCGGCCAACACCGCCAGAGTCAGCGAGAACAGCGGAAAAGTCCTGGTCAGCCTCAGCCGGGATGGACATTTAAGACAAATTGCCCCGGATTTGGGAATGTATTCAGGCTCAAGTCGGTCCGCGGCCGTCCGGCAGGGGTGCCGGCCGGACGGCCGCGGGCGGTCAGGCGGCCTCGACCGCGGCCCTGACCTGTTGCGCAAACCGGTCCGCGGCGTCACGCAGCGCGACCACGTCGGGACCGTGGCGCAGCACCCCGCGGCTGACGTTCGGCACGACGTTGCGCACCGCGGCCCCGAAGACGTGCGGCAGGTCCGCCGGCGTGGCCCCCTGGGCGCCGATGCCGGGCGCGAGGATCGGGCCGTTGATGTCGAGGTCGTACGTCGACAGGTCACCGAGCGTCGCGCCGACGACCGCGCCGAAGGAGCCCAGCGGCTCCTCCCCGGCGTTCTCGGCCGCCAGGTGCGCCAGCATCGTCGCGCCGACGGTACGGCCGTCCGCGCGCACCGCGTGCTGGACCTCGCCGCCCTCCGGGTTGGAGGTGAGCGCCAGCACGAAGAGTCCGGCGCCGCTCTCGCGCGCGAGGGCCACGGCCGGCGAGAGCGACCCGTAGCCGAGGTACGGCGACACGGTCAGCGCGTCCGAGAAGAGCGGGGCGTCCTTGCGCAGGAAGGACTCGGCGTAGGCGGCCATGGTGGAGCCGATGTCGCCGCGCTTGGCGTCCATCACGACCAGGGCGCCGGCCGCCCGCGCCTCCTCGACCGACCTCTCCAGGACGGCGACCCCGCGCGAGCCGAACCGTTCGAAGAAGGCGCTCTGCGGCTTCAGGACGGCGACCCGGTCGGCCATGGCCTCGACGACCGTCCGGCTGAACCGCTCCAGACCGGCGACGGTGTCGTCCAGGCCCCACTCGGCGAGCAGCGAGGCGTGCGGGTCGATGCCGACGCACAGCGGGCCGCGCTCGTCCATGGCGCGGCGCAGGCGGGCGCCGAAGGGTTCCAGGGTCATGCCGTCTTCCTCACGTCGGCGCCGACCGCGTCGGCGAGGGTGGCGTACGGGCTGGTGCGCAGGCGGGCTGCGAGCCCCTTGTGGATCGCGCGGGCCCAGAAGGGCCCCTCGTAGACGAAGGCGCTGTAGCCCTGGACGAGGGTGGCTCCCGCCAGGATGCGCTCCCAGGCGTCCTCGGCGGTCTCGACGCCGCCGACGCCCACCAGGGTGATGCGGTCGCCCACGCGCGCGTAGAGGCGCCGCAGGACCTCGAGGGAGCGCGCCTTGAGCGGTGCCCCCGACAGACCGCCGGTCTCCTGCACCAGGGCGGGTGACGAGGTCAGGCCGAGGCCCTCGCGCGCGATGGTGGTGTTCGTGGCGATGATCCCGTCCAGGCCCAGCTCCACGGCGAGGTCGGCGACGGCGTCCACGTCCTCGTCGGCGAGGTCGGGGGCGATCTTCACCAGCAGCGGCACCCGTCGGTGGGCGACCGTGCGGTCGGCGGCCTCCCGCACGGCGCTCAGCAGCGGCCGCAGCGCCTCGGTGGCCTGGAGGTTGCGCAGCCCCGGTGTGTTCGGGGAGGAGACGTTGACGACCAGGTAGTCGGCGTACGGCGCGAGCCGCTCGGCCGACTTCACGTAGTCGGCTACCGCCTCGGCCTCCGGCACGGCCTTGGTCTTGCCGATGTTGACGCCGACGACGGTTTTGAACACGGGCTCGCGGGAGGCCAGGCGCGCGGCGACGGTCAGCGAGCCGTCGTTGTTGAAGCCCATGCGGTTGATCAGTGCCCGGTCGGCGACCAGGCGGAACAGCCGCTTCCGGGGGTTGCCGGGCTGCGCCTCCCCGGTGACCGTGCCGATCTCGACGTGGTCGAAGCCCACCATCGCCATGCCGTCGACGGCGACGGCGTTCTTGTCGAAGCCGGCGGCGAGCCCGAAGGGGCCGTGCATGCGCAGGCCGAAGGCCTCGGTGCGCAGTTCCCGGTGGCGGGGGGCGAGGGCGGCCGCGACGAACGTGCGGAGCACCGGGATCCGGGCGGCGAGCCGGATCCAGCGGAAGGCCAGGTGGTGGGCCTTCTCCGGGTCCATCCGGGAGAAGACCAGACGGAAGAAGAGCTGGTACATGACTGTGTCCTCGAAGACCTCATACAGAGGGGGACACCGTTTCCGGTGTCCCCCTGGGGCTGTTAGTCGCGGGCCGCGGTCAGATGCTCGGCGTGTTCCTGGAGGGAACGCACCCCCACATCCCCGTGGTTGAGGGCGTCGATGCCCTGGACGGCGGCGGCGAGCGCCTGGACCGTCGTCAGGCAGGGCACCGAGCGCGCCACGGCCGCCGTACGGATGTCGTAACCGTCGAGACGGCCACCGGTGCCGTACGGGGTGTTGACGATGAGGTCGACCTGACCGTCGTGGATGAGCTGGACGATGGTCTTCTCGCCGTTCGGGCCCACGCCCTCGGACTGCTTGCGCACGACCGTGGCGTTGATGCCGTTGCGCCTGAGGACCTCGGCGGTGCCGGAGGTGGCGAGCAGCTCGAAGCCGTGGGCGACCAGCTCGCGCGCCGGGAAGATCATCGACCGCTTGTCGCGGTTGGCGACCGAGATGAACGCGCGGCCCTTGGTGGGCAGCGGGCCGTAGGCGCCCGCCTGCGACTTGGCGTACGCCGTGCCGAAGACGGAGTCGATGCCCATGACCTCGCCGGTGGAGCGCATCTCCGGGCCCAGGATGGTGTCGACGCCGCGGCCGGAGGTGTCGCGGAAGCGGGTCCACGGCATCACGGCCTCCTTGACGGAGATCGGCGCGTCCAGCGGCAGCTCGCCGCCGTCACCGGTCGCCGGGAGCAGCCCCTCGGCGCGCAGTTCGGCGATGGTCGCGCCCAGGGAGATCCGGGCGGCGGCCTTGGCCAGCGGCACCGCGGTCGCCTTCGAGGTGAAGGGGACGGTGCGGGACGCGCGCGGGTTGGCCTCCAGGACGTAGAGGATGTCCCCGGCCATCGCGAACTGGATGTTGATCAGACCGCGGACGCCCACCCCGCGCGCGATGGCCTCCGTGGAGGCCCGCAGGCGCTTGATGTCGAAGCCGCCGAGGGTGATCGGGGGCAGGGCGCACGCCGAGTCGCCGGAGTGGATGCCGGCCTCCTCGATGTGCTCCATGACGCCGCCGAGGTACAGCTCCTCGCCGTCGTAGAGCGCGTCGACGTCGATCTCGATGGCGTCGTCGAGGAAGCGGTCGACGAGGACCGGCCGGGTGGGGCTGATCTCGGTCGACTCGGCGATGTAGGCGGACAGCCGGGTCTCGTCGTAGACGATCTCCATGCCGCGGCCGCCGAGGACGTACGACGGACGGACGAGGACCGGGTAGCCGATCTCGTCGGCGATGGCCTTGGCACCGGCGAAGGTGGTGGCGGTGCCGTGCTTCGGCGCCGGCAGGCCGGCCTCGGCGAGGACGCGTCCGAAGGCGCCCCGGTCCTCGGCCGCGTGGATCGCCTCGGGGGGCGTGCCGACGATCGGCACGCCGTTGTCCTTGAGCGCCTGCGCCAGGCCCAGCGGGGTCTGGCCGCCGAGCTGGACGACGACACCGGCGATCGGGCCGGCCTGTGCCTCCGCGTGGACGATCTCCAGCACGTCCTCGAGCGTCAACGGCTCGAAGTACAGGCGGTCGGAGGTGTCGTAGTCGGTGGAGACGGTCTCCGGGTTGCAGTTGACCATCACGGTCTCGTACCCGGCGTCGGACAGCGCGAAGGAGGCGTGCACGCAGGAGTAGTCGAACTCGATGCCCTGGCCGATGCGGTTCGGGCCGGAGCCCAGGATGATGACGGCCGGCTTCTCGCGGGTCGCGACCTCGCTCTCCTCGTCGTAGGAGGAGTAGAAGTACGGCGTCTTCGCCGCGAACTCGGCGGCGCAGGTGTCGACCGTCTTGTAGACGGGGCGGACGCCCAGCGCGTGCCGGACCTCGCGGACGACGTCCTCGCGCAGGCCGCGGATCTCGGCGATCTGCTGGTCGGAGAAGCCGTGCCGCTTGGCCTCGGCGAGCAGGTCGCCGTCGAGGCGGTCGGCGGCGGCCAGCTCGTCCGCGACCTCCTTGATCAGGAACAGCTGGTCGACGAACCAGGGGTCGATCTTCGTGAACGCGAAGACCTCCTCCGGGGTGGCGCCCGCGCGGATGGCCTGCATGACGGTGTTGATCCGGCCGTCGGTGGGACGGACGGCCTCCGTCAGGAGCTGCTGCTTGTCACCGGGCTCGCCGACGAACGTGAACTGGCTGCCCTTCTTCTCCAGCGAGCGCAGCGCCTTCTGGAAGGCCTCGGTGAAGTTGCGGCCGATGGCCATGGCCTCGCCGACGGACTTCATGGTGGTCGTCAGCGTCGAGTCCGCGCTCGGGAACTTCTCGAAGGCGAAGCGGGGGGCCTTGACGACCACGTAGTCGAGCGTGGGCTCGAAGGAGGCCGGGGTCTCCTGGGTGATGTCGTTCGGGATCTCGTCGAGGGTGTAGCCGACGGCGAGCTTGGCCGCGATCTTCGCGATCGGGAAGCCGGTCGCCTTGGAGGCCAGCGCCGACGAGCGGGACACGCGCGGGTTCATCTCGATGACGATGACCCGGCCGTCCTCGGGGTTCACCGCGAACTGGATGTTGCAGCCGCCGGTGTCCACGCCGACCTCGCGGATCACGGCGATGCCGACGTCGCGCAGGATCTGGTACTCGCGGTCGGTCAGCGTCATCGCGGGCGCGACGGTGATCGAGTCGCCGGTGTGCACGCCCATGGGGTCGAAGTTCTCGATGGAGCAGACGACCACGACGTTGTCGTGCTTGTCGCGCATCAGCTCCAGCTCGTACTCCTTCCAGCCGAGGATGGACTCCTCCAGGAGCACCTCGGTGGTCGGCGAGAGCGTGAGGCCCTGGCCGGCGATGCGGCGCAGCTCCTCCTCGTCGTGGGCGAAGCCGGAGCCGGCGCCGCCCATGGTGAAGGAGGGGCGGACGACGACCGGGTAGCCGCCCAGCTCGTCGACGCCGGCGAGGACCTCGTCCATCGTGTGGCAGATGACGGAGCGGGCGGACTCACCGTGGCCGATCTTGCGGCGGACCTCCTCCACGACGTCCTTGAACCGGTCGCGGTCCTCGCCCTTGTGGATGGCCTCCACGTTGGCGCCGATCAGCTCGACGCCGTACTTGTCCAGGACGCCGTTCTCGGAGAGCGCGATGGCGGTGTTGAGGGCCGTCTGACCGCCCAGGGTGGGCAGCAGGGCGTCCGGCCGCTCCTTGGCGATGATCTTCTCGACGAACTCCGGGGTGATCGGCTCGACGTAGGTGGCGTCGGCGATCTCCGGGTCGGTCATGATCGTCGCCGGGTTGGAGTTGACGAGGATCACGCGCAGGCCTTCGGCGCGCAGGACGCGGCACGCCTGGGTGCCGGAGTAGTCGAACTCGGCTGCCTGTCCGATGACGATCGGGCCGGAGCCGATGACCAGGACGGACTGGATATCGGTGCGCTTAGGCACGCTGGCCCTCCATCAGGGAAACGAAGCGGTCGAACAGGTAGGCGGCGTCGTGCGGGCCCGCCGCCGCTTCGGGGTGGTACTGGACGGAGAAGGCCGGCTGGTCGAGCAGCTGGAGCCCCTCCACGACGTCGTCGTTGAGGCAGACGTGGGACACCTCGGCGCGGCCGAACTCGGTGTCGCTGACCTTGTCGAGCGGCGCGTCCACGGCGAACCCGTGGTTGTGCGCGGTGACCTCGACCTTGCCGGTCGTACGGTCCTGGACCGGCTGGTTGATGCCGCGGTGGCCGTACTTCAGCTTGTAGGTGCCGAAGCCGAGGGCGCGGCCGAGGATCTGGTTGCCGAAGCAGATGCCGAACAGGGGCGTCCGGCGCCGGAGCACCTCGCTCATCAGTTCCACGGGGCCGTCGGCGGTGGCCGGGTCGCCCGGGCCGTTGGAGAAGAACACGCCGTCCGGGCCGACGGCGTACACCTCGTCCGCCGTGGCGGTCGCGGGCAGCACGTGCACCTCGATGCCGCGCTCGGCCATGCGGTGCGGGGTCATGCCCTTGATGCCGAGGTCGATGGCGGCGACGGTGAACCGCTTCTCGCCGACCGCGGGGACGACGTACGCCTCCTTGGTGGCGACCTCCTCGTAGAGGCTCGCGCCCTTCATGTGCGGCTGGGCCTGCACGCGGGCGAGCAGCTCGGGCTCGGCCGCGATCGCCTCGCCGGAGAAGATGCCGGCGCGCATGGAGCCGCGCTCGCGCAGGTGACGGGTGAGGGCGCGGGTGTCGATGCCGGAGATGCCGACGACCCCCTGCGCGACCAGCTCGTCGTCCAGGGAGCGCCTGGAGCGCCAGTTGGACGGTACGCGCGCGGGGTCGCGGACGACGTAGCCGGAGACCCAGATGCGGCCCGACTCGTCGTCCTCGTCGTTCCAGCCGGTGTTGCCGATCTGCGGCGCGGTCGCCACGACGATCTGACGGTCGTAGGAGGGGTCGGTCAGGGTCTCCTGGTAGCCGGTCATGCCGGTGGAGAACACCGCTTCGCCGAAGGTCTCCCCCACGGCCCCGTAGGCACGGCCGCGGAAGGTGCGGCCGTCCTCCAGGACGAGTACGGCGGGAGCCGCCTTGTGCCTCTGCGAGGCGATCCCCTGGATGGAGGTCGTCATCGTGCGCCTTCCGTTTCCCTCTTGTTGATCATGGAGTTGATGGCCTCGACCCACTCGGTGTGCTCGGCCGCGTGGTCCGAGCGGAAACCGGAGTCGATCAGTGTTCCGCCGTGCTCCCAGGTCACCAGGAGCAGTCCGCCCTCGGTGAGGACCTTGCCGGCGATGCCCTTGCCGAGCACCGCCTCGCGCAGCGCGTCGGCCGGGACGAAGAAGTCGTTGGCGCCGGGGCGCACGACGTGCAGTCCCGCGTCCGTCAGGGTGAGCTCGACCCGGCTGCGGGTGCCCAGTCCGTGCGCCACGATGCGGTCCAGCCACTGGCCTGCGGTGGTGGAGCCGTGGTAGCGGCCGCTCATCGACAGCACAGTCGGTTTCGCCTCGCCGGGCGCGGCGGGCAGCTCCGGCAGGTCGCCCTGGAGCGTGCCGCGCCACTTCCAGCCCTCGCGCATCAGCCAGTAGACGAGCGCGACGAAGAGGCCGAGGCCGACGACCCAGCCGACGCGGGCGGCCCAGTCGGTCACTTCGGCCGATTCCCTCTCGGCCGCGAGCAGGATTACAGGTGTCACGTGAGCTTCCCGTCGACGAGCGTGGCCTTGCCCCGGAGCCAGGTGTGCGTCACACGGCCCGGCAGCTCGCGCCCCTCGTACGGGGTGTTCCGGCTGCGCGAGGCGAGGCCCGCGGGGTCCACCCGCCCACGGTATGCCGTGTCGACGAGCGTGAGGTTGGCGGGCTCACCAGCCGAGACGGGGCGGCCGTGCCCCTGGGCCCGTCCGATGCGGGCCGGCGCGAAGGACATGCGGTCGGCGACCTGGGCCCAGTCCAGCAGGCCCGTCTCCACCATCGTCTCCTGGACCACCGACAGCGCGGTCTCCAGGCCGACCATGCCCATGGCGGCCGCGGCCCACTCGCAGTCCTTGTCCTCGTGCGGGTGCGGGGCGTGGTCGGTGGCGACGATGTCGATGGTGCCGTCGGCGAGCGCCTCGCGCAGGGCGCGCACATCGCGTTCGGTGCGCAGCGGCGGGTTCACCTTGTAGACCGGGTCGTAGGAGCGCACCAGTTCGTCGGTGAGGAGGAGGTGGTGCGGGGTGACCTCGGCGGTGACGTCGATGCCGCGGGACTTGGCCCAGCGGACGATCTCGACGGAGCCGGCGGTGGACAGGTGGCAGATGTGGACGCGGGAGCCGACGTGCTCGGCGAGCAGCACGTCCCGCGCGATGATCGACTCCTCGGCGACGGCCGGCCAGCCCCCGAGCCCCAGCTCGGCGGAGACGACACCCTCGTTCATCTGGGCGCCCTCGGTCAGCCGCGGTTCCTGCGCGTGCTGGGCGACGACTCCGCCGAAGGCCTTCACGTACTCCAGCGCGCGGCGCATGATCACCGCGTCGTCCACGCACTTGCCGTCGTCGGAGAAGACGGTGACGCCGGCGGCGGACTCGTGCATCGCCCCCAGCTCGGCGAGCTTCCTGCCCTCCAGGCCGACGGTGACGGCGCCGATCGGCTGCACGTCGCAGTAGCCGTGCTCCCTGCCCAGTCGCCAGACCTGTTCGACGACGCCGGCGGTGTCCGCGACGGGGAAGGTGTTGGCCATGGCGAAGACGGCCGTGAAACCGCCGCTCGCGGCGGCGCGGGTGCCGGTCAGGACGGTCTCGGAGTCCTCGCGGCCCGGCTCGCGCAGATGGGTGTGCAGGTCGACGAGGCCCGGCAGCAGCACCTTGCCCCCGGCCTCGACGACCTCGGCGCCCTCGGCGGACAGCCCGCTGCCGACGGCCTCGACGACATCGCCGTCGATCAGGACGTCCTGCGGCTCGCCGCCGAGGACCCGCGCACCACGGATAAGGGTCTTGCTCATGGTTCTTACTTCTCCTCGGTGGTACGGGCGTGGCTGACGGCGGGTTCGTTCCCGCCCAGGAGCAGGTAGAGGACGGCCATCCGGATCGACACTCCGTTGGCGACCTGTTCGACGACGGTGCAGCGGTCGGAGTCGGCGACCTCGGCGGTGATCTCCATGCCGCGGACCATCGGGCCGGGGTGCATCACGATGGCGTGCTCGGGCATCCGCGCCATCCGGTCGCCGTCGAGGCCGTAGCGCCGCGAGTACTCGCGCTCGGTCGGGAAGAACGCGGCGTTCATCCGCTCGCGCTGGACGCGCAGCATCATCACGGCGTCGGACTTGGGCAGCGTGCTGTCGAGGTCGTACGACACCTCGCAGGGCCAGGTCTCGACGCCGACCGGCACCAGGGTGGGCGGAGCGACGAGGGTGACCTCGGCGCCGAGGGTGTGCAGCAGGTCGACGTTGGAGCGGGCGACCCGGCTGTGCAGGACGTCTCCGACGATGGTGATCCGCTTGCCGGACAGGTCCTGGCCGAGCCCGGCGTCGCGGCCGACGAGCCTGCGGCGCATGGTGAAGGCGTCCAGCAGCGCCTGGGTGGGGTGCTGGTGGGTGCCGTCGCCGGCGTTGACGACGGCCGCGTCGATCCACCCGGAGGTGGCGAGGCGGTACGGCGCTCCGGAGGCGCCGTGCCGGATGACGACGGCGTCGACGCCCATGGCCTCCAGGGTCTGGGCGGTGTCCTTGAGCGACTCGCCCTTGGAGACGCTGGAGCCCTTGGCGGAGAAGTTGATGACGTCCGCGGACAGGCGCTTCTCGGCGGCCTCGAAGGAGATCCGGGTCCGGGTGGAGTCCTCGAAGAAGAGGTTGACGATCGTGCGGCCGCGCAGGGTCGGCAGTTTCTTGATGGGCCGGTCCGCCACCCGGGCCATCTCCTCGGCGGTGTCGAGGACATGGACGGCGTCGTCGCGGGTGAGGTCGGCGGCCGAGATGAGATGACGCTGCATCTGTCAGGCTCCGTAAGGCATGGGGAGTTTTCGGGCATGCGGGTGCGTGGAGGCACGCACTCGGGGCGTACGCCGGAGTGCTAGTGCTGTGCGCCCGGGGCGGTCCGGCGGACACCGAGCAGCACGGTGTCGCGACCGTCCTCCTCGGCCAGCTGGACCTTGACCGTCTCCCGCAGCGACGTGGGGAGGTTCTTGCCGACGTAGTCGGCGCGGATGGGCAGTTCGCGGTGACCGCGGTCGACGAGGACCGCGAGCTGCACCGCGCGGGGGCGCCCGATGTCGTTCAGGGCGTCGAGGGCGGCGCGGATGGTGCGGCCGGAGAAGAGCACGTCGTCGACGAGAACGACCAGCTTGCCGTCGATCCCGTCGCCGGGGATCTCGGTGCGGGCGAGCGCGCGCGGCGGGTGCATGCGCAGGTCGTCGCGGTACATGGTGATGTCGAGGGAGCCGACCGGGATCTTGCGGTCGGTGATCTGCTCGAGCTTGGCGGCGAGCCGGCGGCCGAGGAAGACGCCCCGGGTCGGGATGCCGAGGAGGACCACGTCGTCGGCGCCCTTGGCGCGCTCGACGATCTCGTGGGCGATGCGGGTCAGCACCCGCGCGATGTCGGGGCCCTCGAGGACGGGCCGAGCGTCCTGGGCGGCGTGCGGACCCTGGGGGTCTCGCCCGTCCTGATTGTCGTACGTGTCCATAGGAAACGGACCTCCTTCTCCGCCTCACGGGACGGACCTTAAAGGACGTCGGATTTGCGCCATCCACGGTAGCAGGCCGAGGAGGCGCCTCCGTTCACCCCTTTGGCCCAATGGGCCGCGGATACCACGGAAGAGTCGGTGTGGACCATTCGGCTTGACGCAGAAGAATCACGCTGCGTAACCTCACAGTGAGTTACCAGCCGCGCGGCATGGAAACCTCACCCAGTCGCGTCGACCCAGTGCCGGGGAGCTATATGTCCAGCGAATACGCCAAACAGCTCGGGGCCAAGCTCCGGGCGATCCGCACCCAGCAGGGCCTTTCCCTCCACGGTGTCGAGGAGAAGTCCCAGGGACGGTGGAAGGCGGTCGTGGTCGGTTCGTACGAGCGCGGCGACCGCGCCGTCACCGTGCAGCGCCTTGCGGAGCTGGCCGATTTCTACGGTGTCCCCGTGCAGGAGCTGCTCCCGGGCACCACTCCGGGCGGTGCCGCCGAGCCGCCGCCGAAGCTGGTCCTGGACCTGGAGCGGCTGGCCCACGTGCCGGTCGAGAAGGCCGGTCCCCTCCAGCGGTACGCGGCCACGATCCAGTCGCAGCGCGGCGACTACAACGGCAAGGTGCTCTCGATCCGCCAGGACGACCTGCGCACGCTCGCCGTCATCTACGACCAGTCGCCCTCGGTCCTGACCGAGCAGCTGATCAGCTGGGGCGTCCTGGACGCGGACGCGCGCCGCGCCGTCTCCCACGAGGAGGGCTGAGCGCCGCGGCGCCTCAGCAGAAACGTGCCGCCGGGGCGGCCGGACCGAAAGGTTCCGGCCGCCCCGGCGGCTTTGCCCCGGCCTGTGCAGCCCTTTGAGCATGTGGAGCTCCAGGGGCCCCTGGGGCTCCAGGAGTCTCAGCGGTCCCCGGGGAACGCCGACGGGCCGGGACATGCCGGAGGGCCCGCGGACGTGCTGTCCACGGGCCCTCCGGCGTCGGCGGTAACCGCTCACGCCTCCCGGCGCAGCGACGGCTTGAGCTCCTTCAGCCGGCCGAGCAGGCCGTTCACGAACGAGGGCGACTCGTCCGTGGAGAACTCCTTCGCCAGCTGCACCATCTCGTCGAGGACGACGGCGTCCGGGGTCTCGTCGACCCAGATCAGCTCGTACGCGCCGAGCCGCAGGATGTTGCGGTCGACGACCGGCATCCGGTCGAGCGTCCAGCCGACCGAGTACTGGGAGAGCAGCTCGTCGATGCGCCGCGCGTGCTCCGCGAAGCCCTCGACCAGCTGCATCGTGTACTCGCTCACCGGAGGCTGCCGGGTGTCGGCCCGGGAGAGCCGGATCCAGTCCGCGAGGACCGTCAGGACGTCGGCGCCGCGCTGGTCGCCCTCGAAGAGGATCTGGAAGGCGCGCTTGCGGGCCGTGTTGCGGGCAGCCACGGTTAGCTGTTCACCCGGCCGAGGTAGTCGCTCGTACGGGTGTCGACCTTGATCTTCTCACCGGTGGTGATGAAGAGCGGGACCTGGATCTGGTGACCGGTCTCCAGGGTGGCGGGCTTGGTGCCACCGGTGGAGCGGTCGCCCTGGAGGCCGGGCTCGGTCTCCTGGACGACGAGCTCGACGGCGGCCGGCAGCTCGACGAAGAGCACCTCGCCCTCGTGCTGCGCGACGGTGGCCGTGAAGCCCTCGATCAGGAAGTTGGCGGCGTCACCGACGGCCTTGCGGTCGACCATGAGCTGGTCGTAGGTCTCCATGTCCATGAAGACGAAGTACTCGCCGTCCATGTAGGAGAACTGCATGTCGCGCTTGTCGACAGTGGCCGTCTCGACCTTGACGCCGGCGTTGAAGGTCTTGTCGACCACCTTGCCGGACAGCACGTTCTTGAGCTTGGTGCGCACGAAGGCCGGGCCCTTGCCGGGCTTGACGTGCTGGAACTCGACGACGGACCAGAGCTGGCCGCCTTCGAGCTTGAGCACCAGGCCGTTCTTGAGGTCGTTCGTGGAAGCCACGGTTGCGGAATCTCCTGGACTGACGTGGACGACCCCGGGGGCACGCACCTGCCTGTAGCTATAGTGCGAGCAGCTCCTTGGTCGTGATGGTGAGTAGCTCGGGTCCGCCGTCCGCCTCGGGGCGTACGACGAGCGTGTCATCGATCCGGACACCGCCCCGGCCCGGGAGGTGGACCCCCGGTTCGACGGTGACCGGCACGCAAGCGTCCAGTTTACCCATGGCCGCGGGGGCCAGCTGCGGGTCCTCCTCGATTTCGAGTCCCACACCGTGCCCGGTGAGTGCCGTGAGGCCCTCGGCGTACCCCGCGGAGTCCAGCACCTGCCGTGCCGCGCGGTCCACGTCGCGGTACGCGGCACCGGGCATCAGGCTTTCGCGTCCGGCCCGCTGAGCGGCGAAGACGAGATCGTAGAGCTCGATCTGCCACTCCGCGGGCGAGGTGCCGATGACGAACGTACGGCCGATCTCGCAGCGGTAGCCGCGGTACGTCGCCCCGAGGCAGACGGACAGGAAATCGCCCTCCTCCACACGTCGGTCGGTGGGCCGGTGCCCACGCCGCCCCGAGTTCGGGCCGGTGCCCACGGACGGGGTGAAGGCGGGGCCGTCGGCACCGTGGTCGACGAGGCGGCGCTCCAGCTCCAGGGCGAGGTGGCGTTCGGTACGGCCGACGAGGATGGATTCCAGCAGTTCGCCGAGGGCCTGGTCGGCGATCTCGGCGCCGATGCGCAGGCAGGAGATCTCCTCCTCGTCCTTGACGACCCTCAGCTGCTCCACGGCACCGCCGAGGTCGGCGAGGCGCAGCCGGGGCGCGACCGACCGCAGGGCGCGGTGCCGGGCCACCGTGAGGTGGTGTTCCTCGACCGCCAGGGAATCGGCGCCGCGGTCCGTGAGGATGCCCGCGGCGGCCACCGCGGGATCGCCTCCGGAGCGGGACAGGACCTGGACCTTGAGGGCCTCGTCGGGCCTGCCCTCGTGGGGCCGGTCGTCGGGTGGGTCCGTGCACACGAGGAGTTCCTCGTCCGCACTCAGCAGCAGGACTGCGCCCTGGGGGGCCGCGCCCGCGAGGTATCTCACATTGGAGGGACGGGAGATCAGTGCGCTCGCGCTGCCGCCGGCACTGCACCGTTCCCTGAGCCGTTTGCGGCGAGCCGCGTACACCTCTGACATGTGTCGAGCGTAGGAGGCTTGTCCGGATTGTGCCGGTTGGGCTGCGCCGAGCGGGGTGGGCGGGAGGACAGGGCCCTCGTGCCGCGGCTACCGCGCGGCGGTGGTCACCGGCGTGATCACCAGCTCGGCGGGCTGGCTATCGCCCGCGCCAGCACGTCGTCCAGGACCCGTGCCGTCGTCGGGACGTCCAGCTGGGAGTTGTCGATGATCGGGAGTCCGGAGCCGTACCAGCCGGCCATGCGCCCGTGGATGCGGGCGACCTCCTCGTCCGCGAGGCGGCGGTTGCCGGAGCGCTCCGCGTTGCGTTCCAGGACGACTTCGAGGCCGGGGAGCAGGACGACCGGGAGCAGGCCGGGCCCCACGTGCCGCTTCCAGCCGCCGAGCCCGACGGCCGGGCGGTCGGGGAAGATCGCGTCGTCGAGGATGCACGAGATGCCGTTGGCCAGGAAGTTGCGCGCGGCGAAGCCACAGGTGCGGCGGGCGAGGCGGTACTGCGCCTCGGAGTGGTCGTTCCAGCCCGACTGGGGGTCGGCGAAGCCGGAGCGGACCCATTCGCGGACGTCGTCGAGGCTGATGTGGGCGGTGGGCACCCGGCGGTGGTCGGCCCAGAACTTGGCGACGCTGGTCTTCCCGGCGCCGGCCGGCCCGATGAGCAGCACCGCGAGCGTCGTGGCCGCCGGGTCGGGCGCCGCCGGGGCCGGCGGCGCGCTCGGCACGCCGACGGGACCGCCGGGAGGCAGCGGCACATGCCCGGTGACGTCGCCGCCCGGCGGAGCGTGCCGCGGAGGCGGAGCGTGCCGCGGAGGCGGAGCGTGCCGCGGAGGCGGAGCGTGCTGCGGAGCCGGGGGGTGCGCGGCGGGCGGGGCCGGGGGCGCGGGCCGGAGCGGGCCCGGCGGCGGGGCGGTGAAGCCCGGGGGCGGCGGGGGCACGGGCCGTCCGGGGGTGCCGGCGGGCTGGTGCGGACCCGGGTGTTGCGCGGCCGGCGACCAGCCGACGGCCGGTCCGTGCCCCGGCTGATGGGGCGGCGGCAGCGGAGAACCCACTGCGTGCTGCATCCGGTGCCACTCCGTCTCGTACAGGCGATTGACGCTGGCAGCGAGGGTGCGGACCCTCACTTCCCCCCGAACGGTACCGCCCCCGGCCGTCCTTTGGTGAACGGCCGGGGACGGTGCGAAGTGCCGGGTGCGCCAAGCGAATCGGACGGATGGGGACCCTGCGGACTTACTCGGCCACCTCGCCGTACGCGGCGAGCAGCACGGCCGGGTCGGGGCTCTCGAGGACGGTGGGCTTGGCCAGTCCGTCGAGGACGATGAAGCGCAGGAGGTCGCCGCGGGACTTCTTGTCGACCTTCATGTTCTCCAGCAGCTTGGGCCACTGGTCGTGTCGGTAGTGCAGCGGCAGCCCCACCGACTCCAGCACGGTGCGGTGGCGGTCGGCCGTGGCGTCGTCCAGCCGGCCGGCCAGGCGGCCCAGCTCGGCGGCGAAGTGCAGGCCGACCGAGACGGCCGCGCCGTGCCGCCACTTGTAGCGCTCGTTCTTCTCGATGGCGTGGGCGAGCGTGTGGCCGTAGTTGAGGATCTCCCGCAGGCCCGACTCCTTGAGGTCGGAGGAGACGACGTCCGCCTTGACCCGGATGGAGCGCTCGATCAGCTCGGCGGTGTGCGGGCCGGCCGGGGTGCGGGCGGCCTCGGGGTCGGCCTCGATGAGGTCGAGGATGACCGGGTCGGCGATGAAGCCGGCCTTGATGACCTCGGCGAGTCCGGAGACGTAGTCGTGGGTCGGCAGGGAGTCCAGCGCGGCCAGGTCGCAGAGCACGCCGGCCGGCGGGTGGAAGGCGCCGACGAGGTTCTTGCCCTCGGCGGTGTTGATGCCGGTCTTGCCGCCGACGGCCGCGTCCACCATGGCGAGCACGGTGGTCGGGATGGCGATCCAGCGCACCCCGCGCAGCCAGGTGGCGGCCACGAACCCGGCGAGGTCGGTGGTCGCGCCGCCGCCGACGCCCACCACGACGTCGGTGCGGGTGAACCCGGACTGGCCGAGCGCCTTCCAGCAGTAGGCCGCGACCTCGGCGGTCTTGGCCTCCTCCGCGTTGGGGACCTGGATGGCGACCGCCTCGAAGCCCTGTCCGGCCAGGTCGGCGCGGAGCGCCTCCCCGGTCTCGGCGAGCGCCTCGGGGTGGATCACCGCGACCCGCTTCGCGCGGTCGCCGATCAGCCCGCCCAGCTCGCCGAGGAGCCGGTGCCCGACCAGCACCTCGTACGGCTCGGAGCCGGCGCTGCCGCCGACCCGGATCCGCGTCACTGCCTCACTCATGCTTCCTTCAACTCCAACGCGTCCAGGACTGCCTGGGTGACCTCTTCGGGCGTGCGGCCGTCCGTCGACACGACCGCGGTGGCGACTTCCTCGTAGAGGTGCCGACGGGCCTCCATCAGCTCGCGCCACTGCTTGCGCGGGTTGACGGCGAGCAGCGGGCGGGCCGTGTTGAGGCCGGTCCGCCTCACAGCCTCCTCGACGTCCATCGACAGGTAGACCACCCGCTGTCCGGCCAGCCGGCCGCGCGTCTCCTCGTCGAGGACCGAGCCTCCGCCGAGCGCCAGGACGCCGTCGTGCTCGGCGAGCGCGCGCAGCACGGCCGCCTTCTCGAGGGCGCGGAAGGCGGGCTCGCCCTCCTCGACGAAGATGTCGGCGATGGCGCGGCCCTGTCCGGCGACGATGTCCTCGTCGGTGTCCCGGTAGGCGGCTCCGAGCCGCTCGGCCAGGTGCTGACCGACGGTGGACTTGCCGACGCCCATCGGCCCGACCAGGACGACCAGCGGCCCGCTCATCGGACGGGGAGGTGGTCGAGGTACGACCGCACGTTGCGGCGGGTCTCGGCGACACTGTCGCCGCCGAACTTCTCCGCGACGGCGTCCGCGAGGACGAGCGCGACCATGGCCTCGGCGACGATGCCGGCCGCCGGCACGGCGCAGACGTCGGAGCGCTGGTGATGGGCCTGCGTCGCCTCGCCGGTGGCCACGTCCACGGTGCGCAGCGCGCGCGGCACGGTGGCGATCGGCTTCATGGCCGCGCGGACGCGCAGCAGTTCGCCGGTGGACAGACCGCCCTCGGTGCCGCCGGCGCGGCCGGAGGCCCGCCGCAGGCCCTCGGGGGTGCCGACGATCTCGTCGTGCGCCTGCGAGCCGGGCACGCGCGCGAGGTCGAAGCCGTCGCCGACCTCGACGCCCTTGATCGCCTGGATGCCCATGAGGGCACCGGCCAGCCGGGCGTCCAGCTTGCGGTCCCAGTGCACGTGCGAGCCCAGGCCCACCGGCACGTCGTAGGCCAGCACCTCGACGACCCCGCCGAGGGTGTCGCCGTCCTTGTGGGCCTGGTCGATCTCGGCGACCATCGCCTTCGACGCGTCCGCGTCCAGGCAGCGCACCGGGTCGGCGTCCAGCTTCTCGACGTCGGCGGGGGTCGGGTACACGCCGTACGGCGCCTTGGCGGCGGCGATCTCCACGACGTGGGAGACGATCTCGATGCCGGCCGTCTCCTTGAGGTACGACCGGGCGACGGCGCCCAGGGCGACGCGGGCGGCCGTCTCGCGCGCGGAGGCGCGCTCCAGGATCGGCCGGGCCTCGTCGAAGCCGTACTTCTGCATGCCGGCCAGGTCGGCGTGGCCGGGGCGGGGGCGGGTCAGCGGCGCGTTGCGGGCGAGCCCGGCGAGCACCTCGGGGTCGACCGGGTCGGCCGCCATGACCTGGTCCCACTTCGGCCACTCGGTGTTGCCCACCATGACCGCGACCGGGGAACCGAGGGTGAGGCCGTGGCGGACACCGCCGAGGAAGGTCACCTCGTCCCGCTCGAACTTCATCCGCGCACCGCGCCCATAGCCGAGCCGGCGCCTCGCCAGATGGTCCGCCACCATGTCCGTGGTGATCGGCACGCCGGCGGGAAGGCCCTCCAGCGTCGCCACGAGTGCGGGACCGTGGGACTCCCCCGCGGTCAGCCAGCGCAACCTGCTCAACGGTGCTCCTCAGTCTCGCGCCTGGTACTGCCCTGCGTACGCGCGTCCTCGCGTACGGCAACGGCGCGACCGGGTGCGCGACCCTGGTCCGCCACCTCCGATCCTCCCACGTCCACCACCCGGAACCGGCCGCCGGTCCATCTGGCGGACGTCGGGTGCCGGCGGGCGGGCCCCGCGAGCCGGACCCGTGGCGGAGATCCCCGCTACGGGCGGGAGGCGAGCGCGTGCTCTCCGGCCTTCCGCATCGCGTCCACGGGGGCCGGGGAGCGCCCGGTCATCCGCTCCACCTGGAGCGCCGCCTGGTGCACCAGCAGATCGAGGCCGCCGACGACGGCGCCGCCGAACATCGACCAGCGGGCGGCCAGTTCGGTCGGCCAGGGGTGGTAGAGCACGTCGAAGAGGGTGGCGGGCCGCTCCGGCACGGCGGTGGCGAGCGCGTCGGTGGTGCCCGCGGGCGTGGTGGCGATCACCAGAGGGGCACGCAGCGCCTCGGCCGCGTCGGCCCAGTCGGCCGTGCGGACGTCGACGTCGAGGCGCTCGCCCCACTGCCGCATCTCGGCGGCGCGGTCCGCGCTGCGCACGTAGACCACGACCTCGCCGGCGCAGACCCGGGACATCGCGGCCAGCGCGGAGGAGGCGGTGGCGCCGGCGCCGAGGATCGCGGCCGAGTCGACCTGCTCGACGCCGTGCTCGCGCAGGGCGGCGACCATGCCGGGGATGTCGGTGTTGTCGCCGACGCGGCGGCCGTCCTCGGTGAACACCAGGGTGTTGACCGCCTCGACGGCGGCCGCCGTCTCGCTGACCTCGTCCAGCAGGGGGACGACCGCGCGCTTGAGCGGCATGGTCAGCGACAGTCCCGCCCACTCGGCCCCGAGCCCCTCGACGAAGGAGGGCAGGGCCGCCTCGTCCACGTCGAAGAGGTCGTACGTCCACTGCGTCAGGTCCATCGCCCGGTACGCGGCACGGTGCAGCACCGGGGAGAGGGAGTGGGCGACGGGGCTGCCGAGCACGGCGGCGCGGTGCCGGTGGACGTGGCCGGGGCGGGGGTTGTCGGTCATGTTCTCAGTTACCGGCGCTCTCGTTGAACTTGTCCTTGAGTCGTTCGAATTCCGCGTAGGTCTTGGCGAACTCGGTCTTGTTCTCGCCGTCGGTCGCCACGAAGTAGATCCAGCCGTCGCTCGTCGGGGTCAGCGCCGCCGTCAGTGCCTCGGCCCCGGGGTTCCCGATCGGTCCCGGCGGAAGGCCCTTCTGGGTGTACGTGTTGTACGGGTCCTGGTTTCTGTTGATCTCGGACTCGCTGATGTGGATGTTGCTCTCGTTCTTCAGGTAGTTGAAGGTCGAGTCGAACTGGAGCAGCTGGTTGGTCTCGGTGTTCGTCGGCTTGAGACGGTTGTAGACCACCTCCGCCATCTTGCGGAAGTCGTCGTGCGTCTTGCCCTCCGCCTGGACCAGGCTGGCGACCGTGATGACCTGGAGCGGGTTCTCCAGTTTCAGCGCCTTGGCCTTGGTCTCGAGGTCGTACTTGCCGTAGGCCTCGTCGGCCCGGGCGACCATCTGCTTGAGGACCGTCTCGGGCTTCATGCCCTTGGCCGCGGGATAGGTGCCGGGGTAGAGGAAGCCCTCCAGCGGGTCCTTGACGTCGCCGTCGGTGTTCGCCCAGTCGGGCAGGCCGAGGTTCTTGAAGTTCTTCTCCGCGACGTCCCTGGTGGTGCCGGCGGCGAGGCCGAGCTTGGTGTCGATCGCCTTGTAGACGGCGATGTTCCGCCGGCCGGGCGGGACCATCACGTTGGCCTGGCTCTTGGGGTCGAGCATCATCTCCACGGCGCTCTTGGCGGACATCTCCTTCCTGAGGATGTACGCGCCCGCCTGGATCTGGTCCCCGTCGTTGGTGGTGAAGGCGGACACGAAGGCGTCGACGCTCTTCACCACACCGGCCTCCTTCAGCTTGCGGCCGATGTCGACGCCGCGGGCGCCTTTCGGGACCTCGATGCTGACGGTCTGGCTGGTGCCGTCGCCCGCGAAGTCCGGCGCCGCGCTGTGACGATTCTGGTAGAACTTGTAGCCGAAGTAGGTGACGCCGCCGAGGCCGCCGCCGAACACCAGCAGGACGACCAGGCAGGCACAACCATTGCGGCTCTTCTTGCTCTTGGCGCCCTTGGACCCTTTGCCGCCGCGGCCGCGCCGGTCGCCGCGCGTCTCCGGCTCGTCGTCGTCCTCGTCGTCCGCCCCGCCGCCCGCGAAGAAGGCGTGCTCGCCCTGGTCGGGACCGGGGTCCCAGTCGGGCCGCGACTGCTCCGCCTCCGGTTCCGGCTCGGCGCGCCTGCGCGCGGGCGGCTCCGGCGGCGGATAGGCGTCCGGCGTCCCGTAGAGGTCGGGCTGTTCGGCGCCGTAGGCCGCGGCCTGCTGGCCGTACGGGTCACCGGGGTCGGCCGCATACGGGACGTGCGCGTGGCTGCCGGTGCCGTCCCAGCCGCCCTCCTGGTAGGCCTGCTGGTCCTGGTGGGGGTACTGCTGGCCCTGAGCGGCGTACTGCTGCTGGTCGTAGGACTGCTGGTACTGCTGCTGCCCGTACTGCTGCGGCTGGCCGTTGCTCCAGTCCGCGTACTCCTGCTGCGGCTGCTGCGGGTACTGGTGCTGCGGCCGGTCGCCGTAGGCAGGCTGATGGCCGGTGTGGCCCTGCTGCCCTTCCCATCCGCCGTCCCCGTACAACGGGTCCTCCGGATGCCACGGTTCGGAGCCAGGGCCCCGGCCATACTCAGTCATCGATCCCCTAGAGCCGCGAGGCGGCGGTCGCGCGGCGTATGGGTCCGGCTACCGTCCCGCCTCTTTCTGTGCGGTCACTGTTCGAACACCACCGCATCGCGCGGAACGTTACCGTACCGCGATCAGATGACCACTTCGACGCCCTCGCCGGGTGCCGAGCCTGACACCCGTTCGGATTCCAGGGCCTGCTGGAGGATGATCACAGCGGCCGCCTGGTCGATGACGGAACGTCCCTTCTTGGACTTCACTCCCGAGGCGCGCAGTCCCTGACTGGCCGTCACCGTCGTCATCCGCTCGTCGACCAGCCGGACCGGGACCGGTGCGATGCCTTTGGCCAGCTCCTGGGCGAAGGCGCGCACCTTGACCGCGGCCGGGCCCTCGCCCCCCTTGAGGGAGCGAGGGAGGCCGACGACCACTTCGATCGGCTCGTACTCCTCGACGAGTTGCCGCAGCCGGCGGTGGGCCGCCGGGACGTCGCGGCCGGGGACCGTCTCCACCGGGGTGGCGAGGATCCCGTCGGGGTCGCACGAGGCGACCCCGATCCGGGCGTCCCCGACGTCGACGGCGAGACGACGGCCCTTGCGCATGGGACGACTCACTTGGCCGATTCCGCCACGAGCCGCTCGACGGCGTCGACGGCCTCGCCGACTGCGGCCGGGTTCTGGCCACCGCCCTGGGCGACGTCCGGCTTGCCGCCACCGCCGCCGCCGAGGGTCTTGGCCGCCGTACGGACCAGGTCGCCGGCCTTGAGGCCGCGCTCGCGGGCGGCCTCGTTGGTGGCGATGACCGTGAGCGGCTTGCCGTTGTTCACCGTGAACAGGGCGACGACGACGGCCCGTCCGCCCTGGATGCGGCCGCGCACGTCGAGGACCAGCTTGCGCAGGTCGTCCGGCGTGGTGCCGTCCGGGACCTGTCCGGTGACGACGGCGACGCCGCGGACGTCCTTGGCGGAGCCGGCGAGACCGGCGGCGGCCTGGAGGACCTTCTCCGCACGGAACTTCTCGATCTCCTTCTCGGCGTCCTTCAGCTTGCCGAGCATGGCGGAGACCTTCTCCGGGAGCTCCTCCGGGCGGCCCTTGATCAGTTCCTGGAGCTGGGCGACGACCGTGTGCTCACGGGCCAGGAAGTTATAGGCGTCGACGCCGACGAGGGCCTCGATACGGCGCACGCCCGAACCGATCGACGACTCGCCGAGCAGCTTCACCAGGCCGAGCTGGGCGGTGTTGTGCACGTGGGTGCCGCCGCACAGCTCCTTGGAGAAGTCGCCGATGGTCACGACGCGGACCCGCTCGCCGTACTTCTCGCCGAACTCGGCGATGGCGCCCTGCTTCTTGGCCTCGTCGAGGCTGAGGATCTCGGCGTGCACGTCCAGGTCGCGGGCGAGCACCTCGTTGATCTTCTGCTCGACGTCGGTCATCACGGCCGTCGGGACGGCGGCGGGAGAGCCGAAGTCGAAACGGAAGCGACCGGGCTGGTTCTCGGAACCGGCCTGGGCGGCCGTCGGGCCGAGGGCGTCGCGCAGGGCCTGGTGGGTGAGGTGCGTGGCCGAGTGGGCGCGGGCGATGGCCGTACGGCGGCGGCCGTCGATCGAGGCGTGGGCCTTGGCCCCGACGGTCACCTCGCCGAACTGGACGACGCCCTTGTGGACGTACACGCCCGGCACCGGCTTCTGGGTGTCGCGGATCTCGACGACGGCACCGGTGTCGATCCTGATGCGGCCGGTGTCACCGATCTGGCCGCCGCCCTCGGCGTAGAACGGGGTGCGGTCCAGGACGATCTCGACCTCGTCGCCCTCGGTGGCGGCCGGGGAGGAGACGCCGTCGACGAGGATGCCGACGACCGTGGTCTCGCCCTCGGTGTCGGTGTAGCCGATGAAGTCGGTCTCACCGGCCTTGTCGGCGATCTCGCGGTAGGCGCCGGCGCCGGCGTGGCCGGTCTTCTTGGCCTGGGCGTCGGCCTTGGCGCGCTCGCGCTGTTCCTTCATCAGGCGGCGGAAGCCGTCCTCGTCCACGGACAGCCCCTGCTCGGCGGCCATCTCCAGGGTGAGGTCGATCGGGAAGCCCCAGGTGTCGTGGAGCAGGAAGGCCTTGTCTCCGGACAGGACGCTGCCGCCGGCCTGCTTGGTCTCGGTGACGGCGGTGTCGAGGATGTTCGTGCCGCCCTTGAGGGCCTTGAGGAAGGCGTTCTCCTCGGCGACGGCGACCTTCTCGATGCGCTCGCGGTCGGTGACCAGCTCGGGGTACTGCTGGCCCATCATCGCGATGACGGTGTCGATGAGGTCCTTGACCACCGGGCCGGTGGCGCCGAGCAGGCGCATGTTGCGGATGGCGCGGCGCATGATGCGGCGCAGGACGTAGCCGCGGCCCTCGTTGCCGGGGGTCACACCGTCGCCGATCAGCATCACCGAGGTGCGCATGTGGTCGGTGACCACGCGCAGGGAGACGTCCGACTCGTGGGCGTCGCCGTAGGCCACACCGGTCAGCTCGGTGGCCTTCTTGATGACGGCCATGGAGGTGTCGATCTCGTACATGTTCTGCACGCCCTGCAGAATCATGGCGAGGCGCTCCATGCCGAGGCCCGTGTCGATGTTCTTGCTCGGCAGGTCGCCCAGGATCTCGAAGTTGTCCTTGCCGATGCCCTCGCCGCGCTCGTACTGCATGAAGACGAGGTTCCAGATCTCCACGTACCGCTCGTCGTTGACGGCGGGGCCGCCCTCGACACCGAACTCGGGGCCGCGGTCGTAGTTGATCTCGGAACAGGGGCCGCACGGGCCGGGGACGCCCATGGACCAGTAGTTGTCCTTCATGCCGAGGCGCTGGATGCGCTCCTTCGGCACCCCGACGACCTCGTGCCAGATGCGCTCGGCCTCGTCGTCGTCCTTGTAGACGGTGATCCAGAGCTTCTCCGGCTCCAGGCCGTACCCCCCCTTGTCCTGGGGCGTGGTGAGCAGCTCCCAGGCGTAGGAGATGGCGCCTTCCTTGAAGTAGTCGCCGAAGGAGAAGTTGCCGCACATCTGGAAGAACGTGCCGTGGCGGGTGGTCTTGCCGACCTCTTCGATGTCGGGCGTGCGCACGCACTTCTGCACGCTGGTGGCGCGCTGGAAGGGCGGCTTGACCTCACCCAGGAAGTAGGGCTTGAAGGGCACCATGCCGGCGGGGACCAGGAGCAGAGTCGGGTCGTCCGCGATGAGCGACGCCGAAGGGACGACGGTGTGCCCGCGCTCCTCGAAGAAGCTCAGCCAGCGGCGGCGGATCTCAGCCGACTCCATCAGTGGTCCTCATTCCGGTTGTACGGGTACGTCGTGTCGTCGACGTGCTTCGGCTTGCTGGGGTGGTTCTCGATGGCGGTGTACCGCCGGGGTGCGGGGAGTTCGGGGTCCGAGCGGAGCCCGAGCGCGTCCCCCAGTTCGGCCTCCCGCTGGGCCATGTTGTCGCGGACGTCGAGCGCGAAACCCACCGCGCGGTCCTTGAGGCGCGCTCCCGTCTCGAGGGCCTTGTTGGCCGCGGTCGCGGCGAGGCTCTCGGGGGTCAGCTGCCTCAGCTTGCGGTTGACCTTGGTGGTGGCCCACACGCCGGCGGCGACACCGGTGCTGAACCAGAACGTACGACGGAACATCGCTTGAGTCTCAGTCCTTCTTCCGCTTGCCCCACCGCTGGGCCGGGACGGTCCGGCCCACGATCACGGTGCGTCGGGGCGCTTTGGCGGGCCCGTCTTCCTTCCGTCCGCCGAGGGCCCGGCGGACGCCGTAACCGAAGGCGGCGACCTTCACCAGGGGGCCGCCGAAGGTGGAGGCGACCGTGGTGGAGAGCGCGGAGGCGTTGGAGGTGACCTCCTGGACGTCCGAGGCGATCGCGTCGACCCGGTCGATCTGGGTCTGTGCCGAGCGGACCGCCGTGGAGGCGTCCGCCAGCAGCGGTACGGCCTGATCGGTCACGTCCGCGACCAGCTTGGTGGTGGCTCTGAGCGTCTGGGCCAGTCTCGCCAGCGCTACCGCGAGGAAGGAGACCAGGATCGCCCAGAACACGGCCACCAGGATGCCGGCCACCTCTCCACCGGACACTGCGCACCCGCTCCCTGAAACGTGCCTCTGCATCGGAAAAGTCGTGCACCGAGCCTATCGCGCCGCCGGGACCGGTCCGAACCGGATTAACGGGCGGCGCGGGCCGCGTCGCGGCCACGGTCCCGGACATGCGCGGACCCGCCGCCCCGCCCGCCCGGAAGGGCGGGGGGACGACGGGTCCGGGCACAGAGGTCCTGCGGCCGCCGGAGGATCAGCGGGCGTAGTACTCGACGACCAGCTGCTCGTCGCAGATGACCGGGATCTCCTTGCGGTTCGGCTCACGGTCCAGGCGGAACGCCAGGGCGCGGAGGTTCACCTGGAGGTAGCGCGGGGTCTCGCCGTCGGGGGCGAAGCCGCCCTCACGGGCGACCGTGAAGAGGGTCTTCTCGCGGCTGCGCTCGCGGACCATCACGACGTCGTCGGGACGGACGCGGAACGAGGGCTTGTCGACCTTCTGGCCGTTGACCTCGATGTGGCCGTGGACGACCATCTGGCGGGCCTGGTAGATCGTGCGGGCGATGCCCGAACGCAGGACCAGCGCGTCGAGGCGGCGCTCGAGCTCGATGATCAGGGCCTCACCGGTCTTGCCCTGGACCTTGGAGGCACGCTCGTAGGCGCGGACGAGCTGGCGCTCGGACACGTCGTACTGCGCGCGCAGACGCTGCTTCTCGAGCAGACGGACCTTGTAGTCCGAGTTCTGCTTGCGGCCGCGGCCGTGCTCACCCGGCGGGTAGGGGCGGGCCTCGAAGTACTTGACGGCCTTCGGGGTCAGCGCGATGCCGAGGGCACGCGACTTCTTGACCTTGGGGCGGGACTGGTTCGCCACTGTCTCTCATTTCCTGGTTTCGGCTTGTCAGGGTTGAAGGAGGTCGCATCCGCAGCCGGGGAGACCCGCCGGGTCCACGGGGGACCTGCCGGGCAGCCGCTCCCCTGGTCTGGGCACATACGTGCAGCACGCGAGTGGCCCACCGACCCTGACCGGAACCCCGGCTGGTGATGGGCTGCCCGCGACACCGTTCGACGGTGCGCGACGCTCCTGGAGCCGGTCCGCGAAGGACCGGGGCTCCGGCTGACCGTCCCGTTCTGACAGCGCGGGACACAGCACTCCGAGCGAGTTTACAGGGTGCTCAGTCCCGCTTGCGACCGAGGTGCTTCCTGGTCCACTCCACGGCGTCCGAGTACCGCGCCTCCGCGCCGTGCCGGGTCGGCTCGTAGTACTGACGGTCCTTGATGGCGTCCGGGGCGTACTGCTGGGGGGCGATCCCCTCGGGCAGGTCGTGCGGGTACACGTACCCCTGCGCGTGCCCCAGCTTGGCGGCTCCCTTGTAGTGCCCGTCCCGCAGATGCGCCGGCACGGGCCCGGCCAGCCCCTTGCGCACGTCGTCCAGGGCGGCGCCTATCGCGGTCGTCGCGGAGTTCGACTTGGGGGCGAGGGCCAGGGCGATGGTGGCGTGGCTGAGGGTGAGGGCGGCCTCGGGGAAACCGATCATGGCGACGGCCTGGGCGGCGGCGACCGCGATCGGCAGGGCGCCGGGGTCGGCCAGGCCGATGTCCTCGCTGGCGGAGATCATCAGGCGGCGGGCGATGAAACGGGGGTCCTCGCCCGCCTCGATCATGCGGGCCAGGTAGTGCAGGGCCGCGTCGACGTCGGAGCCGCGGATCGACTTGATCAGGGCGCTGGCGACGTCGTAGTGCTGGTCGCCGTCGCGGTCGTACTTCACGGCTGCACGGTCGACCGTCTCCTCCAGGGTGGCGAGGGAGACCTGCGTCTCGCCCTTGTCCAGGGCGGCTCCGGCGGCGGCCTCCAGGGCGGTGAGGGCGCGGCGGGCGTCGCCGCCGGCGATGCGCAGGAGGTGGTCCTCGGTGTCCTCGGGGAGGTCCACGGCGCCCTTCAGTCCGCGTTCGTCGGCCACCGCGCGCCGCAGCAGGCCGCGCAGGTCGTCGTCGGTGAGCGGTTCGAGGGTGAGGAGGAGCGAGCGGGAGAGCAGGGGCGAGATGACCGAGAAGAACGGGTTCTCCGTGGTGGCCGCGATCAGGGTGACCCAGCGGTTCTCGACGGCGGGCAGGAGGGAGTCCTGCTGGGCCTTGCTGAAGCGGTGGATCTCGTCGAGGAAGAGGACGGTCTCCTTGCCGAAGCCTCCGGTGGCGCGGCGGGCGCCGTCGATGACGGCACGGACCTCCTTGACGCCGGCGGTGATCGCGGACAGTTCGACGAAGCGGGCGTCGGTGGCCTTGGAGACGACGTAGGCCAGGGTGGTCTTGCCGGTGCCCGGCGGGCCCCAGAGGATCACCGAGGAGGGACCGGCCGGGCCCCTGGCGCTCTCGCCGACCAGGCGGCGCAGGGGTGAGCCCGGCTTCAGCAGGTGCTGCTGGCCCACGACCTCGTCGAGGGTGCGCGGACGCATCCGGACCGCCAGGGGGCTCCCGGCGGGGTCCTTCTCCTGGCGTTCTTCGGCTGCGGCGGTGAACAGATCGGGCTCCACGCTGAAACCCTAATTCACCGCACCGACAATGCCGTCGGCCGCCGGGAGGCCCCGGTCGGCCGGATCCGCCCGGTGCGTGCGACCGGGTCCGGCCGGGTCAGCTGGTCCAGAAGTCCCACCAGCGGGTCAGGATCAGCATGCCGATGATGCCGACGTGCAGCACGGGCAGGACCCAGGTGAACTCGCCGAAGAAGCTCTTGAGCCAGCCGGGGGCGGGCAGGAAGCCGTTGCGGACGTTGAACGAGGTCACGTACCAGAACATGAAGATCGTGGCGACCCAGGCCAGGGAGCACCACAGGCACAGGGCGTTGATGCGGTACAGGGACTGGAACATCAGCCAGGCGCAGAAGACGACCCCGAAGAGCGTGCCGGCGTTGAAGGTGAGCCAGTACCAGCGCGGGAAGCGGGCGCCCGCGAGCAGGCTGATGCCGACGCAGACGACGATGCCGTAGGCGACGAGACCGAGCATCGGGTTGGGGAAGCCGAAGACCGAGGCCTGGTCGCTCTCCATGACGCTGCCGCAGGAGACGACGGGGTTGAGGCTGCACCCGGGGGTGAAGGTCTTGCCCTCGACCTTGGCCTCGAGGAGCTTGAACTTGTCGACCGTGATGACCCACGCGGCGAGCAGTCCGGCCGCGCCGGTGATCACCAGGAGCAGGGCGAACGCCCGGCTGCCGCCCACCGTCCCGGTCGCGGCCGGTTCGGCACGCCGCGGACCGGGCTCGGTGGAGACGTCGTTGACTGTCGTCTTGCTCATCACGCCGATTCCGTCACTTGAGACTTGGACCTTCTTCGGGCACGGCCATTGTGCCGCACGCGCGCGTGTGCGCACCGTTCGCTTCACATAAGGATGAAGGTGAGATCTGGTACGGGTGTTCGGTTCCGGACAGCCGTACCGGGGGCGGTTCGGACACCGCCGTACACCCGGTACGGGCACCGCGCCGGGCCTGACACCGGACACGACGAGGGCGCCGGACATCCGGGAAGATGTCCGGCGCCCCGCGCGTGCCCGTCAGCCGAGCCGCGACTCCAGCTCCGCCACGATCTCGTTGACGCCGACCGCCGTCTGCTCGCCGGACTCCATGTCCTTGAGCTGGACGACGCCCTCGGCGAGGTCGCGTTCGCCGGCGACGATCGTGTAGCGGGCGCCGCTGCGGTTGGCGTTCTTCATCGCGCCCTTGAGGCCCTTGGCGCCGTAGGAGAAGTCGGCGGCGACGCCGAGCTTGCGCAGTTCGGTGACCTTGCCGAAGAGGACGCGGCGCGCCTCCTCCCCGAGTGGCACCGCGAACACGCTGGTGGACGCGGGGAGTCGGAGTTCCACGCCTTCCGCCTCCAGCGCCAGGACGGTGCGGTCGACGCCCAGTGCCCAGCCGACGGACGGCAGCGCGGGGCCGCCGATCATCTCGGACAGGCCGTCGTAGCGCCCGCCGCCCCCCACCGCGGACTGCGAACCGAGGCCGTCGTGGACGAACTCGAAGGTGGTGCGGGTGTAGTAGTCCAGGCCGCGGACCAGCTTCGGGTCGTCCTCGAAGGCGACGCCGGCCGCCGTGACCAGCTCGCGGACCTCCTCGTGGTAGGCCTTGCAGGCGTCGCAGAGGTAGTCGCGCAGCAGCGGGGCCTCGGCCAGCTGCTTCTGGACGTCCCGGCGCTTGTCGTCGAGGACCCGCAGCGGGTTGATCTCGGCGCGGCGGAGCGTCTCCTCGTCGAGGTCCAGGCCGCGCAGGAAGGTCTGCAGCGCCTCCCGGTACACCGGACGGCACTCCTTGTCGCCCAGGCTGTTGAGCAGGATGCGGAAGTTCCTGAGCCCCAGGGAGCGGTACGCCTGGTCGGCCAGGATGATCAGCTCGGCGTCCAGCGCCGGGTCCTCGGCACCGATCGCCTCGGCGCCGACCTGGGAGAAGTGGCGGTAGCGGCCCTTCTGCGGGCGCTCGTAGCGGTAGTACGAGCCGGAGTACCAGAGCTTGACCGGGAGGTTGCCCGTCTTGTGGAGGTTGGCCTCGAGGGCGGCGCGCAGGACCGACGCCGTTCCCTCGGGGCGCAGCGCGAGCCGGTCGCCGCCCTTGGTCTCGAAGGCGTACATCTCCTTGGTCACGATGTCGGTGGACTCGCCGACACCGCGCGCGAACAGCTCGACGTTCTCGAAGCCGGGGGTCTCGATGTAGCCGTAGCCGGAGTTGCGCAGCGGGGCGGCGATCGCCTCGCGGACGGCCAGGTACGTGGCGCTGTCCGGCGGGATGAGGTCGTACGTGCCCTTGGGGGCCTGGAAGGTACTCACGGGAGGTCTCTCGTCACATTCCTCGTCGGGGAGCCTCGGAGGCTCCCTGGCCGGCGGCCACCTGCCGCAGATACGGGTTGGTGGCGCGTTCCTGGCCGATGGTCGTGTGCTCATTGTGACCGGGCAGCACCACGGTGGAGTCGTCGAGCGGAAGGACCACGCGGGCCAACGACTCGAGCATGTCGTCCATGGAGCCGCCGGGCAGGTCGGTGCGTCCGACGGAGCCGGCGAACAGCAGGTCGCCCGAGAAGAGGACGGACGGGACGTCCGCGCTCTCGGGCATCCGGAAGGTCACCGACCCCCTGGTATGGCCCGGCGCGTGCGCGACGGAGAACTCCAGACCCGCCAGCTCCAGCTTCGCCCCGTCCGTCAGCTCACGGACGTCGTCGGGCTCCCCCACGGTCAGCTCGCCCAGCAGCGGCAGGCCGATGGACCGGCCGAGCCCCTTCTCGGGGTCGCTCATCATGAACCGGTCCTCGGGGTGGATCCAGGCCGGGACGTCGTGCGCCCCGCAGACCGGGACGACCGAGGCCACGTGGTCGAGGTGGCCGTGGGTGAGGACGACGGCGACGGGCTTGAGCCGATGCTTCCTGATCGCTTCCTCGACTCCGGGGGCCGCCTGGTGGCCCGGGTCGATGATCACGCACTCCTCACCGGCGGCGGGGGCGACGAGGTAACAGTTCGTCGCCCAGGCCCCGGCGGGGAACCCGGCAATGAGCACGATCGTCCTTCGTTTGTGTCGATACGGGTGGCTTGGGAGCGGCTGCGCCTGCGGTCAGAGCCTACCGGCGCTGCCGATTCCTCAGCGAACCCATATACGGTACGGGGCACACGCAGGCGGTCGGCTCACTGGACGCACGCGTACCGGTGGACATACGAGACGCACGAGGAGAGAACCCGGTGGTCACCCAGGAACAGCGCAAGCGTCAGCTCGCCCGGGAGAAGTTCTTGCGGCAGCAGCAGCGCCGTACGGCCCTGCGCCGCAAGGCACGCGCTCGCAACGCGGTGATCGCGTCGGTCCTCGGCGTGGTTCTGGTGGGCAGTCTGGCGCTGTACACGACCGGCGTCCTCAAGGACGACGACAAGGCGAACGCGAGCTCCGAGGCGAGCCCGTCGGCCTCGCCGAGCGCCGTCAAGGACCCGTGCGAGAAGCCCGCCGAGGGCGCGGTCAAGACGCAGACGTGGAAGAAGGAGCCGGCGATCACGATCGACAAGTCGGCGAAGTACACGATGAAGCTGGCCACGACCTGCGGCGACATAGACGTCGCGCTGAAGACGTCGGCGGCCCCGCACACCGTGAACTCGTTCGCCTTCCTCGCCGGCAAGGGCTACTTCGACCACACCAAGTGCCACCGGCTCACCACCAACGGCATCTTCGTGCTCCAGTGCGGCGACCCGACGGGCAGCGGCAGCGGCGGGCCCGGTTACACCATCCCGGACGAGAACCTGAAGGACACGAGCCTCAAGGCGAACGTCTACCCGGCCGGCACGGTGGCGATGGCCAACACCGGTCAGGCCAACAGCGGCGGCAGCCAGTTCTTCCTCGTCTACGAGGACAGCCAGCTCCCGCCCAGCTACACGCCGTTCGGCACGGTCTCCGAGGCCGGCATGGCCGTACTCAAGAAGATCGCCGCCGCGGGCGAGAACACGGGCGCCGGTGACGGCGCCCCCAACGCGACCGTGGTGATCGACAAGGCGACGGTCACCAAGTCCTGATGCCGGGGCGGCCGACCGCCCGATTTCGGTCGCGCTGGATGCGGACAGGCGGCCCGCCGGTCGCCTATGTTGGCCGTGACGAAACTGTGGACGATGCCCGGGGCGCCGAAGCCCTTCGGAGGCATCATGTGGAGGAGGCGCTGTGAGCAGCGACCCGTGGGGCCGCGTCGACGAGACGGGGACCGTGTACGTGCGTACGGCCGACGGCGAGCAGGTCGTCGGTTCCTGGCAGGCCGGCTCCCCCGAGGAGGCGCTGTCCTACTTCGAGCGCAAGTACGAGGGCCTGGTTGTCGAGATCGGCCTCCTCGAGAAGCGGGTGCGGACCACCGACCTGTCGGCGAAGGACGCCCAGGTCGCGATCGGTCACATCCGCGAGCAGGTGGACGCGCATCACGCGGTCGGCGACCTGGACGCGCTGCGCACCCGGCTGGACAAGCTGGTGGCGACGGTCGAGGCGCGCCGCGAGGAGCGCAAGCAGCAGCGGGCCAAGCAGTCCGACGAGGCCCGGAAGGCCAAGGAGGACCTCGTCGCGGAGGCCGAGCAGCTGGCGCAGTCCGACCAGTGGCGGGCGGCCGGTGAGCGGCTGCGGGCGCTGGTGGACACCTGGAAGGGCCTGCCGCGCCTGGACCGCAAGTCGGACGACGAGCTGTGGCACCGGTTCTCGCACGCCCGGTCGGCGTTCTCCAAGCGCCGCAAGGCCCACTTCGCGCAGCTCGACGCCCAGCGCGAGGAGGCCCGCCGGGTCAAGGAGCGGCTGGTCGCCGAGGCCGAGGCGCTGTCCGGCTCGACGGACTGGGGCCCGACGGCCGCGCGCTACCGCGACCTGATGACCGAGTGGAAGTCGGCGGGCCGCGCCCAGCGCGAGCACGAGGACGACCTGTGGAACCGCTTCCGCGGCGCCCAGGACGTCTTCTTCGCCGCCCGCAGCTCGGTCTTCGCGGAGCGCGACGCCGAGCAGACGGAGAACCTGAAGCTGAAGGAGGAGCTGGCCGAGGAGGCCGAGAAGATCCTCCCGGTGACGGATCTCAAGGCGGCGCGGGCCGCGTTCCGCTCGGTCAACGAGCGCTGGGAGGCCATCGGCCACGTGCCGCGCGACGCCCGGCCGAAGGTCGAGGGTCGGATGCACGCGGTGGAGCGGGCCATCCAGGAGGCCGAGGAGGCCGAGTGGCGCCGGACCAACCCGGAGGCACGCGCGCGTGCCGAGGGTCTGACCGGTCAGCTCCAGGCGGCCGTGGACAAGCTGCGTTCCCAGATCGAGCAGGCGCGCGCACAGGGCAACAGCGCCCGGGCCGACAAGCTGGAGCGTGAACTGGAGGGCCGTCGGGCGCTGCTGGACCAGGCGCTCAAGGGACTCCAGGAGTTCGGCGGCTGACACCGCCTGCCGGAACCGGCCCGAACGGCCCGGCCGTGGTCTCCCACGGCCGGGCCGTTCGGCGTTCCCGGGTGTCGCACGGTGTCCGGAGAGCCGGGCGGACCGGAGGACTCAGGCGTGGCCGCCGCGTTCGCTGATGTCCAGGGCGTGCTTGAGGACCTCGCAGGCCTGGAGGTGGTTGCCGGACTCCTGGAGCAGGTCGGCGAGGCGTCGGCAGACCAGGACGGCCTCCGGGCCGTAGACCTTGTGGACCTGCTGGAAGGCGAGTTCCAGGACCTCGATGGCGTCCTTGACCTGGCCGGTCTCGGCGAGGAGTTCGGAGAGTTCGAGCTGGACGGCGAGCAGGTCGCCCGGGGCGTCGGCGGTCCGCTGTTCCTGGAGGGCGAGCCGCAGCACCGGCAGGGCGTCGCGGGTGTTGCCCTCGGCGCGCAGCAGCCGGGCGACGGCGAGGCCGGTGGAGACCATGGCGGCGCGGACGTCGGCGGGCAGGACCGGGCCCGCCGGGGTGTGGCGGCCGGCCCGGGACTTGTTGCGGGCCGGCGGGAGCCGTCCCACGCCGTTCTCCTGGGAGTGCTGGGGCAGCGGGCGGTTCTTGGCGCGCAGGCGTTCCAGCAGGACGCGGTAGAGCGTGTCCAGGTCGATCAGTTCGGGGCCGCCCTCGACGCCGTGCCGCAGCACGGTGAGGAGTTCGCCGGTGAAGGCGGTGTAGCGCTCGCCGTCGGGGGCCAGGGCGATCCGGTCGCGGGGGGGGAGGAGGTCAGGACGTACGCCCCGTCCACGGCGGCCTCCGCGGTGAGGACGTCGCCGCCGGACAGGGTCCGGGCGGCGCGGCCGCTGAAGCAGCGGTCCAGGACGACGACCTTGCGGCGGGCGCGGGCGGAGCGCAGCGCGGTGCGCAGGTGCTGGTAGGCGACGGTGGTGTAGCCGAGGTGTTCGCGGGAGTCGCCGAGGGCGAGGTAGAGGTCGGCGACTCCGCGTCGCGCATGCCGTGTCCGGCGAAGTACACCAGCAGGGTGTCGGTGGCCTCCTCGCTCGCCCGGTAGACGGGTCGAGGATGGTCTGGGGGCTCAGGGGGTCGGTGACGACCGTGCAGTGCTGCACGGGCAGCCCCCACACGGTGGCGTCGCACAGCTCGGCTGCGAGATCAACGACACCGGCCTCGACGGCGGGGAGCTGGGGCAGGTGGCGGTAGGAGGCGGTGCCGATGAGCACGGCCCGCGAGCGCGCCGGGTCAGGGAGTGCCGTCATCGCCTCCGCTTCCCTCGGTGCGGGGGGCGGGCGGGGCGACGGGGGCGGCGTCGCCGTCGGGGAGGGCGACGAGGCGCCGTACGGTCCGCTCGTCGCGGGCCGCCCGGGCGGTGAGCAGGACCTCCACGTCGCCGCGGCGCAGGGTGACGGCCGGGGCGCGGCGCAGGGAGGCCTGCCACTGGAGGACGGAGACCACGAGGGAGGCCGCGGACAGTCCGCCCGACACGGCGAACTGGAGCACGTCGAAGCCGGTGCCCATGCCGCCGGGCGGGGGCGGGGCGGCGGCGGGGCGGTCGAGCCGGGTGTCCTCCGCCTCGTGCACGACGCCCATGCCGCCGCGGCCGAGAAAGCGGACGGGGCGGTAGCGCCCTGCCACCAGAAGAGGTGCGGCGGGCGGCGACGCCTCGACCGGCCCGTCCACCGGCCCGTCGGCCGGTGGCGCCCCGCCCGTTAATCCGTCCTGTCCGGTACCGCCCATCCCTCTCCCCGTCCCCGTCGGCCCCTGCCGTCCGCCCGTAGGTTACGGCCTGCGTGCCGATGTCACCCGGTAGACGTCGTAGACGCCCTCGACCCCGCGGACGGCCTTCAGGACGTGTCCCAGGTGCTTGGGGTCGCCCATCTCGAAGGTGAAGCGGGAGGTGGCGACACGGTCGCGGGAGGTCTGCACGGCTGCCGAGAGGATGTTGACGTGCTGGTCCGACAGGACCCGCGTGACGTCCGAGAGGAGCCGCGAGCGGTCCAGCGCCTCGACCTGTATGGCGACCAGGAAGACCGAGGACTGCGTCGGCGCCCACTCGACCTCGAGGATGCGCTCCGGCTCCCGCGAGAGCGAGTCCACGTTGACGCAGTCGCTGCGGTGGACCGACACACCGCTGCCGCGCGTGACGAAGCCGATGATCGGGTCGCCGGGGACGGGCGTGCAACAGCGGGCCAGCTTGACCCACACGTCGTCGACGCCCTTGACGACCACACCCGGGTCGTTGCTGCTGCGCCGCTTGCGCCCGCGACCGCGGGACGGGACCGTCTCGTCGATCTCCTCGCTCGCGGCCTCTTCGCCGCCGAGGGCCTGCACCAGCTTCTGCACGACGTTCTGCGCGGCGACGTGGCCCTCGCCGATCGCGGCGTACAGCGAGGAGATGTCCGGGTAACGCATCTCGTGCGCGAGCGTGACCAGGGAGTCACCGGTGAGGATGCGCTGGATCGGCAGGTTCTGCTTGCGCATCGCGCGGGCGATGGCGTCCTTGCCCTGCTCGATCGCCTCGTCGCGGCGCTCCTTGGAGAACCAGGCCCGGATCTTGTTGCGGGCGCGCGGTGACTTGACGAAGCCGAGCCAGTCGCGGGACGGTCCGGCGCCGACCGCCTTGGAGGTGAAGACCTCCACCAGGTCGCCGTTGTCCAGCGTGGACTCCAGCGGTACGAGTCTGCCGTTGACCCGTGCTCCTATCGTCCGGTGGCCGACCTCCGTGTGCACCGCGTACGCGAAGTCGACCGGCGTCGCCCCGGCCGGGAGCGCTATGACGTCGCCCTTCGGCGTGAAGACGAAGACCTCGTTGCGGGAGAGGTCGAAACGCAGCGAGTCCAGGAACTCGCTGGGGTCCTCGGTCTCCTTCTGCCAGTCCAGGAGCTGCCGCAGCCACGCCATGTCGTTGAGGTGGTCGTCCTTGCCCTTGCCGGACGACTTGGGCGCGTCGCTGCGGACCTTGGAGGCACCGGCGACGGCTTCCTGCTTGTACTTCCAGTGGGCGGCGATGCCGTACTCGGCGCGGCGGTGCATGTCGAACGTGCGGATCTGGAGTTCGACCGGCTTGCCGTTGGGGCCGATGACCGTCGTGTGCAGCGACTGGTACATGTTGAACTTGGGCATCGCGATGTAGTCCTTGAACCGCCCCGGAACCGGGTTCCAGCGGGCGTGGACGGTGCCCAGCGCCGCGTAGCAGTCGCGGACGGTGTCCACCAGGACGCGGATGCCGACCAGGTCGTAGATCTCCGCGAAGTCACGGCCGCGGACGATCATCTTCTGGTAGACGCTGTAGTAGTGCTTGGGGCGGCCGGTGACGGTCGCCTTGATGCGGGCGGCGCGCAGGTCGGCCTGGACCTCGTCGGTCACTATGGCCAGGTACTCGTCACGCTTCGGTGCCCTTTCGGCCACCAGCCGGACGATCTCGTCGTACATCTTGGGATAGAGGATCGCGAAGGCGAGGTCCTCCAGTTCCCACTTGATGGTGTTCATGCCCAGGCGATGGGCGAGCGGCGCGTAGATCTCGAGGGTCTCGCGCGCCTTCTTCTCCTGCTTCTCGCGCTTGAGGTAGCGCATGGTGCGCATGTTGTGCAGGCGGTCGGCCAGCTTGATGACCAGGACGCGCGGGTCCTTGGCCATGGCGACGACCATCTTGCGGACGGTCTCGGCCTGCGCGGCCTCGCCGAACTTGACCTTGTCGAGCTTGGTCACGCCGTCGACGAGGAGGGCGACCACGTCGCCGAAGTCACGGCGCAGGTCGTCCAGGCCGTACTCGGTGTCCTCGACCGTGTCGTGGAGCAGGCCCGCCATGAGGGTGGCGGGATCCATGCCCAGCTCGGCGAGGATCGTCGTCACCGCGAGCGGGTGCGTGATGTACGGGTCGCCGCTCTTGCGCTTCTGCCCCCGGTGCCAGCGCTCGGCGACCTGGTAGGCCTTCTCCATCTGACGCAGGGTGGCGGTCTCGATCTTCGGGTCGTTGCTGCGCACTATCCGCAGCAGCGGTTCCAGGACCGGGTTGTACGGGTTCGCGCGCTGGACGCCGAGACGGGCGAGACGGGCGCGGACGCGGTTCGAGGAGCCGGAGCGGGCGGGCGGCTGCGCGGCGGCGGGACGGGCGGCCGGCGGGGCGGCGGGGCGCTCGGGCGAGGGGGATGCCGCCGCCCCGGCCGCGTCGGGCGCGGGGGCCGGCTTGGGGCGGGGCTGCTCGGCCGGCTGCTGCTCGACGGGGGCGGAGCGGTCGTGCTCGACCGGCCCGCGGGCGTCGTCGGGCGCCTGCGACGCGGGCTCGGCCGCGGGCTCCGAGGAGGACTCGGGCTTGGCGGCGGTCAGGTGCTGGGCCTCGTCTGGCAAGAGGGCTCCTCGTGCGCGATCCGGGTGCCCCGGTCAGGCTCCGGAGCATCCATCGTAGCGATCCCGGGCTCCGGGATCGCCTCCGGACCGATGCGAGGGCGGTCCGCCCGTGGAACACGAGGGGCGGGCACCGGATTCCTCCGGGCCCGCCCGCTTGCCGTACGGCGGTCGTCACGCCGTGCCGGTCGTGCTCCACAGCGCTGTCAGACCGTGAGCAGCGCCTCCAGCGGGGCTCCGGCCAGGGCCGCCTCCAGGCGGCGCCGGCCGTCGAGGAAGCCCAGCTCCATGAGGACGGCGACGCCCGACACCTCGGCACCGGCGCGGTGGATGAGCTGGATCGACGCCTCGGCGGTGCCGCCGGTGGCGAGGACGTCGTCGACGATCAGGATGCGGTCGTCGGCGGTCAGGTCCTCGGCGTGGATCTCGATCTCGGCCGAGCCGTACTCCAGGTCGTAGGCCTGGGCGAGGGTGGCTCCGGGGAGCTTGCCCGCCTTGCGCACGGGGACGAAGCCGAGGCCGGCCCGGACGGCGACGGGAGCGCCCAGGATGAAGCCACGGGCCTCCAGACCGACGACCTTGGTGGCACCGGTGCGCACGGCGATCTCCGCGAACGCCTCGGTGAGCGCGGCGAACGCCGCCGGGTCCGCGAGCAGCGGCGTGATGTCCTTGAACATCACGCCCGGCTCCGGGTAGTCGGCCACGTCACGGATGCGGCTGAGCAGCAGCGTCGTGAGGTCGGTGGTCTCGGTCATCGGCGCTTCCCCGAAGGACGGCCGCGGCCCCGGCCGCGGGACGAGGGCTGGGTGCGGGGGCCGACGACGGCCGTCTCGGTGTCTTCGGGGTCCTCGAGGCCCTCCTCACGCCCGTCGTAGCCGTACGACCGCGCGGGCTCCTCGTCGGCGTGCGACTGGGCGCGCTTGGCGAGGACGCGCTTCCTCAGGGCCCGCACCTGCGGCTCGCGTTCCTTGAGGTCGGCGACGAGCGGGGTGGCGATGAAGATCGAGGAGTAGGCGCCGGCGGCGAGGCCGACGAACAGCGACAGCGAGATGTCGTTGAGCGTGCCCGCGCCGAGGAAGCCGCCGCCGATGAACAGCAGGCCCGCGACCGGGAGCAGCGCGACCACCGTGGTGTTGACGGAACGCACCAGGGTGCCGTTGATCGAGCGGTTGGCGATCTCGCTGTAGGTGAAGCGGGTCTGCTTCGTGAGGTCCTTCGTCTGTTCCTTGAGGGAGTCGAAGACGACGACCGTGTCGTACAGGGAGTAGCCGAGGATGGTCAGCAGACCGATCACCGTGCCCGGCGTGACCTCGAAGCCGACGAGGGCGTAGATGCCGACGGTGATGGTGATGTCGTGGATCAGGGCGACGAGCGCCGCGACGGCCATGCGCCACTCGAAGGCGATCGCCAGGTAGATCACGACCAGGACCATGAAGATCGCCAGACCCTGCCAGGCCTTGTTGGCGATCTGGTCACCCCAGCTGGGGCCGACCAGGTCGGCGGCGATCGACTCGGGGTCGACCTTGAACTCCTTGGCGAGGTCCTCCTTGACCGCGTCGGACTGCTTGGTGTCCATGCCGGCGATCTGGATGCGCAGCGAGCCGTCGCCGAGCTTCTGCACGACCGCCTGGTGGCCCGCCGCCTCCTCCGCGGCGGTCTCCGCCTGCGAGACGGAGACGGAGGTGTTCTTGGCGGTGGTGAAGACGGCACCACCCTGGAAGTCGATGCCCATGTTCAGGCCGCGGACCGCCAGGCCGACGATGGCCGTGATCGTGATCAGGATCGAGATGCCGTACCAGATCTTGCGGTGACCGATGAAGTCGTAGCTGATCTCACCACGGTGCAGTCGGGCGCCGAGGCTGCCGAGTTTCGACATCGCTCACGCCTCCTTCGTCTCGACGGGACCGGCGGCAGGACCGGAGGGACGGCGGGTGCGGCGCAGCGGCGGCTTGGCGCCCAGGCTCTTCGGGTCGAGGCCGGACCACTTGTGGCCGCCGGCGAAGAACTTGCGGCGCGCGATCAGCGTCATCAGCGGCTTGGTGAAGAAGAAGACCACGACCACGTCGAGGACGGTGGTCAGACCGAGCGTGAACGCGAAGCCCTGGACCTTGCCGACGGTGACGAGGAACAGCACCGCGGCGGCGAGGAACGACACGAAGTCGGAGACCAGGATGGTGCGCCGCGCCCGGGGCCAGGCCCGCTCGACCGCGGGGCGCAGGGAGCGGCCCTCGCGGATCTCGTCCCGGACCCGTTCGAAGTACACGATGAACGAGTCCGCGGTGATGCCGATGGCGACGATGGCACCGCAGACGGCCGGCAGGTTGAGCGCGAAGTGGATCGTCGGGCCGAGCAGCGACATGATCACGTACGTCAGCGCGGCGGATACCAGCAGCGAGGCGATCGCGATGAGCGACAGGCCGCGGTAGTAGGCCACCAGGTAGACGATGACCAGGCCGAGGCCGATGGCGCCCGCGATCAGACCGGCGCGGAGCTGGTCACCGCCGAGCGCGGCGGTCACGGTCTGGACGCTCGACTCCTCGAAGCTGAGCGGCAGCGCGCCGTACGACAGCATGTTGGCGAGGTTCTGGGCCTCTTCCTGCTGGAAGCTGCCGGAGATCTGGGCCCGACCGCCGGCGATGGAGGAGCTGACGTAGGGGCTGGAGACGACCTCGCCGTCGAGGACGATGCCGAACTGGTTCTGCGGCGACTGGTTCTGGGCGAGTTGGCCCGTGATGTCCGCGAACTTCTTCGCACCCTTGGAGTCGAACTTCATGTCGACCTGCCAGCCGGCGGCACCCTGGGTGTCGTAGACCGCCTTGGCCTCGTCGACCTCGGTGCCGTCGACGGCGGCCGGGCCGAGCAGGTACTTGTACCAGACGCCGTCGATGTCGCCGCAGGCCACGGTCGTGGCGCCGGGCTTGACGCCTTCGCCGAGCCCGGCGCGCTGCGAGCGCTTGCTGCAGTCCAGGGCGGCGTACTTCGCCTGGAGGGCGGCCTCGTCGGCGGTACCGCCGCTCGCGGACGCCGAGGGGCTGGCGGAGGCGGAGGCGCTCGCGGAGGGCGACGGCGTGGAGTCGGCCTTCAGGGCGTCGGTGACGGCGCGGCCCTGGGAGGTGGCGGAGGCCGACGGAGAGGTCGAGGAGGAGGCCTTCTCACCTGCCGAGGCGCCCGCGGAGGGGCTCGGGGAGGCGGCCGGGGAACCGCTGGCCGACGGGCTCGGCGAACCGCTCGCGGCGGCGCCGCTGGGCTCACTGGCCAGGACCGGGCGGAAGTACAGCTTGGCGGTGGTGCCGACCTGTGCCCGGGCTTCCTTGGAGTTGATGCCCTTGGGGATGTTCACGATGATGTTGCGGTCGCCCTGGGTCTGCACCTCCGCCTCGGAGACGCCAAGACCGTTGACACGGCGGTTCATGATCTCGACCGCGGTGTCCATGTTGGCCTTGTTGATCGCGGACCCTTGGTCGGCCTTCGCCTGGAGCGTGATGCTCGTACCGCCGGCAAGGTCGATGCCGAGACGCGGAGTCGTGTGACCGGAGAGGAACATGCCTCCGGTGAGCCCCACGATGGCGATCAGGATCAGGGCCAGCGAGCGCCACGGCTTGCTCTGGGCGCTCGCGCTCCGGCCCTTTTTAGGTGCTGCCACCTTCTCGTACTCCCTCTCGGGCCGCCTCGCGCCGGGTCAGCGCGGCAGCGGCCATGACATGGTGTCGGGATCCCCTATGTGCGAGATTGCGCGCGCCCGGGGCACGCGGGACCGGCCCGCGTGCCCCGGGTCGTGGCTACTTCTTCGCGTCGGAGTCGCCGTCGGTCTTCTTCGGCTCTTCGTCGGCCTCGGCAGCGGCGGTCTTCTCCTCGGCCTCGTTCTTCGTGCCGGGCTCCTCGTCCTTCTTGCCGAGGTCGACGGGCTGGTCGCCGGAAGCGGCGGCAGCGTCGGCGGACCCGTCGGTCCCGGTGAGGGAGGAGGCGTCGTCCGGGACGACGTCGGCGTCGGACTTCAGGTCGTGCTCGATGCCGTGGACGATGCGGTTGTACTCGTCGTCCGTCAGCACGGCGCCGATCGAGTTCTTCGCGAAGAGCAGGTCCACACCCGGGCCGGCGTCGAGGAGGACCGTGTCCTCGTTGACCTCCTTGACCGTCGCGTACATGCCCCCGATCGTGCGGACACCGCTGCCGGGCTGCATCTGGTTGCGCATGTCCACGGCCTGCTGCTGCTTCTTCTTCGCCGACCGGGTCATCAGGAACATGGCCCCGATGAGCACGATGAACGGGAGGAGGGTCACGAGACTCACGGGTCGGTACTTCCTTCACGCGACCGCGGTGGTGAGCGGCCTGATGGTTGGGGGTGTGTGCGCTGCCGACAAGGGCGGCATCGGCGGAGTCTAAGCGAGTCCGCGTGCAGGGAACAACGCTCAGCATGGCACCAGGGTTCCTGGTGCCGCCATCACCCCGTCCGATCCCGGGCGGATGCCCGGGCGGTCACGCCCCGAACAGGTCCTGTTGTCCGTTTCCCGCGGTGGCGGGGCGGGGCGGGGTCAGGTCCAGGTGGGTCCAGGCGGCGGGGGTCGCGACCCGGCCGCGGGGCGTGCGGGCGAGCAGGCCCTCGCGGACGAGGAAGGGTTCGGCGACCTCCTCGACGGTCTCGCGCTCCTCCCCCACGGCGACGGCGAGCGTGGACAGGCCGACCGGTCCGCCGCCGAACAGCTTCAGCAGGGCCGTGAGGACCGCGCGGTCGAGGCGGTCGAGGCCGCGGGCGTCGACCTCGTAGACCTTGAGCGCGGCTTCCGCGATCTCGCGGGTGATCCCGCCGTCCGCCTTGACCTGGGCGTAGTCCCGGACGCGGCGCAGCAGGCGGTTGGCGATGCGGGGCGTGCCGCGGGAGCGGCCGGCGATCTCGGCGGCGCCGTGGGTGTCGATCTCGACATCGAGGAGGTTCGCCGAGCGGTGGATCACCCGCTCCAGCTCGGCCGGCTCGTAGAACTCCATGTGCGCGGTGAAGCCGAAGCGGTCGCGCAGCGGGGGCGGCAGCAGGCCCGCGCGCGTGGTGGCGCCGACCAGGGTGAACGGGGGCAGCTCCAGGGGGATCGCGGTGGCGCCGGGGCCCTTGCCGACGATGACGTCGACGCGGAAGTCCTCCATCGCCATGTAGAGCATCTCCTCGGCGGGCCGGGACATGCGGTGGATCTCGTCGAGGAAGAGGACCTCGCCCTCCTGGAGGGAGGAGAGGATCGCGGCGAGGTCGCCCGCGTGCTGGATGGCGGGGCCGCTGGTGATCCGGATCGGGGCGCCCATCTCGGCCGCGATGATCATCGACAGGGTGGTCTTGCCGAGGCCGGGGGCGCCGGAGAGCAGCACGTGGTCGGCGGTGGCGCCCCGCGCGCGTGCGGCGCGCAGGACCAGGTCGAGCTGTTCGCGGACCTTCTCCTGGCCGATGAACTCGCCCAGGTCCTTGGGGCGCAGGGCGGCCTCGACGGCCTGGTCCTCGCCGTCGGCGACAGAGCCCACCAGCCGCTCCGCGGCGGGGCCGGCGAGCCCCTCGTCGGCGGTCGCGTCGGTCGGGTCGTCCCAGTTCATGTGGTGTGCCTCGGGGATGTAGGGGGTCAGCGGGCTCGGTTGAGGGTCTGCAGCGCCGCCTTCAGGAGCTGACCGACCGGGGGTGTGCCACCGGCGGCCTCGGCCTGCGGCGCGACCGCGGTCACGGCCTCCTCGGCCTCGCGGGTCGCGTAGCCGAGGCCGATCAGGGCCGCGTGCAGCTGGTCGCGCCAGCCCTGGGTGACGGGTGTGCCGACGGCGGGGGCGCCGGTCGGCTCGCCGAGGCGGTCCTTCAGCTCCAGCAGGAGCTTCTGGGCGCCCTTCTTGCCGATGCCGGGGACGGCGACGAGGGCCTTCTCGTCACCGGTGGCGACGGCTCGCCGCAGGGCGTCCGGCGAGTGGACCGCCAGCATGGCCTGGGCGAGGCGGGGGCCGACCCCGCTCGCGGTCTGGAGCAGTTCGAAGACCTGGCGCTCGTCGTCGTCGGCGAAGCCGTACAGGGTGAGGGAGTCCTCGCGGACGACCAGGGAGGTGGCGAGTCTCGTCTCCCGGCCCGTGCGCAGGCCCGAGAGCGTGTTCGGCGTGCACTGGACGGCGATGCCGATGCCGCCCACCTCGACCACCGCGCAGTCGGGGGCGAGGGCGGCGACCGGTCCGCTCACGAAGGCGATCATCCCGTACGGCCTTTCGATGTGTGCAGGGCGACGGCCTGCTGGAGTCGGTTCTGCGCGGGGGCGCGCCAGATGTGGCAGATGGCGAGGGCGAGGGCGTCGGCGGCGTCGGCGGGCTTGGGGGGCGCGTCGAGCCGGAGCAGCCGGGTCACCATGGCGCCGACCTGGGCCTTGTCGGCGCGGCCGCTGCCGGTGACGGCCGCCTTGACCTCGCTGGGGGTGTGCAGGGCGACCGGGATGCCGCGGCGGGCGGCGCACAGCATGGCGACGGCGCTGGCCTGGGCGGTGCCCATGACCGTGCGCACGTTGTGCTGGCTGAACACCCGCTCCACGGCGACGCATTCGGGGCGGTACTCGTCCAGCCACCGCTCGATGCCCTGCTCGACGGCGACGAGGCGCTGTCCCAACTCGGCGTCCGCGGGCGTCCGTACGACACCGACGCCGAGCATGGTGAGCGGTCGGCCCGCGACGCCCTCGACGACGCCCACGCCGCATCGCGTGAGACCGGGGTCCACCCCGAGTACGCGCACGCGCCCTCCTCGTCCTCGTCCGGACCCGCGCCCGGACTCCTGCGCCCCGGTCCTCATGACCGGGCCCTCGCGTCCGAGCCGGCCCGGCCGAATGCCGTGACCGGTGATCCCTGACGGTCGCCAGGCTATCCGCTGGTACCGACAACGCCGTCGGGCCGGCGGGACATGTCCCACCGGCCCGACGGATCCGCTCGGTTCGCGGCAGCGCTACGCGTCGACCTTCTCCATGACCTCGTCGCTGACGTCGAAGTTGGCGAAGACGTTCTGCACGTCGTCGCTGTCCTCGAGCGCGTCGATCAGCTTGAAGATCTTCCGGGCGCCCTCCTCGTCCAGTTCGACCTGCATGGTCGGGACGAAGTTGGCGTCGGCGGAGTCGTAGTCGATGCCGGCGTCCTGGAGGGCGGTGCGGACCGCGACCAGGTCGGTGGCCTCGCTGAGGACCTCGAAGGACTCACCGAGGTCGTTGACCTCCTCGGCGCCCGCGTCCAGGACGGCGCCGAGCACGTCGTCCTCGGTCAGCTCGCCCTTGGGGACGATGACGACGCCCTTGCGGTTGAAGAGGTACGACACCGAGCCGGGGTCGGCCATGGATCCGCCGTTGCGGGTCATGGCGACGCGGACGTCGGAGGCGGCGCGGTTGCGGTTGTCGGTGAGGCACTCGATGAGCACCGCGACGCCGTTCGGGCCGTAGCCCTCGTACATGATCGTCTCGTAGTCGGCACCGCCGGCCTCAAGGCCACCGCCGCGCTTGATCGCGGAGTCGATGTTCTTGTTGGGGACCGACGACTTCTTGGCCTTCTGGACGGCGTCGTAGAGCGTCGGGTTGCCGTCCAGGTCGACACCGCCCATGCGCGCCGCGACCTCGATGTTCTTGATCAGCTTCGCGAAGAGCTTGCCGCGCTTGGCGTCGATCACGGCCTTCTTGTGCTTCGTCGTGGCCCATTTAGAGTGGCCGGACATCTGCCTGTCTCCTTCGCGTAACCCATCTCTGCATGAACGCCAGAGATCCTACAAGGACTCCGGTGTCCGGTTCGCGCGCACCATGTCCACGAACAGCGAGTGCACGCGGTGGTCGCCGGTCAGCTCCGGGTGGAACGACGTGGCCAGCGCGTTCGCCTGGCGGACCGCGACGATGTGGCCCTCGTGCTCGGCGAGCACCTCGACGCGGGCACCGACGGACTCCACCCAGGGGGCGCGGATGAAGACGCCCTCCACAGGATCGCCCTCGACGCCCTTGATGTCGACCGCCGCTTCGAAGGACTCGTTCTGCCGTCCGAAGGCGTTGCGGCGCACGATCATGTCGATGCCGCCGACGGTCTCCTGGCCCGAGCGCGGGTCGAGGATCTTGTCGGCGAGCAGGATCATGCCCGCGCAGGTGCCGTAGACGGGCAGGCCGGCCCGCACGCGCGCGCGGAGGGGTTCCAGCACGCCGAAGAGCACGGCCAGCTTGGAGATGGTGGTGGACTCGCCGCCGGGGAGGACCAGGCCGTCGACCTCGGCGAGTTCTTCGGGGCGCCTGACCGGCCTGGCCACGGCGTCGGCCGCGGCCAGGGCGACGAGGTGCTCCCGTACGTCGCCCTGGAGGGCCAGGACGCCGACGACGGGGGCTGCAGATGAATCCGCCATGGTGACTACCAGCCGCGGTTGGCGTAGCGCTCGGCCTCGGGGAGGGTGTCGCAGTTGATGCCGACCATGGCCTCGCCGAGGTTGCGGGACGCGTCCGCGATGATCTTCGGGTCGTCGTAGAAGGTGGTCGCCTTCACGATGGCGGCGGCGCGCTTGGCCGGGTCGCCGGACTTGAAGATGCCGGAGCCGACGAAGACGCCCTCGGCGCCGAGCTGGCGCATCAGGGCGGCGTCGGCGGGGGTGGCCACACCACCGGCGGAGAACAGCACGACGGGCAGCTTGCCCAGCTCGGCGACCTCCTTGACCAGCTCGTACGGGGCACGCAGGTCCTTGGCGGCGGCGTACAGCTCGTTGTTGTCGAAGCCGCGGAGCCGGGCGATCTCGTTCTTGATCTGGCGCAGGTGACGGACCGCCTCGACGACGTTGCCGGTACCGGCCTCGCCCTTGGAGCGGATCATCGCGGCGCCCTCGGCGATGCGCCGCAGGGCCTCGCCCAGGTTGGTGGCACCGCAGACGAAGGGGGTGGTGAACGCCCACTTGTCGGAGTGGTTGACCTCGTCGGCCGGGGTGAGGACCTCGGACTCGTCGATGTAGTCCACGCCGAGGGACTGGAGGACCTGGGCCTCGACGAAGTGGCCGATGCGGGACTTGGCCATGACCGGGATGGAGACCGCTTCGATGATCTCCTCGATCATGTTCGGGTCCGACATCCGGGCCACGCCGCCGTCCTTGCGGATGTCGGCGGGCACCCGCTCCAGGGCCATGACGGCGACGGCGCCCGCGTCCTCGGCGATCTTCGCCTGCTCCGCGTTGACGACGTCCATGATCACGCCGCCCTTGAGCTGCTCGGCCATGCCGCGCTTCACGCGGGCGGTGCCGATCTCGGGGGCCTGGTTCTGGGTGCTGGACACGGGGTGACCTCACTGAAGGGAAAGAGGGTTTTGTACCGCACCGAGGAAACGCGAGTGGACCAGTCCACAGCAAGGGCCAATGGGAAGGCGGTGGATCCTTTTGCGAGGCAGGATGCGGTGTGGCCCGGTGGGGACCCCGAGCGGAACCCGCGTCGTCGCCCGCGCGCCGTGAGCCGGGGCGCGTCGCCGGAGGGTGCGGTGCTCACGACCGCGAGCGGGCCGTCAGCACGGCCGGCGGCTCGTCGTCCATCTCGAAGGCCATGGGGAACGGGGCGTGGCCGGCCAGCCGGAACCAGCGCACCTTGCGGTGCTCGCGCAGTCTGCGGGCTCCGCCCACCGCGTCGTTGTGGAAACGGCGGGCCATGGGGACCCGCAGGACGGCCTCGGTCAGCTCGTGCGCCGCGGCCTCTCCCCCGGGCGCCTCGCGGACGGCCTCCAGCTGCTGCGCGTCCGCGAAGACCGCCCGCAGCGCATGGCTCAGGTTGCTCTCGGCGACCTCCCGCTGTTCCTCCTCGGCCTGCCGGGCGGCGTGCGCGGCCTCGTACAGCACGATCGAGGCGGCCGGATCGAGCACGCCCGAGGTGGCCAGTTCCTGGGCCACGGAGGCCCTGCGCAGCAGTTGCGCGTCCAGTGCGGCGCGGGCGGCGTCGATACGGGCGTGCAGCCGGTCCAGGCGTCCCGCGGTCCAGCTCAGGTAGAGGCCGATGGCGACGAGGACGACGAGGATCCAGATGAGGGTTGCGGTCACGGGCGGCAAGGCTAGTCGCTCCGCGTGCCCGGCCGGGGTGCCTCCCCCGGCGGCTGCCGGGGCCCGCCGCCCCCGGAGCCCCGCCCCGGCCCCCTCCTCGTCGGCCTTCGTCGGCCTTCGTCGGCGGAGGCCGGACGGGCCGGGTCGCCCGGCCGGCGCCGCCGTACCCGCCCCGGGTCAGTCCCGGGCCAGGCCGAACCGGGCGCGCAGTCCCGGGGAGCCCTTGTCGTCCGCGGCCACCGCCGCCGCGCCCGCCGTCACCGTCTCGTAGACGGAGAGGATGTCCGCACCGACCGTGGACCAGTCGAAGCGCCGGACGTGGGCGCTGCCGCGTTCGCGCAGGCGGGCCCGTCGCTCCGGGTCGCCCAGCAGCCGTACGGCCGCCTCGGCCAGCGCGTCCGCGTCCTCGTTGGCGAAGAGTTCGCCCGCGTCGCCCTGGTCGAGGACCTGGGCGAAGGCGTCGAGGTCGGAGGCGAGCACCGGGGCGCCGGCGGACATGGCCTCGACCAGGATGATGCCGAAGCTCTCGCCGCCGGTGTTGGGGGCGACGTAGAGGTCGATGCTGCGCAGGAGGCGGGCCTTGTCCTCGTCGCTGACCATGCCGAGGAACTCGACGCGCGGGCGCAGTTCCGCCGGGAGGTTCTCGACGGCCTCCTCCTCGTCGCCGCGGCCGGCCACCAGCAGGCGGGCGTCCGGGCGTTCGGCGAAGATCTTCGGCAGGGCCGCCATCAGCACCGGCAGGCCCTTGCGGGGCTCGTCGATGCGTCCCACGAAGCCGATCGTCCCGCCCTGCCACTCGGGCCTGGGCTCGGCGCGGGCGAAGAAGTCGACGTCGACGCCGTTGGGGATGACCACGGCGTCCCCGCCGAGGTGCTCCACCAGGGTGCGGCGGGCGTACTCGCTCACCGCGATCCGCGCGCTGATCTTCTCCAGGGCGGCCTGGAGGATCGAGTAGGCGGCGATCATCGCGCGCGAGCGCGGGTTCGACGTGTGGAACGTGGCCACGATGGGGCCCTGCGCCGCCCAGCAGGTCAGCAGTCCGAGCGAGGGCGAGGTCGGCTCGTGGATGTGGACCACGTCGAAGGCGCCGTCGTGCAGCCAGCGCCGCACCCGGGCGGCGCTCAGGAAGCCGAAGTTGAGCCGGGCCACCGAGCCGTTGTACGGCACCGGGACGGCACGGCCGGCCGAGACGACGTACGGCGGCAGCGGGGTGTCGTCGTCGGCGGGGGCGAGGACGGACACCTCGTGGCCGAGCCGGATGAAGTACTCGGCGAGGTCGCGGATGTGGAACTGGACGCCTCCGGGCACGTCCCAGGAGTACGGGCAGACGATGCCGATTCTCACGAGTGTCCCTTCGCGGGGTCGAGATCGGCGAGCCACAGCCGCTGGAGCATGTGCCAGTCCTCCGGATGGTCGGCGATACCCGTGGTGAAGGCGTCTGCCAGCGCCTGTGTCATGACGGACGTCCGCTCCGCGCGCGTACCCGACCCGGGCACCTCGATCGGGGCGTGGATGCGGCCCCGCATCACGGGAGAGTCGTCGTACCAGAGCGTGACGGGGAGCAGCAGCGCGCCGGTGTGCTGGGCGAGCAGGGCCGGCCCGGCGGGCATGCGCGCGGTGGCGCCGAAGAACTCGACCTCGACGCCCGACGCGGACAGGTCGCGGTCGGCGACCAGACAGACCAGGCCGCCGTCGCGCAGCCGCCGGGCGAGGGTGCCGAAGGCGGTGCCGCCGCTGTGCGGCAGGACCTCCATGCCGAGGCCCTCGCGGTAGGCGACGAAACGGTCGTAGAGCGTCTCGGGCCTGAGGCGTTCGGCGACCGTGGTGAACGGGATGCCCAACTTCGTGGTGACCCAGGCGCCGGCGAGGTCCCAGTTGGCCAGGTGCGGCAGCGCGACGATGATGCCCTTGCCGGCCGCGAGGCCGTCGGTCAGGTGGTGCAGGTCCTTGACCTCGACCCCGGACGCGATCCGCTCCGGGCTCCAGGCGGGGAGGCGGAAGGACTCCATCCAGTAGCGCAGGTAGGAGCGCATGCCCGCGCGGGACAGCTCGGCGAGCCGCTCGGGGCTCGCGTCCGGCACCACGCGCGCGTAGTTGCTCTCCAGGCGCTGGACGCCCTTGCCGCGCTGCTTCCAGGCGAGGTCGGCGATGGTGCGTCCGAGGCGGACCGCGACCGGCTCGGGGAGCTTCTTGACGGTGCTCCAGCCGAGCCCGTACAGCCCGTCGGTCAGCTGGTCACGTGCGCTCACTGGGCCGTCTCACGCCCCTCCGGCTCGGGCTTCGGCTCGGCCGCCGCGGTCGCCGCGTCGGCCTCCGCCGATTCGCGCCGTACGGTGACGACCCGCTGGATCAGCGTGACCAGGCTGCCGACGGCGACGATCCACAGGGCGACCGGCAGCAGGTACTGGATGCCCGGCACCCCGAACGCGTGCAGGCCCGCGAGCCCGGCGGCGACCAGCGACACCACGAGCCGCTCGGCGCGCTCGACGAGCCCGTTGACCGCGACCGGCAGCCCGATCGACTCGCCGCGCGCCTTGGTGTACGACACGACCTGGCCGCTGGCCAGGCAGAAGATCGAGACGGCGCACAGCACGTTGTCGTCGCCGTGGCCCGCGTACCAGAGGGCGAACCCGCCGAAGACCGCGCCGTCGGCGACCCGGTCGAGCGTGGAGTCCAGGAAGGCGCCCCAGCGGCTGGAACGGCCGAGCTGGCGGGCCATGTTGCCGTCGACGAGGTCGGAGAACACGAACAGCGTGATCACGACCGTGCCCCAGAAGAACTCGCCCCTGGGGTAGAAGACCAGCGCGCCCGCGACCACGCCGGCGGTGCCGAGCAGCGTGACCGTGTCGGGGCTCACGCCCCGGCGGATGAGAAACGCGGCGAACGGTGTGAGGACACGCGTGAAGAATGCACGCGCGTACTTGTTCAGCATGGCCTTCCCGAAGGTTGTATGACCGCGCGGCCCCTGCTGGCCACCGGCTGGCCCATCGTAGCCACGCGCGTGCGTGCGCGGCCCTCGGGCACCCGGGCCCGGTGCCACGGCCGGGCCGCGTCCGGGGCCCGGCCGGGTCGCTGCGGTGCCCGTGTCACGGCCGTGCCGGGGGCCTCGGGACGCCCTCCGTATGGACGCGCCGTGACGGGAGTGGAAAGCTCGAAGGACCGCGGACGTCGCCGGAGCCGCCGCCGCCGGGGGTCGCCCCCGGGTGGAATCCGGGGGAGGGAGGAGCCGCCGTGTCCGCGCCCCGATGACCTCACCGTGCACGGGAGGCGCAGAAATGGGCGACAAGGCGAACACACACACCGGGGCCGCCGGCAGGGCCACGGCGGCCGACCACCCCGCATCCGTACGGAACGTGGTGCTGGTCGGCCACTCCGGATCCGGCAAGACGACCCTGGTGGAGGCTCTCGCGCTGACGGCGGGAGCGGTGAACCGGGCGGGCCGCGTGGAGGACGGCGGCACCGTCTCCGACTACGACGACATCGAGCACCGTCAGCAACGCTCGGTGCAGCTCTCCCTGGTGCCGGTCGAATGGGACGGCATCAAGATCAACCTCCTCGACACCCCCGGGTACGCCGACTTCGTCGGGGAGCTGAGGGCCGGTCTGCGCGCCGCGGACGCGGCCCTCTTCGTCGTCTCGGCCTCGGACGGCGTGGACGGCTCGACCCGGATGGTGTGGGAGGAGTGCGCGGCCGTCGGGACGCCCCGGGCGATCGTCGTCACGCACCTGGAGGCCGCGCGCGCGGACTTCGAGGAGATGACGCGGATCTGCGCGGAGGCCTTCGGCGGCGACGACCCCGACGCCGTGCTGCCGCTGTACCTGCCGCTGCACGGCCCGCAGGCGCCGGACGGGCACGCGCCCGTGACGGGTCTGACCGGGCTGCTGTCGCGGAAGCTGTTCGACTACTCCTCCGGCGCGCGCGAGGAGTCCGAGCCGGGCGAGGACGTGCTGCCCGGGATCGAGGAGGCCCGCGACCGGCTGATCGAGGGGATCATCGCCGAGAGCGAGGACGAGACCCTCATGGACCGCTACCTCGGGGGCGAGCGGATCGACGTGAAGACGCTGGTCGAGGACCTGGAACGGGCTGTGGCGCGCGGCACGTTCTTCCCCGTCCTGGCCGCGGCCCCGGCCGCGGAGGGCGCCCGGCAGGGCATCGGCACCGTGGAGCTGCTCGAACTGATCACCAGGGGCTTCCCGACGCCCCTGGAGCGTGCGGCGCCCCGGGTCACCACGGTCGGCGGCGAGCCCCGCGCGGCGGCCCTGTGCGATCCGGACGGCCCGCTGGTCGCGGAGGTCGTGAAGACGGCCTCCGACCCGTACGTCGGCCGCGTCTCGCTGGTGCGCGTGTTCTCCGGCACCCTGCGCCCCGACCAGACCGTCCACGTGTCCGGGCACGGGCTCACCGACCGCGGCCACGAGGACCACGACGTCGACGAGCGCGTCGGCGCCCTGTCCGCACCCTTCGGCAAGCAGCAGCGCACGCTGACGCACTGCATCGCGGGCGACCTGGCGTGCGTGGCGAAGCTGAGCCGCGCGGAGACCGGCGACACGCTCTCCGCCAAGGACGACCCGCTGCTGATGGAGCCGTGGCAGATGCCCGACCCGCTGCTGCCGGTGGCCATCCAGGCGCACAGCAAGGCCGACGAGGACAAGCTGTCGCAGGGGCTGTCCCGGCTGGTGGCCGAGGACCCGACGATGCGGCTGGAGCAGAACCAGAACACCCACCAGGTGGTGCTGTGGTGCCTGGGCGAGGCCCACGCGGACGTCGCTCTGGAACGGCTGCGCAGCCGCTACGGCGTGCAGGTGGACGTCGTCCCGCACAAGGTCTCCCTCCGGGAGACGTTCGCCGCCGCCTCCGCCGGGCGCGGCCGGCACGTCAAGCAGTCCGGCGGGCACGGGCAGTTCGCGATCTGCGAGATCGAGGTGGAGCCGCTGCCGGGCGGTTCGGGCATCGAGTTCGTGGACAAGGTCGTGGGCGGCGCGGTGCCGCGCCAGTTCGTCCCGTCCGTGGAGAAGGGCGTACGGGCGCAGGCGGCCAGGGGCGTCGCCGCGGGCCATCCCCTCGTCGACGTGCGGGTGACCCTGGTCGACGGCAAGGCGCACTCGGTGGACTCCTCCGACGCCGCTTTCCAGACGGCCGGGGCGCTCGCACTGCGGGAGGCCGCGGCCGGGGCGAGGATCCATCTGCTGGAGCCGGTGGCGGAGGTGAGCGTGCTGGTCGGCGACGAGTACGTGGGCGCCGTGATGAGCGACCTGTCGGGGCGGCGCGGCCGGGTCCTGGGCACCGAACAGAGCGGCGGCGGTCGCACGCTGGTGCGCGCGGAGGTGCCCGAGATCGAGATCGGCCGGTACGCGGTCGACCTGCGTTCCCTGTCGCACGGCACGGCCCGCTTCCACCGGGCGTACGCCCGGCACGAGCCGATGCCGGCGCAGGTGGCGGAGCGGCTCCGTCAACAGGAGCGGGCGGCGTAGGGGTTGGGGCGCGGCCACCCTCAAGTGACGGGTGGGTAAAGCGTTCTTCCACCGTGGCGGGCGGCTTCGGCCGTCCGCCGACGGATGTCCGTGCCTGGATATACGCTGATGACCTGATCAACAGGTGTGCGGAGCACGGAAGTCGGGAAGGCCGCAGGAGCGACAGTGGCGGCGATCGGGGGCGGGAATGACCATTGGGGACTTCTTCGGGCCACAGGTGCCGCAGCAGGGCGACGGCGGGCAGACTCCGACCTTCGCGCTGGCGTCGGCCGCCTACCGGGACAACCCCGTCGAGGACATCAAGAAGGCCGACAACGAGTGGCACCAGTCGACGGTCTCCACCGGCCGCGGCTGGGCCAGGATCTTCCGGCCCAACCTCGGCGAGGCGTTCTCCCAGGCGGTGGTCGACCGCATGCTGGGCGCCGGGCGCAAGCCGCTGATCCAGTCGTTCGGCAGTGAACCGCAGGTGGTCGTCGAGCACTGTCTGGCCGCCAACCGGATCCGCCGGGAGCGCGACAAGAAGCTCACCGGCATCATGATCGTGTGCGGGCTGCTGTTCCTGCCCGGCCTGCTGGTGTGGCTGCTGGTCTTCCAGCTCCGGGCCACCATGACGAAGGCGGGCGACAAGCGGGTCTCCGGGCTGGCCACCGGGCTGCTCGTGGCCGTCGCCGCGCTCGCCGCGCTCTTCCTCCTCAAGATGCCGTTCTCCGGTCTGGCCGGGTGGTACGCGCGCGGTGCGGTCGTCGCGCCGGTGGTCGGCTGGTTCCTGGCCAAGCGGGTCTGCGAGGGTACGGCGAAGGACCTGCGCGAGCGCTGGGACGGCCTGTTGTCGGGAGGCAGCGTCGGCGCCAAGGTCCCCGAGGCGGTGCCGACCAGCCCCAACCAGACGGCGGCCGAGCAACTGCGCCAGTCCCTGGCCCGGCTGAGCGCCGAGCAGCAGTCCAACTCGGTGTTCTACGCCGGCCCCAAGGGGATCCTCGGCATGGGCACCCGCTGGGGCGCCTGGCACCTCGCGGAGGAGCTGACCCCGCTCGACCCCGTCAAGGGCGTCCACGAGTTCCGCAGCTGGACGGTGGTCCGGGCCATCCACGACCAGCTCCAGCTGCTGCACCGGCAGAGCCTGAAGACCGGCGGTTTCCCACCTCCTTCGGTACGGCACTGGATCGTCACGCCGGTCGGCGAGAACGCCAAGGCGGTGGCCCGGCCGGAGGGCACCGACGTGGAGGCGTACCAGGTCAAGCCGAGGGCCGTGGAGGACATCTGCAACAACCAGCAGTTCGGCGGCGGCGACCGGCACTACCTCGGCGTGCAGTGGCCGCTGTGGGACGGCCAGTTGATCATCACCATGCTGATCACCGTGACCGTGCTGCACGAGACGCTGCGCATCGAGGTCACCGGTCATGCGCTGGGCCCGGTGAACTCCCTGTTCACCTCCAAGCCGGAGGCGCCCACGAAGGAGGTCGCCAAGACCGTCCGGTTCTGGGAGACGCGGAAGGTCAGCCTGCCGCTGGTCACCGCCGACGAGGTGGTGCGGGTGGCGGCGCGCGCCATGATCAGCTGGTACCCGCCGCTGTTGAACTGGCTCGGCGGCTCCATAGGCCTGCCCGAGCCGTTCGGCCTGCGGCACGCCTGGGCCGACCAGCCGTGGCGGCACCGCTTCATGGCCGACGACGCGCTGCGCGCGGCGACGCCGGTGCTGAGGGTGGTGCACAGTGCGGCGCTGAAGGTGCTCAAGGAGCACGACGTGGACATCGAGAAGTTCAGCTCCCGCTCGTCGGCCCTCAGCGGCGCGGTCCAGGACCTGACGCCGAAGAAGGCCGACACCTACGACGCGTAGGCCTCCGGCGGTGGGGCGGGGGCACTCTGGGGGCTGCCGCCCCCAGGCCCCCGCTTCGGCCTGGACGGCCTCGTCCTCAAGCGCCGGACGGGCTGAACTCGCCCGCCGCAGCTGTCACGGCGAGGCCGGCCACGCCTCCGCCAGCATCTTGCGGGTGTCCGCCAGCAGCTGCGGCAGCACGCGCGTGTGGCCCACCACCGGCATGAAGTTCGTGTCGCCGCCCCAGCGGGGCACGATGTGCTGGTGCAGGTGCGCGGCGATGCCGGCGCCCGCGACCGACCCCTGGTTCATGCCGATGTTGAACCCCTGGGCGCCGGACGCGGTGCGCAGCGCGGTCATCGCCTGCTTGGTCAGCTCGGCCAGCTCCGCGGTCTCCGGCCCGGTCAGGTCGGTGTAGTCGGCCACGTGCCGGTAGGGGACGGTCATCAGGTGGCCGCCGTTGTACGGGTACAGGTTCAGGACGGCGTACACGTGCTCTCCGCGCCGGACCACCAGGCCGTCCTCGTCGGACTTCGCCGGGATCGCGCAGAACGGACAGCCGTCGTCGGCTCCGGGACCCGTGGGCTTGTTCTCCCCCTGGATGTAGGCCATCCGGTGGGGCGTCCACAGGCGCTGGAACGCGTCCTGCGTCCCCACTCCGATCTGCTGCTCCGGCTCACTCGTCATGCTAGGCAGCATATGGCTTCGCCCGTTCGCGGCGTGTCGGCGGGGGGAGCGCAAATGCGACGCGGGCCAAGCTGGGCCGATGACCGAAGACAGCCGTCTGATCCGCTGGGAACGGCGCACCGAGATGCTCCTCTCGGTCGCCTCGCTGGCCTACCTCGCCGGGTACGCCGTCCTCGTTCTCGCCCCGGGCCTCGCCGACGCCTGGCGGGACTGCAGTCTGGCGGTCCTGCTCGCGTCGTGGGCGCTGTTCGTGGTGGACTACGCGGTGCGCTGGCGGCTCAGCGGACAGGGCCCGGGCTTCGTACGGCGGCACTCCCTGGACACCTTGGTGGTGCTGTTGCCGCTGCTGCGACCGCTGCGGATCGTGCGGCTCTACGAGGCCGTACTGCGACGGCGTGGGGAGCCACGGCTGTCGCTGCACGCGCGCGTGATGCTCTACGCGGGAGTGTCGACGCTGCTGCTCGGCTTCGCGGGCGCGCTCGCCGTGTACGCCGAGGAGCGCGGGGCGCCGGGCACGGAGATGCACACCTTCGGCGACTCGGTCTGGTGGGCCTGTTCGACCCTGTCCACCGTCGGCTACGGCGATGTCGTACCGGTCACTCCCATGGGCCGGTTCGTCGCGGTCGGGCTGATGGCGTGCGGCCTGGCCCTGCTGGGCGCGGTGACCGGCTCCTTCTCGTCCTGGCTGATCCAGGTCTTCTCGCGCGAGGACGAGCAGGAGGACGAGGCCGGACGCCCGCCGGGAAGGTGACCGTCGGACGACGGGCACCGGGCCCTGGAGGCCGCTTCCACGAGGACGGGACGGGGCCCCGGAGAGCGGACTCCCCGGGGCCCCGCATCCGGTGGATCAGACCTGCGCGCGCTCCTCGACGACCTTCGCGATCTTCGCGACGGCCTCGTCGAGCGGGATGCCGTTCTCCTGGGAGCCGTCGCGGTAGCGGAAGGACACCGAGCCGTTCGACATGTCCTCGTCGCCCGCGATGACCATGAAGGGCACCTTCTGCTTCTGGGCGTTGCGGATCTTCTTCTGCATGCGGTCGGAGGAGGAGTCCACCTCGACCCGCAGCCCCTGCTTCTTCGCGGCCGCGGCGAACTTCTCCAGGTACTCCACGTGTGCGTCGCCGATCGGGATGCCGATCGCCTGCACCGGGGCCAGCCAGGCCGGGAAGGCGCCCGCGTAGTGCTCCAGGAGCACCGCGAAGAACCGCTCGATCGAGCCGAAGAGGGCACGGTGGATCATCACCGGGCGCTGCTTCGAGCCGTCGGGGCCGGTGTACTCGAGGTCGAAGCGCTCCGGCAGGTTGAAGTCCAGCTGGATGGTCGACATCTGCCAGGTGCGGCCGATGGCGTCCTTGGTCTGGACGGAGATCTTGGGGCCGTAGAACGCGGCGCCGCCCGGGTCGGGCACGAGCGGGAGGCCCTGCTTCTCGGCGACCTGGCGCAGCGTCTCGGTCGCCTCCTCCCAGACCTCGTCGGAGCCGACGAACTTCTCCGGGTCCTTGGTGGACAGTTCCAGGTAGAAGTCGGTCAGGCCGTAGTCGCGCAGCAGGCCGAGGACGAAGGTGAGCGTCTTGTCGAGCTCCTCCGACATCTGCTCGCGCGTGCAGTAGATGTGCGCGTCGTCCTGGGTGAAGCCGCGGGCACGGGTCAGACCGTGCACGACGCCGGACTTCTCGTACCGGTAGACGGTCCCGAACTCGAAGAGGCGCAGCGGCAGTTCGCGGTAGGAGCGGCCGCGCGCGTCGAAGATCAGGTTGTGCATCGGGCAGTTCATGGGCTTGAGGTAGTAGTCCACGCCCTCGTCGAGCTGCATGGGCGGGTACATGCCGTCGGCGTACCAGTCCAGGTGGCCCGAGGTCTCGAAGAGCTTCCCCTTCGTCGCGTGCGGGGTGTAGACGAACTCGTAGCCCTCCTCCTCGTGGCGGCGGCGCGAGTAGTCCTCCATGACCCGGCGGATGATGCCGCCCTTGGGGTGGAAGACGGCGAGGCCGGAGCCGATCTGCTCGGGGATGGAGAACAGGTCCAGCTCGCTGCCCAGCTTGCGGTGGTCGCGCTTCTCCGCCTCGGCGAGGAAGTCGAGGTGCGCCTTCAGCTCGTCCTTGGACGGCCAGGCGGTGCCGTAGATGCGCTGGAGCATGGGGTTCTTCTCGCTGCCGCGCCAGTAGGCGGCCGCGTTGCGCATCAGCTTGAACGCCGGGATGAACCGGGTGGTGGGCAGGTGGGGACCGCGGCAGAGGTCCTTCCAGCACAGCTCGCCGGTCTTGGCGTCCAGGTTGTCGTAGATGGTCAGCTCGCCGGCGCCCACCTCGACGTCCGCGCCGTCGTCGTGGGAGGCGGAACCCTTGAGGCCGATCAGCTCCAGCTTGTACGGCTCGTCCGCCAGCTCCTCGCGGGCGGCCTCGTCGGTCACCACCCGGCGGGAGAACCGCTGCCCGCGCTTCTGGATCTCCTGCATCTTCTTCTCGACGGCCTTGAGGTCCTCGGGCGTGAACGGCCTCTCGACGTCGAAGTCGTAGTAGAAGCCGTCCTTGACCGGCGGGCCGATGCCGAGCTTGGCCTCGGGGAACAGCTCCTGCACGGCCTGCGCCATGACGTGCGCGGTGGAGTGGCGCAGGATGTCGAGACCGTCCGCGGAGGAGATCTCGACGCCCTCGACGGTCACGCCGTCGCGCAGTTCGTGGGTGAGGTCCTTCAGTTCGCCGTCCACGCGCGTGGCGACGATCGAGCGCTCACCGGCGAAGAGGTCGGCGGCCGTGGTGCCCGTCGTCACCGTGCGCTCTTCCCGCTCGGAATCGCGTTGGATGATCACACGGACGTCTGACACCGGTCTCTCCTGACTGAAGGCGGAAGCGCGGCCCGGAATGCATCGCCACGCAAAAGGCGATCGTACCGACCCGGGACCGCCCTCCGCGAAATCAGTCTCCCCCGCAGGCCTCCCCGAAGAAGTCCAGGTTCTCCTGGAGCGATTTCATCAGCCGGTCGCGTTCGGCGTCCTCCACCTGCACCGGGACGACGCCGTGGGCGCCGCTCAGCCTGCGGAACCCGCCCCGGCTCTCCAGCCGGCCCTGCACCCGCACCGGCAGTCCGACCAGGTGGGCCTGGCCGGCGATGCGGTAGTCCTCCTCGTCGAGGGTGAGCCGGACGTGCGGGACCTCGGCCCCGGCGAGCACCCGCAGCCGTACGCCGCCCTCGCCGCGCGGCCCCGACCTGCGCAGCCGGACCACGGTGCCGGTGATCCGCACGGACACGGAGGGCTCCTCGCGCAGGTAGCGGGCGCCCGCCTCGCGCAGGGCGGTGAGGTCTCCGGGGGAGAACTCCACGGGTTCGGCACCGGCCGCGCAGTCCTCGGGGACCCCGGCGGCGGGCGCCCACTCGACGGCGATCCGGGCTCCCTCGGTGCCGCGCACCAGGGCGACGATCGCCTCGGTCAGCTCATGGCTGGCGCCGGCCTCGACGGCGCCGTCGAAGGCGTCCATGCCGCCGGTGGCGCGCCGGTAGTCGATGGCCTCGCGGACGGCGTGGAGCGCCTGGTGGAGGCGTACGGCGAGGGGGCGTGCGGTGCCGACGGGGGCGAAGGCGGTCAGCCGGCGGCCGTCGGCGGCGGTGCCGACGAGGACGCTCTCCAGCATGGCGCCGGCCGACCGCCGGTGGCGGGCGCCGTGGTAGCCGGCCCGCGCGCGGGTGGCGAGCGCGCCGGCGAGCAGCATCTGCCGGGCGGCGTCGCGCAGCCGGTCCTCGACCGCCCAGGAGGTGGTTCCGGCCGCCTCGGCGGGCCCGGACGGGGTCTCCCGCCACCAGCGGATCTCGTCGCTCGGCACAGCCAGGGCGAGAAGGACCTCGCGGGCGGCGGGCGTCTGGCTGCGCTCCAGCGCCAGCAGTGCCTCGCCGAGCAGGTCGTCGCTGTCGGGGAGGGCGCGGTTCTCCGGTACGAGCAGGCTGGTCGCGGCGGCGCCCGGTCCGGGCGGGGTCCAGCGGCCGTAACGGCCGGCTGCGCCGCCGCGGCGCTGCCAGCCGTGCCGGCGCAGCAGGGCGCCGAGGACGGCCGGGTCGACCTCGGCGGCCTCGGGGGGCCGGTTCCAGGAGGAGTCGACGGGGTGCGGCCGTACCGGCCTCAGGGGCTCCTGCAGCGGGCGGTGCGTCATGGTCTGCCTCCCGTCCCGACCCGCGTCATGATCTCGCACAGCGCCCGGTCGTCGAAGATCCGTGCGGTCGGGATCCGCACGGTGGTCCGGAACCGGCCGGTGACCGGATGCCCGGCCAGGTTGACCCAGTAGCAGCAGTGCCGCAGGTCGAGCCGGTCGTGTCCGGCCCGCAGCCACTGCTCCCGCGACCGCGGGACGATCATCACGACGAGGATCTTGTGGACCGACACCGGGGTGCGGGCGAGCTTGCGCAGGTGGTCGTTGTCCAGCGTGAAGGAGAAGGAGCGCCCCGGGGGGTCGGGCGGGAGCTGGTACGTGGCCTTCAGCTGCACCTTGATGGTCACCTCGTCGTCGACGGTGTGTCCGGGGGCGCTGTGGCTGACGTGCCAGTCGATGCCGTTGTCGGGGAACGGCTGGGACAGCGAACAGCCCGCGGCCGCGGCGACCGCGTGGAGATAACCCACCTGGAGTGTCTCCATGCACGCCGTGGTGGCGAGCGATCCGCGAGGGGGGCCCGTGAGTTCGGGCAGCAGCCCGCCCCGTTCGGGCTGCGCTGTCACCATGACCGAACAGCCTTCCGAGCAATGGGGGTCCCCGGCACCGGGGACTGGGAGAACTTCGCTTCAGGCCCTTGAACTGGCAGGACCGGTACTCCTGTTGTCTCCTCCCGGCGTACGGCGCAAACAGGCCGGGTATCACCAGACGGTCAGAGGACGGGGCGTCGGCCGCCGTGGACGAGCGAGGGGCTGGGTGGATATGACGTGCTGGTACGAGGGGCCGCTGGCGGCCTTCGACACGGAGACGACGGGCGTCGACGTCGAGACCGACCGGATCGTGTCGGCCGCGCTGGTCGTGCAGGACGCGCCGGGTCACCGGCCCCGGGTGAGCCGGTGGCTGGTGAACCCGGGCGTGCCGGTGCCCGAAGGGGCGACGGCGGTCCACGGCCTGACGGACGAACACCTGCAGCGCAACGGCCGCTGGCCGGCGCCGGTGATGTACGAGATAGCCGAACTGCTCGGCGAGCAGGCGGCGGCGGGGCGGCCGTTGGTGGTGATGAACGCGCCGTTCGACCTGACGCTGCTCGACCGCGAGCTGCGCCGGCACCGCGCGTCCACGCTGGGGCACTGGCTGGAGCCGGCGCCGCTGCGGGTGCTGGACCCACGCGTCCTGGACAAGCACCTGGACCGCTACCGCAAGGGCCGCCGCACGCTCACCGACCTGTGCGGGCACTACGGCGTGACGCTGGCCGAGGCGCACGACGCGGCCGCGGACGCGCTGGCCGCGCTGGAGGTCGTGCGGGCGCTGGGCCGGCGTTTCGCGGCCCGGCTGGAGCGGCTGTCCCCCGCCGAGCTGCACGCGCTCCAGACGTCCTGGCACGCGGCGCAGGCCCGCGGGCTCCAGGCGTGGTTCGCGCGCAGCGGCGCCCCCGAGACGGTGGACACGTCCTGGCCGCTGCGCCCGGCGCTGTCGGCAGCGGCGTGACACGGGGCGCCCGGCCGGCCCGCGGGGGCATGCAAAAAGCCGGTCCGCGTGATGCGGACCGGCCTTTCCCGGTGGGCGATACTGGGTTCGAACCAGTGACCTCTTCGGTGTGAACGAAGCGCTCTCCCACTGAGCTAATCGCCCGGGAACGGACTGAACAATACAGGTCCCCTCGGGGTTCCTTCAAACCGCTTCGAGATACCGGAGCAGGCCGCGCCGCCCGGCCCTCATCATCAGCCGGTGGTTGGCGCGGAACAGCGGACGCCCGGGCACGGCGAACCTCCTGAGCAGCGGCTTGGTGACGTCGACGACCTGCTCGTAGCGGGCCAGGCTCCCGGAGCCGTGCGCGGTGACCGTCCAGCGCGCCCAGCCCTCGAGGTCCCCGGCCATCGCGATCTCCAGCACACCGGCCACCGGGTCCCGCCGCACCTCGCGCGCGGTGAAGGTCACGCTGTAGGGCAGGAGCGAGCGGACGGTGACGACGCCGGTGGTCTCGTCCAGCCGGGTCACCTCCCGGACCTGCGGCCACCAGCGCGGATAGTCCTCGGCCCGCTCCAGCGCCGCGTGGACGGCGGCGGGCGGCGCGGGCAGCGGCCACCGGCTGAGGAAACGGTAGTGGTTGAGGTCCATGCGTCGAGTGTGCCCGCCCGCGGGCCGGGAAGGCCGGGATCTGAGTACGCCCTGAGTAGCCACGCTCATGCCCCACGGCGGGACGCGAGCCACACTCCGTTCCATGACGCACCTTCCGCCCCCGGCCGAGGAGCTGCGGCTCCTCGACGCGGAGCTGTGGCAACTGGACGCCCGCCGGGCCCAGTTGCTCGCGCGCCGCGCTTGGCTGGTCGCCTCGCTCCAGTCGTCGCGCCCGGTCGCGCCGCCCCTGCCCCCGGCCGCGCCGCGCCCCGAGGCGAGCGCCCCGCGGGTCCAGAACGTGCTCCTGCTGCTCGGCGGCGTCCTGCTCACCGTCGCGGCGATCGCGTTCACGCTCGTCAGCTGGGGGCACCTCGGGATCACCGGACGGGCCCTGGTGCTCGGCACGGTCACGCTGGCGGTGCTCGCCGCGCCGCTGCCGCTGCTGCGGCGCGGGCTGCGCTCGACGGCGGAGTCGGTGGCCGGTCTCGGCCTGGCCCTGACGGTGCTGGACGCCTACGCCCTGCACGAGGCGGCCCTCGCCGGCACCGACGGCACGGGCTACGCGGCGGCCGCCGCGGCGGTGCTCGTCGGGCTCTGGGCGGCGTACGGCCGCGGTCTCGGCGCGCTGCGGCTGCCGCTGCCCGCGGCACTGGTGGCGGCCCAGCTCCCCCTGACCCTCTGGTCGGTCGCGGCGGGCGCGGACCCGTACGCGGTCGCCACGGCGCTGCTGGCGACGGCCGGCCTCGACACGGTCCTGGCACTGGTGCTGCCGGCCGGTGCCGTCGGTGCCGTCCGGGTGACCGCCACCGCCGGCGGGTACGGCCTGGGCGGCTGGGGCGTTCTGGCGGCGGGCTGGCTGTCGTGGACGGCCACCGGTCCGGGCGACGCCGCCCGCGCGGCGGCGCTCCTCGCCTTCGCGGCGGTGATCGCGCTGGTGGCGGCCGCGCGGCTGCCGGAGACGGGCGTCGCGACGGGCACGGCGGTCGCCGGAGGCCTGCTGCTGGTGGCGGCGGCCGGCGGCCCGCTGCGGGCCGCCTTGCCCGACGGCTGGGCGGTCCCGGTCCATCTGGCGTTCGGCGTCGCGCTGTCGGCGGCGGTGCGCGCGGACCGGCTCCCCGAGCCGGTGCGGCAGGGGCTGATCCGGGCCGCCGCCGTCGTGCAGGCCCTCGCACTGCTGTGGGCGGTGCCGCTGGTGGTCGTCACGCTGCTGGGACCGCTCGGCTGGGCGGAACGCCCCTGGCGGGGCGAGCCGTCGGACGCCCGCGCCGCGGTCACCGTGCACACGCCGTGGCCGCCGTACGCGGGGCAGGCCCTCCTCGTCCTGGTGGCCGTCGCCGGCGTCCTGTTCCTGGCCGGGCGGCACGAGGCCCGGCGGCCGTGGGCGCGGACCGGGGCACTGGTCCTGGCCTGGGCGGCCTGCGTGGCCCTCCCTGCGGTGCTCGGACTGCCCTACGTCGCGGCCCTGGCGATGCTGGGTGCCGTGACGGCGGCGACGGCCTTCCTGCCGACGCCGTGGCCGGCTCTGGCCGGCTCGCTCCACCTGGCGTTCCTCTCCCTGGCGTCGCAGTCGGCGACCCTGACCGTCCTGTCGGCGCTGACCGTGTCGTGTGCGACGGCGTCCCGGTGGCCCCGCCTCGCCCCGGTCGCGGCGCCGGGCGCCCTCGGGTACGCCGCCGCGCTGGCCGTCGCGACCGGCGCCGCGGCGGGACTGCAGCCGTCCCACACGGCGCTGCTCGTTCTCTGTGTCCCCGTGGCCGCGGCTCTGGCCGCCGCCCGGCTCGGCGCGTCAGCGGCGACCGTGCCGGTCGAGGTGACGGGAACCGCCGCCGCACTGCTCGCCCTGGGCCTGGCGGCGCCCGACGCGCCGATGCTGGCCACGGTGCTGGCGGCCTGCGGCGTGATCGCCGCGGGCACGGCGGCCCGGCCCGACCGCCGTCAGGCCGCGTACCCGGCCGCCGCCCTGTTCGTGCTGGCCACCTGGGTCAGGCTCGCCGCCTGGGATGTCATCACCCCGGAGGCGTACACCCTTCCCGTGACCGTCCCGGCGCTGCTCGTCGGGGCCTGGCGCCGGCACCGCGATCCGCTGACCGGATCCTGGACGGCGTACGGCCCCGGCCTGGCCGCGACCCTGGTGCCGAGCCTCGCCGCGGCCTGGCGCGACCCGGAGTGGCCGCGCCCGCTGCTGCTGGGCGCGGCCGCCCTGTTGGTCACCCTGCTCGGCGCCCGGCACCGGCTGCGGGCCCCGCTGGTCCTCGGCGGCTCGGTGCTGGTGCTGGACGCCCTCCACGAACTGGCCCCCTACCTGGTGCAGGTGGCCGACGCGCTCCCCCGCTGGGTGCCCCCCGCACTCGCCGGAGTCCTGCTGCTCGCCGTGGGCGCGACGTACGAGCGGCGGCTGCGGGACGTCCGGCACGTGCGGGAGGTCCTGGGCAGGATGAACTAGCCCTCGAGGAACCGTTCCTCCCGGAACCGGCCCTTCGCGAACCGGCCCGCTACGACGGCATCCTGTCGCCGAGGAGTGCCAGGTTCTCGATGGCGGCGAGGCCGTAGAGCGCGGTGTCGTTGGTGGACACCCATGCGGCCTCGCTGCCCGGCACCAGGGTGGCGGGACCCCTCAGTGCCTCCGTCTTCCAGGGCGCGGACTCCTTGTAGCCGTCGGAGTTGTAGAACTTCTCCCAGGCCCGCTTGGCGAGTTTTTCGTCCCCGGTCTGCACGGCGGCGTACGCGTCGAGGCGGGAGTGGCCCTGGAACAGCAGCAGGGTGCCGAAGTTGGAGCCGTAGCGGGCCGTCTGCTCGGCCTTGGTGGCGTTGAAGTAGCGGCAGTAGTCGAAGTAGGCCTCGTTGAACTTCGGCATGTCCACGAGGTGGATCAGCTCGGCGCACAGCTCGTTGAGGCCGAAGACGGCCGAGAGGTGCGAGACGCCGACGGCGGGCTTCTCGGCGACGGCGAACTTCCCGGTGTCCAGGTCGTAGAGGCCGGTGCCCTGGACGAAGCCGTTGGGCTGGGCGGCGATCGTCTCCATCGTCGACAGCACGCGCGCCCTGGCCTTCTCCCACTTGGGGCCCTTGCGCTCCCACTCCGTGAGCCAGGCCGACACCAGGCCGCTCCAGTCCGTGCCGAAGCCGATCGACAGGGCGTGCCGGTCGGGGGTGTACGGCTCGGTGCGGATCTTGCGGATCGGGTCCAGGACGAGGAACGTCTCGTCGGAGTCGACGTTGGCGTGCATGAGGTCGCCGACGCGCTCGTCCGCCGTGAGGAAGTAGTAGTAGCGGCGGTACGTCGTGTTGGCGATGCGCTGCTGTTTGGCGCTGTCGGCGTAGTGCTGGACGCCGTGCCGGGTGCCGAGGCCGGCCCACTGGCCGAGGTGGTACACGTCCACCTCGCCGGTGTGCCGGGTCATCGCCTCGGCGAAGCGGAAGATGTCCGACCGGCCGCTGCGCAGGTACGCGAACCAGAGCCAGAGGTCCGGCGACAGTTCGGAGTTGTCCCAGGCGTAGCCGCCGATGTCGTACCGCCACTGGTGTCGCACGGTGTCGTAGGTGTGCATGATGTCGCCGTAGTCCCAGAAGCCGTACCAGCGGCGCTGCTCCACCTGGTCCTTGTAGTAGGTGAAGAGGAAGTCGAGGTGGTCCTCGATCCTGGCCTTGGCGGGGGTGGAGCGGTCCGGCTCGGAGTAGAGGCCCGGGCCGAAGACCTGGGCCTTGATGAGCTGCTTGGGCGGGGCGGCGAGCTGGGGCAGCACCCGGACGGCCTCGACCTGTTCGGCGAGCTGCGCGGGGGTCGGCGTCGACTCGTTGGCCCAGAAGAGGAGTTCGGAGGTACGGGCGATGCCGTAGGGGGTGCCGAAGCCGGGCTCGTAGTCCTCGTAGGTGATGTTGAGGCCCTCGAGCTGTTCGGCGAAGGTGTCCTGCTCCATGCCGTCGTGGTAGAACCGCAGGTCCATGGGCTGCGCCTCGGGCGACCAGAGCCAGAGGGTGACCTCAGCCTCCTCGGTCTGGGCGTCGCGGATGTCGAGCTGGGCGGGGAACTTCTCCCAGAAGTCCCGCAGCCCGAAGGAGAGTCCGCCGCTCGCCCCGCCGACGTATCCGAAGCCGGAGGCGCGCCTGCCGCCGCCGGCGCCGATCCAGCCGTGGCCCTTCTTGGTGCGCTTGCGCACGGTGAAGCCGTCGGCGGAGAGCTGGGACAGGGTGTAGTCGCCCCATTCGGGGATGTACTGGAGCCGGGTGGTGACCCGCTGGTCCCAGGTGGCCGGGTCGGGCAGCTTCTCGCCCGCGTACTGGGCCGCCTGCACGGCCGCGCCGGGGTCGCGGCGCAGGCCGGTGATGCCCTTGACGGCCTCGCGCAGCAGCCCGGTGCCCTCGCCGCCGATGCGGATGTGACGGTCGTAGGCCGCGTCGCGCATCGGGACGGTGAAGCGCACGCCGAGGCCGCGGATGAAGTCGCCGCCGGCCTTGCCGGGCTCCTGCGTGCCGTCGTAGGTGATGGTGTGCACCATGCGGAAGGAGTCGGCGCCCGCGTAGAAGTAGAGGCGGATCGAGAAGGGCAGCCAACTGCGGCTGCCCTTGCGGTGCTTGCCGTCGATGCGGACGACGGCGCGGACCGGGCCCTCCTGCTCGACGGTGACGGCGTCGACGGCCCCGTCGAAGCGTTCGGTCTTGACGGCGCCCTGGTCCCCGTCCTCGATCTCGGGCTGCCTGATCAGCACCAGACGGCCGTTCCTGGCGATCTCGGTGGAGCCGCGGGTGACCGACTTGACGAGGGTGGCGCCGGACTTGCCGATCTTCGCGGTGATGACACCGGTCGACACGTCGATGGTGCCGCCGCTCTTGTCGACGGTGACCTTCTTGGCGGGGGCGGCCGGCGCCCCGGCGGCCAGGGTGAGCTTGCCGTTGCCCGAACTCACCGCGTGGGCGGTCCACTTGAGCGATCCGTCCGGCCAGTAGGCGATCGGCCAGGACTGCACGGGGACGGCCTTGCCGTCGGCATCCGTCAGCGCGAAGGTCTGGTCCTCCCGGTGGACGCCCATCGGCCAGGGCACGCCGAGGGTGGAACCGGGGGCGGCGCCGAGGCCGCCGTCCTCCAGCCAGTCCAGGGTGACCGGGTCGGCGTCCGCGGGCGCCGTCGCGGGGGCGGCCTCGGCGTTCTTCGTCCCTAGCGCCCAGGAGAACTGCGCGGCGGCTCCGGCGACGGCCGCCGCCTTGAGGAGGGACCTGCGGGGGATGGGAGACATGGGATGCTGCCTTTCCTTCCGTGCGGAATGCAGGGGGTGGTCAGGGGCATGACAGAATGAGGTCCGGCGCCCGGGGCGCCGGCCCGGAGAGGGGCACCGCCCGTCAGCGGTGCCGGTGACGCTCCTCGACGGCGACGGCCGCCGCCGCGACGGCCCCCAGCACGGGGACCGCCAGCGGCGCGATGAACATGGCGGACAGCGCCACGACGCCCAGCCCGCCGACGATCAGGAAGGACCCTGCGGGGTCGAGCACCGTCCGGCGTCCGGCGTCCGCGAGCAGGGTCCGCCAGGAGGCTCCCGGCGTCCAGACGGCCGTCGCCCGCAGCAGGGCCACGACCAGCCCGATCAGTGCGAACAGACCGACGGCCCCGACGAACGGCCCGCCGGGCAGCCCGGCCCGCGCGGCCTGGACGTCCACCCAGACCGCGGCGCCCGCCGCCCACCCGGCGAGCCCGACGGCCCAGCCGCGGCGCAGGGCGGCCCGGAAGTCCGCGACGAACTCCCGCAGGCCGCCGCCCTCATGACGCGTACGCCGTCGCAGATGCCGTGCGCCGGCGGCGAGGGCGGCGGGGTAGGTGACGACCCCGAGACAGGCCACGGCGATCCACACGCCGGTGAGCAGACACTCGGCGAACACCGCGAAGCGCTCGCCGGACACGGACTCCCTGCGCGGGGAGCGGTCCTTCACGCGTGCTTGCGCCATGGTGACCGCCTCAGCCCTTCAGTCCGGACGTCGCCATACCGTCGATGAGGTAGCGCTGGAAGGCCATGAAGAAGGCGATGACCGGCACCAGCGCCACCAGCGACATCGCGATCATGCTGCCGTAGTTGGAGATGCCCTCCTGGTCGCGGAACATCATCAGGCCGAGCGAGACGGTGTACTTCTCGGGGGTGTTGAGGTAGATCAACGGCCCCATGAAGTCGTTCCACGCGTTGATGAAGGTGAAGATGGCGCTGGTGATGAGGGCGGGCCGGCACAGCGGCAGCACGATGGACCAGTAGGTCCTCAGGTGGCCGCAGCCGTCGAGTTTGGCGGCCTCGTCCAACTCGCGCGGCAGCCCGCGCATGAACTGCACCATCAGGAAGACGAAGAACGCCTCCGTGGCCAGGAACTTGCCCGCGACGAGCGGCACCAGCGTGTCGACGAGCTCCAGGTTGCGGAACATCACGTACTGCGGGATGAGCAGGACGTGATACGGCAGCAGCAGCGTGCCGATCATCAGTGTGAACAGCAGGTTCCGCCCGGCGAACCGGATCTTGGCGAAGGCGTACGCGGTCAGCGAGCTGGACACCACGACACCGGCCACGGCGAGCACCGCGTACATCAGCGAGTTGACGAAGAAGCTGCTGATGGAGATGCCGGAGATGCCGTCGGCGAGTCCGGAGAAGTTCGCCCAGACCGGCTCGGTGGGCAGCAGGTCGAGACTGGCGATGATGTCCTTGCTCGGCTTGAACGAGGCTCCGACCACCCAGATCACGGGATACAGGACGACCGCGAGGATGACGAGCGCGCCCACGTGCCAGGCGATCGATCCGGTGCGCCGCCGCTCGTCCGCGGTACGCGCGGCAGGGCTGGTGGCAGTGGTCACTTGGCGGCCTCCTCGTAGTGCACCCACTTCTTCTGCGACCAGAACAGGACCGCCGTGACGAGCGCCACCGCGATCACCAGCGTCCAGGCCATCGCGGAGGCGAAGCCCATCTGGGCCTCCTTGAAGCCCTTCTGGTAGAGGTAGCAGGTGTAGACGAGCGTGGCGTCGGCGGGCCCGCACCGGGTGTCGGAGACGACGTACGCGGAGCCGAACACCTGGAACGCGTGGATGGACTCCAGCAGCACGTTGAAGAACAGCACCGGGGAGATCATCGGAAGCGTGATGTTCCAGAACCTGCGGAAGGGTCCGGCCCCGTCCACCTCGGCGGCCTCGTACAGCTCCCGCGGAACCTGCTTGAGGCCGGCCAGGAAGATGACCATGGGCGCGCCGAACTGCCAGATGCTCAGGGCCACCAGGGCGTAGAGGACGTAGTCCGGGTTGCCGATCCAGCCGCCCACGTCGAGACCGAAGATCTTCTGCGTGCGGTCCACGACCGCGTCGTCCGAGAACAGCGCCCGCCACACGAAACCCACGGAGACGCTGGCGCCGATGAGCGAGGGCATGTAGAACGCGGCCCGGTACAGGCCCTGGCCGCGCCGCTTCTGCGCGAGCAGCAGCGCGACGCCGAGCGCGAGCAGCAGCTTCAGCGGAGTGGCCACGACGACGTACTTCAGCGTGACCTCCACCGACTTCTGCCAGCGCGGGTCCTCGAACATCGTCGTGAAGTTGTCCAGCCCCACCCACTGGGGCGGCGTGAACAGGTTGTAGCTGGTGAACGCGTAGTAGAGGGACGCGATCATCGGTCCCGCCGTGAGCAGCAGGAACCCCGCGATCCACGGCGACATGAAGAGATAGCCGGCGAGGTTCTCGCGGCGCCGCCCGCGCCGCCCGGCGACGGGAGCGGCGGACCGCTTCCCGGCCGAGCGCACGGGCGCTTCCTTGACGAGCGTCATGATGGTACGTCCCCTCAGCCCGCGAACGCGGCCTTGGCCTCGCTGAACAGCGCCTTGGCGGCGGCGGCCGGCTTGGACTTGCCCTGGGCGACCTCACCGCCCAGCCGCAGGAACGCCGCCTCGATGACGTCGGCGCCGGACGGGTGGGGGGTGATCTTCCCGAGCACGCCGGCCGCGGCGACCTCCTCCTCGTACGCCTTGACGCCCTTGTTGTTGTCGTCGGTGGGCGTGAACGCCTCGTACTGCTCGGTCGTGGCGAGGATGCCGCGGTCGTAGCCCATGATCTTGCCGACCTCGGGGTCGTGCACCATGAAGTCGATGAACTGCGCGGCCTCCTTGGGGTGCTTGGTCCCGGAGAAGGCGCTGAGCATCAGCGAGCCGAGGTACTGGCCGGTGTTCTTGCCGTCCCGGGTGGGGATCGGCGCGAGCCCGTAGTCCGACTCGCCCTCGCCCTGGTAACGGATGGAGAAGTTGTCCCAGGTGAACTCGGACGCGGCGAGCCCCGCCGAGAGAGCGGACTTGGGCTTGGCCTGCTCGACCTTCTTCGGGTCGGCGACGAGCCCGGACTTCACGCGCTTGTAGCCGTCCTCCCACCACTGCGTCAGGTCGTCCTCGGTGAATCCGAGGTCGGAGTCGGTGAAGAAGGCCTTGCCGTTCTGGCGCAGGTACAGGTCGTAGAGGTACATGATGCTGAAGTAACCGGTGTCGCCGGCGATCTTCAGCTTGTCCTGGACCGTCTGGAGCGCGTCGAAGTACTCGTCCCAGGTCCAGCCGAACTTCGCCTCGACGCCCGCCTTCTTGAAGGCGTTGAGGTCGATGACGAGCGCCATGGTGTTGGCGCCGACGGGGACGCCGATCTGCTTGCCGTCGACCTGACCGTTCGCCAGAACGCCGTTGCGGAAGTTCTCCAGGCGCAGATTGCCCGCGTCCGCCTGCGTCTTGAGGTCCATCAGAACGCCGCGCTTGTCGTACTTACGCAGGAAACCGACCGCATTCTGGAAAACGTCCGGCGGATTCCCGCCGGAGGCCTGGGTCTGGAACTTCTCCCAGAACGCCTCGTAGTCGGTGAATTCAGGCTTGATCTTGATCTTCGGGAACTTCTTCTCGAAGAGTGCGATCGTCTTCTTGATCGCAATGGTGCGCGGCTCGCCGCCCCACCACGCGTAACGGAGCGTCACCGTCCCGTCGGAGGAAGCGCCTCCGCTCCCTCCGCAGCCCGTGGTCGCGGCCAGGCCGAGCGTCGCCGCTGTGGCCCCTGCCGCCTTCAGGATCGTTCGCCTCTCCACATTCCTGCTGGTTCCCACAGCCGGCCTCCCCGCAGCGTCGTTGCCGCTTGCATGAATCGTTTCAAGAAAGCGCTTGCTGGCACAAGGTACGAGGGGGTTGGGGGAGCGTCAATGATTCGGACAGGAATTTCTCGATCGGCGACTACGGGGCATCGGGACACCGCGGAGCTGACGCCCCGCCATCAGCAGGGCGAACGTGCAGGTCGGGGGCGCCCGTTCGGTCACCCGGACGGGGACGGGCGGTTCGCCCGGCCGCTGCGGGCGGCTGAAATGTGCCTGCCGCGGCGGGACGGGAGAGTCGGGAGGGGCGGCGGGAGGCGGGGCGGTGCCGGGGCGGGTGACCTGCTCGGGGCGAAGACCTCGGGCGCGTTGCCCGGAGGTGCTGTGGAGACGGGACCGGTCGGTTCCTGATCGTGCGTGGACCGGGCTCTCGGTCGATCCCTCGACGGAGAACGCGATCGATCCCGCCCGTCGCCCCGACTGCCCGTCCGGCCGCCCTGACCGGCCGCCCTGACCGGTCGGGGCGGCAGAGCCCACCGGCACTCCGATCGGTACTCCGACGCCGGAGCGCGGGACGGGGGCCGCCCCGTGGACACCGCGACCTCGGACCGCCCGACGTCGACCGGCCACGCCAGGTCGATCCGCGGCGTCCGTCGCGCCGGCCTGCGGAGGACCCCCGTCCGAGGTCACCCCGAGGTCACCCCGCGGAGGCCCCGCGCAGGACCGTCGCGCCGGGACCGGCCGCCGGGAGCAGGCCGCAGGGGCGGGACACGGGAGCCGCCCGTACGGCCCGGTCACGGAACTGGCCGCAGGGGCCGGTCACGGCGGCCCGGTCGCAGGAGCCGGAAGGGCCGGCGCGGGTCACGCCCGAGGACAGCGGTCACGGGCCGTCCACCGCGGCGGGGGCCGTCGGCGACCGTTGCACCCCCGCGTACGTCCGCGACGCGGGAAGTGCGGGCCTTCGCGGGCGGCGCGGCAGTCCAGGAGGGCCCGCACACACGACGGCGGCCCGTCTGCTCTGTGCAGACGGGCCGCCGTGCCGGGTGGGCGATACTGGGTTCGAACCAGTGACCTCTTCGGTGTGAACGAAGCGCTCTCCCACTGAGCTAATCGCCCGGGCGCAGGAAGTACATTACCGCATGTCAGCGGGTCCCCGTGACCATGGCCGGGCCGCCGCCCCCGCGCCTCGGCGGCGGTTCACTGGTCCTTGATCTTCCAGGGCATCACGACCCCGAACTTCCACACGTAGAAGCCGACGACGGCCGTGACGATCACGAGTCCGATCGAGGTCAGGATGATGTTGCGGCGTCTGACCTTCGGGTCGAGCGCGCGCTGCGCCGCCTCGGTGACCTTGCGTTTGGTCCAGCGCAGCACCAGCTGGGCCCAGACGAACTCGGTCGCCCAGATCGCCATGCCGCCGAAGATCACGACCCAGCCGGGGCCGGGCAGCGGCAGCATGACGATGCCGGCGACCACGACCGCGAGACCGACGACGAAGATCCCGACCTGCCAGCTCAGGTGCAGGAACCGGCGGGCTCTGATGAACTCCGGGGCCCTGGAACCGAGGGCCTGCTCCTGCCGCTCCGCCGCCCCGTCCGACCTCGCGTCGTTCGCCGCCATGGCCACCTCGCCCGCAGCGTCACTCCCCGTATTCATACAGCCAAACCCTACCCGAGAGATTCGAGTCACCGTAATGGTGGTACTCCGCGATCACACCCTGGGCCGGAAGAGTTACGTAAACGCACGCAAACCACGCAGAGGGGTTTACAACGGCACCGTAGGTGGCATGTCGATTTCGCCGACGTGCGAATCCCCGAGCGCACACTGAGCGAAAGGCCCTGGCGCTTATGAACACCACGGTCAGCTGCGAGCTGCACCTGCGCCTCGTTGTGTCGAGCGAGTCCTCCCTGCCTGTCCCCGCAGGCCTGCGGTACGACACGGCCGACCCCTACGCCGTGCACGCCACCTTCCACACCGGAGCCGAGGAAACCGTCGAGTGGGTGTTCGCCCGCGACCTCCTCGCGGAGGGCCTGCACCGGCCCACGGGCACCGGCGACGTCCGAGTCTGGCCGTCGCGCAGTCACGGTCAGGGCGTCGTCTGCATCGCCCTGAGCTCCCCGGAGGGGGAAGCACTGCTCGAGGCCCCGGCGCGGGCCCTGGAATCCTTCCTGAAGCGGACGGACGCGGCCGTGCCCCCGGGCACGGAGCACCGTCACTTCGACCTCGATCAGGAGCTCTCGCACATCCTGGCGGAAAGCTAGGGAGAGGGCTCCCCCTGAGCTGCCCGGCGCCGTCCACTCGGGGAGACGGCTCGGGCTCGGACAACAACCGCATAGGGCATGCGCCGACGCCGCGCCACGGTTCATCCGTGGGGCGGCTTCGGCGTGCGCGCCGGGCCCCGTGGCCGCCGCCCCCGTCCGCCGGCGGACGGCTGCGCGATTCCGGCCTCGACCGACCGGTGGTCGGACGGCCCGGTGCGGCTACCATCGGCCAGCATCGGCGGGCGCCCGCCCGACCCTCCAGGCCAGGGAGCGAAACGTGCTGATCACCCACGACACCCGGTGTGCGCTCGATGCCGTGGTGGATCTGGTGAACACCGCACCGGAGGACGACACCGCCCCGGACGGGCTGCCGGATGTCGCCGCCCTCGGGGATTTCGTGCGGAAGCACGAGATCAGCGACGTCGGTGTGCTCTCCGAGTTCGATCTGTCCGCGGTGCGCAAGGTCCGGGGACGGTTCGCCCGGATCTTCGCGGCTCCGGAACCCCGCGCCGCCGCCGCGCTCATCAACGAGCTGATCGCCGCCGCGGGCACCACCCCCCGGCTCACGGACCACGACGGCTACGACTGGCATGTGCACTACTTCGCCCCCGGCGCCTCGATCGCCGACCATCTCGCGGCGGACTGCGGGATGGCCCTGGCCTTCTTCGTGGTGGCCGGGGAGCAGGAGCGGCTGCGGCGCTGCGAGGCCCCGGACTGCCGTCGCGCCTTCGTCGACCTCTCCCGCAACCGGTCACGCCGTTACTGCGACAGCCGCACCTGTGGCAACCGCCTGCATGTGGCCGCCTACCGGGCGCGCCGCAAGGAGGCGGCGGGCTGAGGTCCTCGCCCGCGACGCCGACGCGGCCCCGGCGGGTGGCGCCGGGGACCGCGGGTACGGCTCAGAGCAGCAGCAGGTCGTGCAGCGAGGCCATGAGCAGCAGACACCCGATCACCGCCAGGAAGATCATCAGCGGTGGCTGGGAAAGGGCGAAGAGGCACCCGCGCGGCTCGTCCTGAGGGGGCGCGGCATCACTCTGTGTCGTGTCCAGCATCTCGCGGGCGATGATGACGCAGGCGGCGTACCGTACGCGATCAGCGCGCCCGGATTGAGCGGTTGTTCGCCGAATTCCGTGATGTCGGTTTCCGGTCGTGATCACTTCCGCGCGCGTGCGGCCCGACTGTGTCGTTTCCGCCGCGGGGCGGTCCTGCCGGGCGAGACGCCGTCAGCCGCGGTGACGTACTGGTGCCGGGCCGTCACCGGCCGCCGGTCGGCACCGCTTCATATGCCGTGCTTCTTGAGGATGGCCTCGATGTCGCTGAAGTCGTCCGAGGGGGTCGCCCGGGGCGCGGCGGCGGGGCGGGAGGCGGGCCGGGCGCCCTGCCCCAGCGAGGGTGCCGACGCGGCGGGCGCCACGGCGCCGTCCGGTGCGGAGCGCGCCGCCGCCCTGCGCTCCTTGCGGGTGCCGCCACCCCTGCGGCGCTCGACCGCGCGGGTGGTCGCGAACAGCGCCCAGGCGGCACCGAGGACGCCGAAGCCGGCCCAGGCCGTCGGGCTGAAGGCGGTGTCGGCGGCCCACTCGACGACCCCCGTCATCACCAGGCCGAGGGGCACCAGTGCGTAGGCCGCTGTCCGGGCCGCCGCCAGGAAACGCTTGCGGTACGCCGTGACGGCCGCGATGCCCAGCCCGGCCGCGGCGACGGCGGAACACACGGTCTCGGCAATCATCCGGTCCTCCAGACACGGGACACTCGGGCAGAGGCGGTACGGCTCCGCACCGCTGCGGAAGCGGCACTTCGCTCCTCCATCCTGCACCTGCGAGTGGCCGCCGGGCCATGCTTCAGCCGGACATCAGGGACATCTCCGGGTCGGCTCCTCCCCAGGTGCCGGTGGGCGCCGTACCCCGCGGCGGTGCGGGCCGTCCGGATTGGGGGGCCGGGGCGGGGGCTGGGAGACTGGGGGCATGAGCGACTCCTCCCCCGCGGCCGTCCCGGCGCCCGATTCCGCCCGTCCCGCCGTCGTCCTCGACGTCTGGTGCGAGCTCCAGTGCCCGGACTGCCGTACCGCCCTGGCCGATCTCCGAGCCCTGCGCGAGCGCTACGGCGACCGGCTGGAGCCGCGACTGCGGCACTTCCCGCTGGAGAAGCACCGGCACTCCTTCGCCGCGGCCCAGGCCGCCGAGGAGGCCGCGGAGCAGGGGCGGGGCTGGCCGTACGTCGAGGCGGTGCTGGCGCGGGTCGAGGAACTGGACCGCGGGGGAGAACCCTTCCTGGTCGAGGTGGCACGGGAACTGGGTCTGGACGCCGAGGAGTTCGACACGGCGCTCATCGACGGGCGGCACATCCTGATCGTCGACGCCGACCAGGCCGAGGGCAAGGCGATCGGCGTCACCGGCACCCCGACGTACGTCATCGGCGGCGATCTCCTCGACGGCGGCAAGAGCCAGGAGGGGCTCCGCGAGCGCGTCGAGGAGATCGCGGACCGGCTGCTGGCCGGGCAGGGCTGAGGCGTCTCAGAGCAACTGCTTGTAGAGGGAGTACCCCACCGGCACGTAGCCGAGTGAGTCGTAGAGGCGCTCGGCGGGCGTGTTTCCCTCGAAGACGTTGAGGCCGATGACGGGCTTGCCGGCGGCGATCGACTGGGCCTCGGCCAGCAGCATCAGGGTGCGGCCGTGGCCCCGGCCGCGGAAGGGCTCGTCGGTCTCGACGTCGAACACGAAGGCCTTGTCGCCGGCGAAGGACATCCACAGCGTGCCGACCCTGCCGCCCTCGTGCTCCAGGACGCTGAACAGCATGTCCTCTGTGGCCACGCCCCGCGGCAGTCGGTTGTCCCGCCGGGACTTGGCCCAGGCCTCCTCCTCGGGGACACCGCGGTCGATCCAATCCTGCGCGTACTCCACGACGCCCCGCTGGCGCCAGGGCCCGAACTCGGCCTCGGTCATGGGTCTGGCCCGGCTGCCGTCGGGCAACCGGGGCGGAACGGTGCCGAGCGGCTTCTCCATCCCGCGGTTGCGGTGGACGTACCCGAGCGCGTGCGCCAGTCGCAGGGCGGCCTCGGCCTCGGCGGGCACCCGGATCTCGATCCTCCGGCAGCCCCAGCCGCGCGCCACCTCCTCGGCGGCGAGCGCGGCGACCGCGCCCCGGCCACGCCCGCGGTCGGCCTCCTCGACGCGCAGGTCGTCGATGCGGGCGACCGCCGGACCGAAGTCGGGATGGGTCGAGAGGTGGACCGCGCCGACGGGGCGGCTGTTCACGCACACCTGGAAGCGGCGGGACAGCGCCCCGTCGGCGCTGCGCTGGAGCGGCTCGGTCGGCCGCAGGGTCGTGGTCATCACGGGTGTTCTACCCGCTGCCGCGCCTCGGGGCAGCCGAATAACCGGGGCGGGCGGGGAAGGTGACGGCAGAACTCAGGGATCCAGGCCGTCGGCCGCCCGTTCGTCGAAGACGCGCATCGCCTTGGCGGTCACGGGCCCCGCGACGCCCGGCAGTTCGCGGCCGTCGACGCGGTGCACGGCCTGGACGTCCCGCAGGGTGGAGGTGAGGAAGACCTCGTCGGCGCGCTCCAGCACGTCCAGCGGCAGGTCGGTCTCCTTGGCGCCGGTCCACTCGACGGTCAACTCGCGGGTGATGCCCGCGAGGCAGCCGGAGGCGAGCGGCGGGGTGTGGATCTCGCCGTCCAGGACGACGAAGACGTTCGACCCGGTGCCCTCGCAGAGCTGACCGACCGTGTTGCCGAACAGTGCCTCGCTGGCGCCGTGTCGGTGGGCGCGGGCCAGGGCGACGACGTTCTCGGCGTACGACGTCGTCTTCAGGCCGGTGAGGGCGCCGCGTTCGTTGCGGGTCCAGGGGACCGTGACCGTGGCCGTGGAGTCGGGGCGGCGGCTGGTCTCGCCGAGGGCGACGACGAGGGTCGGCCCGTGCTCGCCGCGGTCGGAGCCGAGGGGCCCGTGGCCGCCGGTGTAGGTGATGCGCAGCCGGCCGAGCGGCATCGGGTTCGCGGCCAGGACGGCGGCGCAGGCGCGGCGGACCTCGTCGAGGTCGGGGTCGGGCAGGCCGAGGCCGCGCGCGGAGCGGGTCAGCCGGTCGAGGTGCCGGGTGAGCGCGAACGTCCCGCCGTCCACCGCCTTCACGGTCTCGAAGATGCCGTCGCCCACGGTCAGGCCGTGGTCGAAGACGGAGACACGGGCGGACTCGCTGTCCTGCAGCCCGCCGTCGAGCCAGATCTTCACGTCAGTCCCTCTCCACTCGCCTCGTACGTTCCCGACGCTACCGCGAGCAGCCGGGACGCCTTCAGCTCGGTCTCCCGCCACTCCGCCTCGGGGTCGGAGCCCCAGGTGATGCCGGCTCCGGTGCCGAAGCGCAGGGCGCCGGCCTCGCGGTCGATCCAGAAGGTGCGTATGCCGACGGCCAGCTCGCCGGTGCCCCGGTCGGCGTCGACCCAGCCGACGCCGCCGCAGTACGGGCCGCGCGGTGCCGTCTCCAGTTCGTCGATGATCCGCAGGGCGCTGGACTTGGGGGCGCCGGTGACGGAGCCCGGCGGGAACGCGGCGGCGAGCAGTTCGGGCCAGCCGGCGTCCTCGCGCAGCTCGCCGCGGACCGTGGACACGAGGTGGACCAGGCCCGGGTGCTTCTCCACGGCGCACAGGTCGGGCACGGTCACGCTGCCGGTGGCGCAGACCCGGCCGAGGTCGTTGCGGACCAGGTCCACGATCATCACGTTCTCGGTGTGGTCCTTCTCGAGGAGGTCCGCCTCGGTGCGTCCGGTCCCCTTGATGGGCCCGGACTCCACGACCCGCCCGTTCCGCCGCAGGAACAGCTCCGGGGACGCGGTGGCGATCTCGACCCCGTGCCCCGGCAGCCGAATCGTTCCGGCATACGGCGCCGGGTTGCCGCGGGCGAGCAGGGCCGTCAGCGCGTCCGGGTCCGCGCCGCGGGGCAGCGGCGCGGACAGCACCCGGCACAGGTTCGCCTGGTAGACCTCGCCGGCCGCGATGTACGCACGGATCCGGCGGACCCCGGCCGTGTACGCCGCGCGGTCCAGGGACGACGTCCAGTCACCGGCCGCGGGCCCCCTCCACTCCCCCGGCACCGGAGCGGGCACCGGCTCGACCCGTACGTCGGCGAAGCGGGCGCAGACCAGACGGCCCTCGAAATCGGCGGAGACGGCCCAGAAACCGGTGGAGTCCAGGGCCTCCGGGTCTTCCGTGACGTCGAGGAGGCCGGTGGCGACGCGGTCGCCGAAGCGGGCGAGAGGAGGGAGGTGGAGCACGGTGTCGAGTCTAGGGCGGGTGTCCCGGGGGTGGCCCGGGGATGTCCCGGCGGTGGCCCGGGCGGGTGCTCGGCGGGACGCAGCGCAGCACGCTGCACAAACGCGTTTTTGTACTGGCCCCGGAATCCGCTAGAGTTCAACTCGTCGCCGGGCCGCGGGAGCGGACCGAAACGACAGGCGGACGTAGCTCAGTTGGTAGAGCGCAACCTTGCCAAGGTTGAGGTCGCGAGTTCGAGCCTCGTCGTCCGCTCGAAGGAAGAAGGGGACTTCCCGGTCCCCTACACTCCTGGTGGAGTGGCCGAGAGGCGAGGCAACGGCCTGCAAAGCCGTCTACACGGGTTCAAATCCCGTCTCCACCTCCAAGGACGATTAGCTCAGCGGGAGAGCGCTTCCCTGACACGGAAGAGGTCACTGGTTCAATCCCAGTATCGTCCACTGGATCTTCGGATCCCCCGCGCGATTAGCTCAGCGGGAGAGCGCTTCCCTGACACGGAAGAGGTCACTGGTTCAATCCCAGTATCGCGCACGCAGCATCCACGACCCCTGGCCGTGGTCATTCCCGAGGACGATTAGCTCAGCGGGAGAGCGCTTCCCTGACACGGAAGAGGTCACTGGTTCAATCCCAGTATCGTCCACGCACCGGAGCCCCCGGCCGCCCAGCGCGGCCGGGGGCTCCTTCGTGTGCACGGCTCAGCTGGAGAAGAGCATGTGCCCGAAGCTCTTGTGGCGCTTGTTGTGCCCGTAGTGACCGCCGTGGCCACCGTGCGGGGCGCCCCAGGCGGGAGCGGCCGGAGCGGCGGGGTATCCCTGCGGGGCGGGCGGGGGCGGCGGGGCCTGCTGGGTCCACTGGGACTCCACGCGGGTCAGCGCCTCCAGCTCGCCGTAGTCGAGGAAGATTCCCCGGCAGTTGCTGCACTGCTCGATCTGGACGCCGTTGCGGTTGTACGTGTGCATCGGTGCGTGGCACTTCGGACACTGCATGTTTCGGCTCAACTCCTCGCCGGTCGGTCCTGCTTCGCCTGTCACCAGGACAGACTCTGTCCCGCTGCGGTCAGTTGCACCCTACTGCGCGGAGTCCGGCGCCGACGGGTCCGGTACCGGACCCATGCGCGCGCAGGCGTCGACGAGGGCCCACTCGACCTCGTCCAGCTCCCTGCCCCCGGCGAGGGCCTTGGTGAGGGCGCGGGCGGCGGTCTGGACGGTGAGGGCGCGGGCCGGGACGTCGAGGGCGGGCCAGGGGTCGCCGTCGACGGGGACGGCGGAGCCGCCGGCCTGCCGGTAGGCGGTCAGGAAGCGGGTCCACTCCTCGGGCGGGAGCAGCCCGCAGGCGTACCAGGCGGCGGGGCGGGCCAGGTCCCAGGCGGGGACTCCGACGCCCAGGTCGTCGACGTCGATGAGGCGCCACGGGCCGTCGGGGGCGGGGTGGCGGACCAACTGCCCGAGGTGGAGGTCGCCGTGGCAGACGGTGGTGTCATCGGGCATCGGGGCCTCGCCGCGGGCCCAGGCGGGCAGGCGGGTCCAGGCGTCCAGGACGGGGCCGGCCTCGGGACGGGCCCCCGCCTCGCGGAGACGGGCCACGGCGCGGGCGGCCTTGACGGGGCCGCGCATCGGAGGCAGCGGGGTCGGGGCGGGGGTGCGGTGGAGGCGGGCGAGGAGGCTGCCTGCGGCTTCCCAGGGGGCGGCGTCCGGGTCCTGCGGGTCCACGGGGGCGCCGTACGGCCAGAAGGTGACGAGCCGGGTGTCCAGGACGGTGGGCGTCGGGGTGAGCGGGGGCAGGAAGACGTCGGGGAGGCGGGTGGCGGTGGTGAGGCGGGGGACGAGGGCGGCGGGGTCGGTGTCCGGGGCGTGGGCCTTGGCGACGGTGTCGGCGTGGCGGACGACGGTGGCGTCAGGGCGGTCGGCGAGGGTGGCCGCACCACAGGGGCAGGTGGGGGTGCGGGTGTGCGCGTGGGCTCGAGCGCGGGAGGTGAGTCCGGCGAGCAGGGGGTGGGTGGGCACGGGGCTCCCTGGGGCGGTGCGGGTCTGCTCCGCAGGGTACGGCGGTGGGGCGGGTGGGTGCTGCCGGGCGAGCGGTGCCGCCGCGGGGTGAGGGGGGTTCGCCCTCGCCGCCCCTTCCCGTCCCGGACCTGGGGGGTTGCGCCCCCGGACACCCGCTGTCGGCCCTGAGCGGACGCATCCCCTACGGAGCATCCCTCACGAACAAGGTCTTCTTCGTCACCGGCGCCGGGCGCGGGCCCGGCGCGGACGTCGCCCGCCAGGCCCTGGCAGCCGGCCACCAGGCGTGGCCACCGGACGCCGCCCGGAGCGCGTCGCGGAGGCCCTCGGCGGCGAGCAGGCAGGCCTCCTGGCCACCGCCCTGGACATCACCGCCCCGGACGCCGCCGAGGCAGCCGTGCAGGCCGCCGTCGACCGCTTCGGCCGCATCGACGTCCTGGTCGACAACGCGGCCGACTTCTACGCGGGCTTCCGCGAAGAGCTCTCCTCGACGCAGGTCCGCGCCCGGATCGAGACGAACCTGTCCGGCCCGACGAACTTCACGCGCGCCGTCCTGCCCGTCATGCGGGCCCAGCGCTCCGGGCACGTCATCACCGTCTCCTCGCTCGCCGGCGCGGTCGGTGTCGACCTCTGCGTCGCCTGCTCGGCCGCCGAGTTCGGCGTCGAGGGCCTCATGGAGACTCTGCACCACGACGTGGAGCACTTCGGCATCCGCACCACGATCGTCGAGCCGGGCTTCTTCCGCACCGAACTGCTGGTGGACGCCTCCACCACCTACGCGGACGGCTCCATCGACGACTACGCCGAGCGCACCGCCGCCACGAAGAAGCAGGGGGAGGAGATGAACGGCCGGCAGCCGGGCGACCCGGCCAAGCTCGCCGACGCCCTGCTCGAGGTCTCCGGCCTCGAGCAGCCGCCCCTGCGGTTCGTCGCGGGCGACGACTGCCTCGCCGCCGTCGAGGTCAAGGCCGAGCAGCTGCTCGACCAGGTGGAGGCCTCCCGCGAGCTGGGCTCCGGCCTCGCCCACACCGACGCCTCCTGACCACCCCGCACCACCCCGTCCCGTCCGAGGAGGAGATCCGTGGAACACATCACCAGCACCCCCACCGTCGAGGTCCCCGCCGAACGCTTCACCGGCGACGTCCACCTCAACCTGATCGAAGCCCCCACTGAGCCGGCCCGCCCGGCCATCGGCCGCGTCCGCTTCACCCCCCGGCACCCGGACCAACTGGCACTCCCATGCCAACGGCCAGACCCTCCACATCACCGACGGCATCGGCCTGGTCGGCACCCGCGACGGCCGCGTGGTGCGGGTGAGCGCCGGCGAGACCGTGAAGTGCCCCGCCGGTGAGGAGCACCGGCACGGCGCCGCCGACACCACCCTCATGGCCCACATCGCCGTGGTCGTCGGCGACGGCGATGGCACCACCTGGCTGGAGCCCGTCACCGACGAGCAGTTCGCACAGGCTCTGGCCTCGACCGCCGGCTGACCCCCTCCCGGCTTCACCGCTCGCCGTTTTCGTCCGGCTCCGGGCGCGTGGGCACCTCGGTGAACGTCCCGTACGCCCCGGCCCGCCCATCGGCCAGAAACTCCACCGGGACGACCGGACCGCAGCCGGCACCGGCGTCCGCCCGGCGGCCGGCGGCCGAAAAGGGCAATGCCGGCGCAGCTCCCCAGCTGCGCCGGCATTTTTTGCCGTCCGCCGCACCCCCGTCCCCACGGGGTTTCATGGATGGATGTCCCCGCCCGGACCGCTCTTCCGGGCCTGGGGTCGCCGCTCAGCGCCCCAGCATCACACCCACGGACGACGCTTGTGTGGCCACTGTCTCCCAGCCGTCGAAGACGACGAGGAGCAGGACCGCCAGGGGAAGGGCCATGACCGTCGCCACCAGGGGGTGGCGGCGGCCCGTACGGCGGGGTCGCGCGGTGCGGAGGTGCGTCCGCGGTGCCGTGTGGGCCATGGTCCCTCTCCTGACCGTTCTCCGTTGTCCTTGGCGAGCGGCGGGTGTCTGACCTCGGGGGACGAGTGCTGCACCCGCCGCTCGACCTCAAATCTAGGCGGGCGGCGGGCGCCGGGCGTCATGCCCTCGTACCGATTGCCGGGCCTCCCGGAGGATGAGCCATGACCTGCGGAGTACTCCCCTGGGTGGAGACGTGGTCCCGGGTCTCGGGGTCTTCCCGGAGAGGGTGCCCGGTGCGGGCCGGTTTTCCCCAACTGTCCCCACCGGGTGATTTCGCTCACTTCCGCCACCCCTGGGTGCACCCCGGTCTCCCTCCGGCGGCCCGCTGGACCGGCCGCCTCGTCAGGGGTTCGCGTCGTCCCGCCGGCGTCGGCGGCGCTCTGCGCCCGGTCGGCCCTCACAGGGGCAATCCCCCTTCTGCGACCGGTGGTTGTGATCACGGAAAAAGCGAAGTGAGCCTGTCCGCCGGGTCGCTGACCCCTCTTCACGTCCCCTGCCCGGCACGGACAATCGGTGGGACCGAGAGGGCGCGGCCTCTGCGCGCGGACGGCCGTGGAAACGTAAGCTGTGCCACGTCACACGGACCGGGCAGCGGGGATGAACATGGCGATGATGCGCCTGAGGCGCGAGGACCCGCGCGTCGTCGGCTCGTTCAAGCTTCACCGACGGCTCGGCGCGGGCGGGATGGGCGTCGTCTACCTGGGCTCCGACAAGAAGGGGCAGCGGGTCGCGCTGAAGGTGATCCGGCCCGATCTGGCCGAGGACCAGGAGTTCCGGTCGCGGTTCGCGCGTGAGGTGTCGGCGGCACGGCGGATCCGGGGCGGGTGCACCGCCCGGCTGGTCGCGGCGGACCTGGACGCCGACCGGCCGTGGTTCGCCACCCAGTACGTGCCCGGCCCCTCGCTGCACGACAAGGTCGCCGACGACGGTCCCCTCGGGGCGGCCGAGCTGGCGTCGATCGGGGCCGCCCTGTCGGAGGGGCTCGTCGCCGTTCACGAGGCCGGGGTCGTGCACCGGGACCTGAAGCCCTCGAACATCCTGCTCTCCCCCAAGGGCCCGCGGATCATCGACTTCGGCATCGCCTGGGCGACGGGTGCCTCCACGCTCACGCACGTCGGTACGGCGGTCGGCTCGCCCGGGTTCCTCGCGCCGGAGCAGGTGCGCGGTGCGCTCGTCACGCCGGCCACCGACGTCTTCTCGCTCGGCGCCACCCTCGCCTACGCCTCGACCGCCGACTCCCCCTTCGGGCACGGCAGTTCCGAGGTGATGCTGTACCGGGTGGTGCACGAGGAGCCCCATCTGCACGGCGTCCCGGACGCCCTGGCCCCGCTGATCCGGGCCTGTCTGGCGAAAGATCCGCAGGAGCGGCCCAGCACGCTCGACCTTTCGCTGCGGCTGAAGGAGATCGCGGCCCGTGAGGCCCACGGTCCGGCCGAGGTGCGGCCGCCCGCGCCGCGTGCGGGTGAGGCCGACCGGGCCACCGGGCGGCTGGCCGACACCAGCTACCCGGAGCGCACGCTGCGGCAGCCCGGTCCGCCGCCGTCCCGCGGCGGAGTGCCGTCCTCGCGCGGGTCCGTGCCGCCCAGGGGCGGGACGCCCTCACGCGGCGGCAGCGCCTCGCGCGGCGGCGGCAACCCCTCGTCCCGTTCGGGGGCCCGGCCGACCCCGGCCTCGCGGAACACGGGCTCCTCCCGGAACACGGGCTCCTTCCGCAACACCCGTTCCGGCAGCGGCAGCAGACCCGCGCCGCGCAGCGGGACCGGCCGGCGGACACCGCGCGCCACGGGCACCGGACTGCGGCCCGCCAATCCGCGGCTGCTGCGGCAACGGCTGTTCGTCTTCGTCGTGGTGACGCTGCTCGTGGCGCTCGGCATCGCGGTCGTCCAGGGTTGTCAGGGCCCGGCCCGGGGACTCGGCGACGAGAACGACGTCGTACGGCACCGGCACCAGGCGCAGGCGGACGTGCGGGAGGCCGGTGGCGAGCCCGGCGGGCGGTCGTCCGCGGGGGCGGGCGGCGCCTATGCCGACGGGCGGCCCGTCGCTACGGCGTAGAAGGCGACGGCGGCAGCGGCGCCCACGTTGAGGGAGTCGACGCCGTGGGACATGGGGATGCGGACCCATGCGTCGGCGGCGACCAGGGCCTGGGTGGAGAGGCCGTCGCCCTCCGCTCCGAGCATGAGCGCGACCCGGTCCATGGTGTGGGGCGCCGCCTCGTCCAGGCTGTCGGCCTTCTCGTCGGGGGTGAGGGCGAGCAGCGTGAGGCCTGCCTCGCGGACCGAGTCCAGGCCCTTGGGCCAGGTGTCCAGGCGGGCGTACGGCACGGAGAAGACCGCGCCCATCGAGACCTTCACGCTGCGGCGGTACAGGGGGTCGGCGCAGTCCGGGGAGAGCAGGACGGCGTCCATGCCGAGGGCCGCCGCGGAGCGGAAGATCGCGCCGACGTTGGTGTGGTCGTTGACCGATTCCATGATCACGACGCGGCGGGCGGTGCGCAGGAGTTCCGCCGCGGCCGGAAGCGGCTTGCGCTGCATGGAGGCCAGGGCCCCCCGGTGGACGTGGTAGCCGGTGACCCGCTCGGCGAGCTCCGGGCTGACTGCGTAGACCGGGGCCGGGAGCTCGTCGATGACGTCGCGCATGACGTCGACCCACTTGGCGGACAGCAGCATCGAGCGCATCTCGTAGCCGGATTCCCTGGCCCGTCTGATGACTTTCTCGCCCTCGGCGATGAACAGGCCCTCGGCGGGCTCGCGCCTGCGGCGCAGCTCCACGTCGGTCAGGCCGGTGTAGTCGCGCAGGCGCGGGTCGTCGGGATCCTCGATGGTGATGAGATCGGCCACAGCGGTGATACTGCCTTGTCCTGAGTGCGGTGCCAACGGCCTGGCAGGGGTCTGTTACCGGGGGTTACATACCGGTGGTCACGCCGGGGCCGGCAGGCCGACGCCGACGACCTCGCCGATGACGATGACCGCGGGCGGCCTGACCTCCTGGGTGCGGACCGTCTCGGCGACCGTCGTCAGGGTGGCGTCGACGCGGCGCTGGGCCGCCGTCGTGCCTTCCTGGACGAGCGCGACCGGGGTGTCGGCCGGCTTGCCGTGCGCCATCAGCGTCTCCGCGATCTTCCCTATCTTGTCGACCCCCATCAGGATCACCAGCGTGCCGGTGAGCTTGGCGAGGGAGGGCCAGTCGACCAGGGAACGCTCGTCGTCGGGGGCGACATGGCCGCTGACCACGGTGAACTCATGGGCGACCCCGCGGTGGGTGACCGGAATACCGGCCGCACCGGGGACGGAGATCGAACTGGAGATGCCGGGAACCACCGTGCAGGCGATGCCGGCCTCGGCGAGGGCCTGGAGTTCCTCCATGCCGCGGCCGAAGACGTACGGGTCGCCGCCCTTGAGCCGGACGACCGACTTGCCCTGCTTGGCGTGCTCGATCAGCGCGTTGTTGATGGCCTCCTGGGCCATGTACCGCCCGTACGGGATCTTCGCGGCGTCGATCACCTCGACGTGCGGCGGGAGTTCGGCGAGGAGGTCGCGCGGGCCGAGGCGGTCCGCGATGACGACGTCCGCCTCGGCGAGGAGGCGGCGGCCGCGGACCGTGATCAGGTCGGGGTCGCCGGGGCCGCCGCCGACGAGGGCGACGCCGGGGGTGCGGGTGCGGTGGTGGGGCGCGACCAGGGTGCCGTCGCGCAGGCCCTCGACCACCGCGTCGCGGATGGCCGCGGTGCGCCGGGGGTCGCGGCCCTTGGCGTCCGTGGTCAGCACGGCGACGGTGACGCCCTCGCTGTGGCCCGTCGCGGGGGTCCAGGCGGTGGCCGCGTCGGCGTCGTCGGAGCGCACGCACCACACGCGGTGGCGCTCCGCCTCGGCGGAGGCGGCGGCGTTGGCGTCGGGGTCGCTGGTGGCGATCAGGGCGTACCAGGCGTCGGCGAGGTCGCCGAGGGCGTAGACCCGGCGCTCCCAGGTGATCTCACCCGCGTCCGCCATCGCCTCGACGGAGGGGGTCGCCTCGGGGGACACGAGGAGGACGTCCGCGCCCGCGGCGATCAGGGCCGGCAGGCGTCGCTGGGCGACCTGGCCGCCGCCGATGACGACCACACGGCGGCCGGTGAGGCGGAGGCCTACGGGGTAGGCGGGGTGTTCGGCCATGAGGGGCGGCTCCTCGAACGGGCGGAGGCGGGCGCTGCGGCTCTGGAGCGGCCCTGACGTGCGCATTTTAGAGGTGGGTTCAGCGTACGGCGGGGTCGGGGGCATGCAGGAGCGCATGCCCGCCGACCCCGGGGGCGTCCTACTTCTCGGTCACTCCCGCCGAGTCGAAGGTCGCCACCTCGTGCATCGCCCGTGCCGTGCTCTGGACCAGCGGAAGGGCCAGCAGGGCGCCGGTGCCCTCGCCCAGGCGGAGGTCGAGGTCGACCAGGGGGCGCAGACCCAGCTTGTTGAGGGCGGCGACGTGGCCGGGCTCGGCGCTGCGGTGGCCCGCGATGCAGGCCGCGAGGACCTCGGGGGCGATCGCGCGGGCGACCAGTGCGGCGGCGCCGGCGCTCACCCCGTCCAGGATCACGGGCGTGCGCAGGGACGCGCCGCCCAGCAGGAGGCCCACCATCGCCGCGTGCTCGAAGCCGCCGACGGCCGCGAGGACCCCGATGGGGTCGGCCGGGTCGGGCTGGTGGAGTTCCAGGGCGCGGCGGACGACCTCGGTCTTGCGGGCGAGGGTCTCGTCGTTGATGCCGGTGCCGCGGCCGGTGACCTCGGCCGGGTCGGCGCCGGTGAAGACCGAGATGAGGGCCGCGGAGGCCGTCGTGTTGGCGATGCCCATCTCGCCCGTGAGGAGAGCCTTGTTGCCGGCCGCCACCAGGTCGCGGGCCGTCTCGATGCCGACCTCGATGGCCTGCTTGGCCTCCTCGCGGGACATCGCAGGGCCGGTCGTCATGTCGGACGTGCCCGCGCGGACCTTGCGGGGCAGCAGGCCGGGGGTGGCCGGGAGGTCGGCCACGACGCCGACGTCCACGATGCAGACCTCGGCGCCCACCTGGTTCGCGAAGGCGTTGCAGACCGCACCGCCGCCGAGGAAGTTGGCCACCATCTGCGCGGTGACCTCCTGCGGCCAGGGGGTGACGCCCTGGGCGTGCACCCCGTGGTCGCCGGCGAAGATCGCGACGGCCGCGGGCTCCGGGATCGGCGGCGGGCACTGGCGGGACAGCCCGGACAGCTGCGCGGAGATGATCTCCAGCATGCCGAGCGCGCCGGCCGGCTTCGTCATGCGCTTCTGCCGTTCCCAGGCCTCGCCGAGCGCCTTGGCGTCCAGCGGGCGGATCCCCGCGACGGTCTCGGCGAGCAGGTCGTGCGGGTCCTCGCCGGGCAGCGCGCGGCGGCCGTACGTCTCCTCGTGGACGACCCACGACAGGGGACGGCGCTTGGCCCAGCCCGCCTGCATCAGCTCGGGCTCGTCCGGGAACTCGTCGACGTACCCGACGCAGAGGTAGGCGACGACGTCGAGGTGCTCGGGCAGGCCGAGGGCGCGGACCATCTCGCGCTCGTCGAAGAAGCTGACCCAGCCGACGCCGAGGCCCTCGGCGCGGGCCGCCAGCCACAGGTTCTCCACGGCGAGCGCGGAGGAGTACGGCGCCATCTGCGGCTGGGTGTGGCGGCCGAGGGTGTGGCGGCCGCCACGGGTCGGGTCGGCGGTGACGACGATGTTCACCGGCGTGTCGAGGATGGCCTCGATCTTCAGTTCCTTGAACTGCTTGGCCCGGCCCTTGGGCAGGGACTTCGCGTAGGCGTCCCGCTGCCGCATCGCCAGCTCGTGCATCGCGCGCCGGGTCTCGGCGGAGCGGATCACGACGAAGTCCCAGGGCTGCGAGTGGCCGACGGAGGGCGCGGTGTGGGCGGCCTCCAGGACGCGCAGCAGCACCTCGTGCGGGATGGGGTCGCTGCGGAAGCCGTTGCGGATGTCCCGGCGCTCGCGCATGACCTTCAGGACGGCCTCGCGCTCGGCGTCGTCGTACGCGGGGGCGGCGGGGCCGGTGGACTTCCGTACGTCTTCCACTGCGGCCGTGCTCTCTTCCTGGTCGGCGGCCCTGGTGTCCGGGTCCTCCGGGTCCTCCGGGTTCTGTGCGGCCTGCGGATGGGGCTCCTGCACGGGGTCGGCCTCCACGACGACGGGGTCCGGGGCGGCGGGGTCCGCTTCGCGGGGGGCGGGGATGTCCGCCGACGGGGCGACGGCGGGCGGCGCGGCCGGGGTCGCCTCGGGAAGGGACACCTCCTCGGCCACTGCCGCCTCGGGGGCGGGCGCCTCGGCCACGGCTGCCTCGGGCGCCGCTGCCTCGGGCGTGACCTCGGGGGTCACCGGCTCGTCGGCGGGGAGCACGAGGGCGTGCGGCGGGGTGGGAGCGAGGTGCGGGGTGGTCGGCACCGTGCCCTCCACCGGCACGAACTGGCCCAGCGGCTGGTGCGGCTGGGGCTCCGGGGAAGGGACGGGCTCCATGGGCTGGAGGGCTGCTGCGGCGGGGGCGGCAGGCGTCGGGGCCGCCTGCGGTGCGTCCTGGGCCGTCGCCACGACGGGACCGGAGGCGTCCGGGCTCTGGGACGCGGGGTCCTCCGTGAGGTGGACGGGGTCCTGCGGGTGCTCCTGCTGCTGCGGGACCGGGCCGGGGTGGACGTCCTGCGCGGGCTGAGCGAGGAAGGCGTCCAGGGCGGACTCGGTGGGCTGGGCGCTCGGGGCGGGCTCGGCGGGCGGTTCCGTCCCGGCGTGCTCCGGGACCGTCTGCCCGGGCTCCGGCTGGTGATCGAGCTGCTGGGCCGCCCGATGGCCCGGCTGCTGGTCCGGCTGGTGCACAGGAGCCGACTCGGCGAGGGCGGCCTCGGGGGCGGAGGTCTCGGCGGCCGGGGGCACCGGGCCGGGCACGACGACGTCCGGTGCCGGGGCGGGGGCTTCCGGCGCGGGCGCGACGGTCACCGGCTCGGGCAGCGGCGTGACCGCTTCCGACGTGGTCGCTTCCGACGCGGGCGCGGCTGCCTCCGGAGCGGCGACCGCGTGCTCGGGCGCCCGGCCCGGGGCGGGCACGGCTCCGGCCGCCTGGGAGGCGTCCGGGGTCGGGGGCAGGCCTGCCGGGGGCTCCTGCGCGGGATCCGGCGCGACGACGGCCTCGGGCACCTGGGGAGGCTCGGGAGCCTGAGGGGCGACGGGCACGGCAGCCTCCGGCGCCTGCGGAACGACGGCTTCAACGGCCTCCGGGGCCTGCGGAGTGGGCGCGACCTCGGTGGCGGGTGCCTCGGGGGTCGCGGCGGGCGCCGGAGCCTCGGGCGCCTGGACGGTCTCGGGGGCCGGCACCTCGGCGGGCGCCTCGGCCGCCTCGGCGGGCGGCGCCGCCCCGTCGGCGGGGACCGCGTCCGCGTCGGGGGCCCGGGAAGCGTCGGGCCCCTGAGGAACTCCGGGCGCCGAGGTGTCCGGCGCGGGCTCGGGTACCTGTGCCACCGGCTCCGGGCCCGGTCCGGGCACGGCGTCGGCGGTCCGGGCCGGGTCCGCCGGCTGCGGCACCGGGGCCGCGGGCACGGTCGCCTCGGCCGCCGCGGGCACGGTCGCCTCCGGTGTCCGGGGCGTCCGCGTGGCGTCCTCGGACTGCGGGGCGCCCGTCTCCGAGGCCAGGCGGGCCATGACCGCCTGGGCCGCGCCCTGCTGCTCGGGCCGCTGCCGGGCCGCCGGGGCAACCGTTTCCGCAGGGGTCGCCCCCGGGGCGACCTGCGGCTGGACGGCGGGCTGCGCGCCCCACGGCGCCGCGCCCTGCGGAGGCATGTCGCGCAGGTGCTGGGCGTCGAGGTACTCCGGCCCGGAGGCGGGCGTGCCCGGGTGGCGTACCGGTGCGCCCGCGGGGCCGCGGTCGGCGAGGGAGCGGACCGGGCTCGCGGAGGTGTCGGGGATGGGCGGGCCGAGATGCAGGGGGCGTCGCGGCGCCGCGGGCGGCGCCGACGGGTTCGGGAGGCGGACGGCACCGAGGTCGACGGAGCCGGTGTCACGACCCGCCGTCTCGTGCGGGCCGGGTTCGTGCACCGCCTCGACCACGGGCTCCGGCGCGGGCGGCGCCACCTCGTTGCCCCAGGCGCTCTGGGCGCCGGGCAGCAGCAACAGGTCTTCGTCCTGGGCGGTGGTCTCGGAGAGGTAGGTGTACGCGCCGGGCGCGGGGACGCCCTGCTGATCCACCATGCCTGCGTTCTCCGGCAGTCCCTCGCCCGGAACCTGGCCGGTGTCGGTCATGCGTACCCCTCGCCCATCGGTTAGTGCTCCTACGACCAGCTCACCCGGAACGGCGCACCGACCGCCCCGTAGTGAAGAACGAGCGTCCGCGCCCAGCGGCACGAACGACCCGCCCGGAAAAGACGACAAAGCCATTCAGTGGCATTGTCGCGGCCGTTGCCGCGTCGCGACAGCTTGATCCGCGACGCTCCGCTGTGGACTGCGCCACGTTGCGCGCCCTCAGGTTCTGCCGTACCACACCCACCCCGAAACAGACGCGTTTTCCGGACATCGACCGAGGAAAAGCCGGGTGCCCGAATGCGGTACGACGATCGGCCAGCCTACCGCGCGCGGCAGGACGACGGGATCACGGGGAGGGCGGACCGGGTCGGTCCGAACGGTCCGGCAGAACCCCGCTGAGCAGGAACGCGACGCTCCGCTCCGTCTCCGTCCAGGCCCGCGTGTCGAGTTCGACGGACTGGACGAGCGCGCACTCCACGCGGTAGCCGTGCTCGGTCAGGTCGCGGCCGACGAGTTCGGCGGCGTCGCGGGTCATGGCGTGGGTGACGATGCGCTGCGGGCGGCGGTCGGCGACCGCCGAGACGACGGCGGCTCCCCCGCCGCCGACGCGGACGACGTCCGGTTCGGGCAGGTCCTCCAGGACGTGCGGGGCGGTGCCGCGGACGATCTGGAGCTGGACGCCGAAGCGGCGCGCGGCGGCGTCGGTGCGGGCGCACGCCTCCAGGGCGCGGTCGACGGCGATGACGGCCGCCCCGGCCCGCGCGGCCTCGGTGGCGAAGGCGCCGCTGCCGCAGCCGATGTCCCAGACGAGGTCGCCCACCCGCGGTCCGAGCCGGGCGAGTTGGGCCGCCCGCAGCAGTTGCGCCTCCCCCTCGCCCAGTCCGCCGCCGTACTCCCCGGCGGGCAGGGTCCAGCCGCGGGGGCCGGTGCCCGGGTCGCGGCCGGCGATCCAGCCGCCGTCGCCCGCCGGCGGCGTGCCGGTGGTGCCGCCGATGACGATGACGACGTTGGGGTCGCGCCAGGTGTGGTCGACGGCCTTCTCGGAGGTGACGACGCTGACCTGTTCGCGGTCGGTGCCGAGTTCCTCGCAGACGACGAAGGTGCGGTGGACGCCCTCCATGAGCAGTCCCAGCTCGGCGGGGCCGGCACCGGGTGAGGTGAGGACCGCGACCTTGGGGTGGGCCCGGCACACGTTCACCGCCCGGCGCAGGGTGCGTCGGTGTGCGACGACCACCTGGGCGTCGTCCCAGGGCATGCCGGCGCGGGCGAACGCGGCGGCGACGGAGGAGACGGCCGGGACGACCTCGACCTCCAGGCCGAACTCGGGTGCGCGCAGGGTCCGTACGACGCCGAAGAAGCCGGGGTCGCCGTCGGCGAGGACGACGGCCGTGCCGCGGTGGCCGGCGATGCGGCGGGCGGCGAGGGCGACGCTGCCGAGGCGGATGCGTTCGGCGGCGGGGGGAACTTCGGGCAGTGCCAGGTGGTGGGCGGCACCGGCCACCAGGGTGGCGGCACCCAGGGCCGAACGGGCGGCGGCGGTCGGCGGCGAGCCGTCCCAGCCGATCACCGTGACGCGGTCGGCCATCGTCGTCTGTCTCCCGTGGGTCTGCGCGGCTGGCGGGGCTCCGTGAGAGTACCTGGTCGCGCGGGCCGGGCGGCGGCGGTGCGGTGCTCCGAGATCAGTTCCAGTCGCCGTACGACGGGTAGCCGCCGCTCTCCGTGAGGTGCTCCCCCGCGCCCTCGATGTCCTCCGGGAGGAGGCTCCACACGATGAAGTCGGTGCGCGCCTCGCTCCAGGTGCCGTCGTCGGCGCGCACGCGCGCTATGCAGGCGCCGCGCAGGACGCCCTCGCTGATACAGCCGATCTTCTGCGCGACCTGCTGCGAGGCGGTGTTGTCGGCGGCCGTGCGCAGTTCGATGCGTTCGAGCTTCTGGTCGGTGAACAGCCACTGGGCGGTGGCGAGCGCGGCCTCGGAGGCGTAGCCCTCGCCGCGGGCCCAGGGGGCGATGATGTACGACAGTTCGGTGGACCGTACGTGCCAGTTGGTCTTGCCGAGCTGGATGACGCCGACGAGCCGCTGGGTGAGGAACTCGGTGACGGCGAGGTCGAGTCCGCGTCCGGAGGTGCGTTCGGCGGGGGCGTACTCGGTGATCCAGGCGCGGGCGTTCTCGGCGGTGAAGGGCTGGGGGACGGGGGTCCAGGCCGTGACCTGTTCGTCGTTCATCATCTCGGCCAGTGCGGGCACGTCGTCCTCGTCGAGGGGACGCAGCACCAACCGCTCCGTGCTGATGGAGATGCTGGGGAAGGTGCTCGTCATGCGCCGCTCCGTAACCTTCGAAACCGTCAGGGTCCGACCTGGTTGGCCGTCAGGCCCGCTGAACTGCTCAGCATGCAGCATGAAAGCACCGGGTCGCATCACGGGGTCCGCACCGGCGGACGGCGCGGACCCCGTGATGAACTTGTTCGTCCCCGTCAGGACTTGACCGGCCGGGAGGAGCCGGAACCCGGGTCAGAAGGACGCGATGACGGAACCGGCGTACTTGTCCTCGATGAACTTCTTGACCTCGGGAGAGGTGAGGAGCTTCGCGAGCTTCTGCACGCGCGGGTCGTCCTCGTTGCCCTCCTTGACGGCGAGGAAGTTGCCGTAGGGGTTGTCCGTGGCGGACTCCAGGACGAGGGCGTCCTTCGAGGGCTTCAGGTCGGCCTCGATGGCGTAGTTGCCGTTGATGACGGCGGCGTCCACGTCGTCCAGGGAACGCGGGGTCTGGGCCGCCTCGAGCTCCTTGAACTTGAGGTTCTTCGGGTTCTTGCTGATGTCGGCGGGGGTCGCCGAGTTGCCCGCGCCGTCCTTGAGCGTGATGAGGCCGTTCGCGGCGAGCAGCTTCAGGGCGCGCGCCTCGTTGACGGTGTCGTTCGGAACGGCGACGGTCGCCCCGCTCTTGAGGTCGTCGGCGCTCTTGAACTTGCTGGAGTAGAGGCCGAGCGGCTCCAGGTGGACCGTGACGACGGGCACGATGTGGGTGCCGTTCTTCTTGTTGAAGTCGTCGAGGTAGGGCTGGTTCTGGAAGTAGTTGGCGCCCACCGAGCCGTCCTCCGTCGCCGTGTTCGGCGTGACGTAGTCGGTGAACTCCTTGACCTCCAGGTCGAGGCCCGCGTCCTTGGCCAGCTCGTCCTTGACGAAGGTGAGGATCTCGGCGTGCGGGACGGGGCTCGCGGCGACGATCAGCGGGCCGCTCGTGTCGGCGGAGCCGGAGCCCTTGTCCGAGCCGCACGCGCCGAGCCCGAGGGTGAGGGCTCCGACGGCGAGGACAGCGGTGGTGATCTTGGCGGTGTTACGCACGAAAAGTGCCTTTCCTGAGATGGTGCGTCCCCGCGGTGGGTGTGCGGGGGAGAACGGAGGGGGTGGCGCAGGGGGTGCGGTCAGCTCTTCCTGACGGTGTCGGTGGCGACCGTGCCGGGGAGGACGCCGCGCAGCGGCCTGAAGAGGAGCAGGGGGGCGCCCTTGCCGGTGCGCCGGTGCAGGGAGCGGGCCGCGAAGTCCCCGCCGAACTGGAGCAGGGAGATGACGACGGCCAGGATGGCGACGGTGATCCACATCAGGCCGGTCTCGAAGCGCTGGTAGCCGTAGCGGATCGCGATGTCGCCCAGGCCGCCCGCACCGACGGTGCCCGCCATGGCGGAGTAGCCGATCAGGGCGACGACGGTCGTGGTGGTGCCGGAGATCAGGGACGGCAGCGCCTCGGGGACGAGCACGCTGCGGACGATCTTCCAGGTGCTGCCGCCCATGGACTGCACGGCTTCCACGAGTCCGCTGTCGACCTCGCGGACGGACATCTCCACCAGACGCGCGAAGAAGGGGATCGCGCCGATCGCGAGCGGCACGATGGCGGCCTCGCGGCCGATGGTCGTCCCGGTCAGCCAGCGGGTGAAGGTCATCAGCGCGACCATCAGGATGATGAACGGCATCGAGCGGGCGACGTTCACCACCTGCCCGATCACCTTGTTGGCGACGACGTTCTGCAGCAGGCCGCCCCGGTCGGTGAGGACCAGGAGGATCCCGAGGGGAAGACCGCCGACGACGGCGATGAGCGTGGACCAGCCCACCATGTAGAGGGTGTCCCAACACGCCTGCTCCAGCAGGGGCTGCATTTCGGACCAGGTCACTTGGCACCGTCCTTCACCAGCCGGGGCCGCTCGTCGGCGGCGCCCGGTACGTCGATCTGAAGACCCTGTTCGCGCAGGAAGCCGATCGGCACCACGTTGTCCTCGTAGCGGCCGGGCAGTTCGATGCGCATCCGGCCGACCTGGAGGCCGCCGACGGTGTCGATGGCCGCGCCCAGGATCGAGATGTCGATGTTGTAGGTGCGCGACAGCTGGGAGATGACCGGCTGGGTCGCGGCCTCGCCCTGGAAGGTGACGTCGAGGACGGTCCGGTCGCCGCCGGTCGCCTCCCCGCCCACCGGGAAGAGCGCGGCGGCCAGTCGGGAGCCCGGCGTGGCGAGCAGCTCGCTGACGGTGCCGGACTCGACGACGCGGCCGCGCTCCATGAGCGCCGCGGAGTCGCAGATCGACTTCACCACGCCCATCTCGTGGGTGATGAGCAGGACCGTCAGGCCCAGTTGTCGGTTCAGGTCGCGCAGCAGCTGGAGGATCGACCGGGTGGTCTCCGGGTCGAGGGCGCTGGTGGCCTCGTCGGAGAGCAGCACCTTGGGGTCGCCGGCGAGGGCGCGGGCGATGCCGACGCGCTGCTTCTGGCCGCCGGAGAGCTGGGCGGGGTAGGCGCCCGCCTTGTCGGCGAGACCGACGAGGTCGAGCAGTTCGAGCGCCTTGCGGGAACGTTCCCTCCCCGACTTTCCGAGGATTTCCAGCGGCAGCTCGACGTTGTCCCGCACGGTCCGCGACGACAGCAGGTTGAAGTGCTGGAAGACCATGCCGATACGGCTGCGCGCCTCGCGCAGTTCCCGGCCGGCGCGCGGGCCGCGGCCGGCGAGGGCGGTGAGGTCCTGGCCGGCGACGGTGACCGTGCCGGAGGTGGGGCGCTCCAGGAGGTTGACGCAGCGGATCAGCGAGGACTTGCCGGCGCCGGACTGGCCGATGACGCCGTACACCTCACCTTCGCGGACGTGCAGATCGACGCCGTCGAGGGCGATGACCTCACGACCGCGCGAGCGGTCGGCCCCGTAGATTTTCGTCAGGCCCGTGGTGGTGATCACGTGGGTTTCCGTCACTGTCGAGTGCGCGGGCGTGGGTGTGCCCGGGCACGGATGCATTCGGTCAGGGACGCGACACGGTTCTCGCGGTGGCGATGGAACCGGGGGAGAACATGTGCGCGATGGGTCTTCCCGCGCCGTCCAGGCAGCGGGGAGGTGCCTCGTCACGTACGCGGGCGTACGGACGTGCCACGGCGTCTCGCTTCGGGGCGCGAGCTCGGGGTGGTGCGGGGGCCCTCTAGAAGGCGCACATTCGACACATACAACGAGCACCGGGCGTCATGGTCGCCTCGGTCGCAAGGGTGCGGCTGCTCGTCGTGGTCATGCGATCAGTAAAGCAGACCTACGGTCCTGACAAGACCCGGCCGTCCACATGCTGGACAGCCGTGGACAGCGCGCCTGCACAAACGGAGTCCTCCACTCCTCCACCCCTGACCAATGCGGACAAGGAGGACGGGACCTCCGCGCGGTGGCCGGACCCGGGTCCGCGGTCGGGGCGGATTGTGGTCGACGCCACGACCGCCGACCGGGTCCGGTCCGCGGCGCGGGCCCGGCCGTGGAGGCCGCATACGGCCGTAATAAGGTCACTGCATGCTCGCTGCCCTGACGCTGACGACCGGTGTCGCCGCGCTGCTGCTCGCCGCCTGGTGCGGCTGGGCGGCCCACCGTGACCAGCCGACGAAGGACTGGCACTTCATCGGGATGGCCGTGGTCTCGGTGCTGGCGTTGGCGCAGCTGATCGTCGGGATCGTGCTGCTGGCGCGGGGCGAGGACCCGGCGCAGGGCACGACGATCTTCGTGGCGTATCTGCTGGGCGCGTTCGCGTGCGTTCCGGCGGCGGGGTTCATGTCACTGGCGGAGCGGACCCGGTGGGGTTCGGTGACGGTCGCGGCCGGCGGGGTCGTGCTCGCCGTCCTGGAGGTGCGGCTCCATGACATCTGGGGAGGATGAGGTGACGGCCGTGGAGGAGAAGCCGGCGCGGCTGATCGGCGGGCCCGGTCTGCTGCTGGTCTGGTTCTACGGCGTGATGGTGGTCGGCGCGGTGTCGCGGTCGGCGTACCAGATCGCGACGGAGTTCGACCGGGCGCCGCTCGCGTACTCGCTGTCCGCGGCGGCCGGTCTGGTGTACGGCTTCATCACGTACTCGCTGGTACGGGGCGGGGAGACGGCGCGCAGGGCGGCGCAGGTGTGCTGCGCCGCCGAGCTGGCGGGCGTGCTGGCCGTGGGCACCTGGACCCTGGTGGACCCGGACGCCTTCCCGGACTCGACCGTGTGGTCGGACTACGGGATGGGCTATGTGTTCATCCCGGTGCTGCTGCCCCTGACCGCTCTCTTCTGGCTGCGGAAGGCGCGACGGGCGGGCTGAGCCCGGGCGGTCGGGCCGTGGTGGCGAACCCGGGCGGTCAGGCCGTGGTGGCGAACTCGTCCGCCGACTTCTCCAGGACGATCATCGGGACGCCGTCCGAGCCCTGGGAGGTGCCCACCGTCCGGTAGCCGACCCGGCGGTACAGGCGCAGGTTGCTTTCGCTGCGGTGCCCGGTGAAGAGGCGGAACCTGGTGGCGCCGCGCTCCTCGGCCAGCGCCGATTCGGCCGCGCGCAGCAGCCTCGCGCCGATGCCGTGCCCCTGGAGGCGGGGGTGGACGCAGAGTCTGCCGATGGAGGCCGCGCCGTCCTCGGTGATCGTGCCGCGCACCGAGCCGACGACCTCCTCGCCGAGCCGCGCCACGTAGACGCAGTCGGAGGCCAGCTCCTGCCGGACGGAGTCGAGGGTCTGCACGAGGGGGGCGATGCGATAGTTGCCGTACAGCGCCGCCTCGCCCTGGAAGCACAGGTACTGAAGCCTGAAGATCTGCTCGGCATCCTGCTCGGTTCCCACCGAGATGGTCACGCTCATGCCCATGTGCGCACGCCTCCCGCTCACCTGATCGCCTGTGGTCCTACACTCCTATCCCCGCGCTCCACGGGCCGCAACCTCCGGTCGGAGCAGACGTCGCAGACATGCCAGACATCTGGAACGTTCCGGTCCGAGACTTCCCTGTGAGATACCCAACTCCCCCGCGATCTCGCGGTACGTGAGGTCCTGCGGCGACAGCAGGGCGTCCAGGAGCCGGGAGCACCGGTCGGGCAGCCGGTGCACGGCCTCGCGCAGCGCGCGGTGGCGGGCTGCTCTGAGGCCGCTCTGCTCGGGGCCGCGTTCGCCGTCGTCGGCCGGGTCGGCGAAGCCGTCGGGGTCCTCCGGGTAAGGCCGTTCCCGCCGTGCGGTACGACGGGTGCGCCGGGACTCGGCGCGGACCGCGCGGCGCAGCCAGCCCTGCGGGTCGCGGGGCGGGCCGTCGGTGGCGAGGTGCTCCAGGAGGCGCAGCCGGACGGCCTGTTCGAGGTCGGCGGGCTCGGTTCCGGTGGCGTGCGCCTCGGCGTCGGCCTCCGCCGTGAGCAGCGGGCGCAGGGTGGCGAGCATGTCGTACGTCATGTGCGGCACGACGCGGCCGCCCGGGGGGGCGGGTTGCCCGGGCGGCCGGTTGTCACCCCGACGGGGTCAGGAGCCGTTGACGAAGTCCTCGCGGGCGAGGCGGCCCGTGTCCGGCTGGTCGGTGAAGACACCGTCGATTCCGGTGGCGAAGTACGCCTTGTACGCGCCGAACACGTCGCCGTAGGCGTCCGCGTCGGTGCCCTTGCGGAAGTTCGCGGGCAGGAAGGGGTTCTCGTTGCGCATCGTGTACGGGTGCAGGACGAGGCCGGCCGCGTGGGCGTCCTTCACCAGGGTGGTCGGCGTGGTGAGGTTGCCGGCCGCGTCCCTGGGGACGACCAGGTCGAGGGTGGGGCCGATGCCCTGGGCGTAGCCGGCGATCTCGCGCAGGCCCTCGCGGGTGACCAGGTCGGCGACCGTGCGCGGGTCGCCGGTCTCGACGAAGTCCCAGGGGCGGGTGGTGGCGCCGGAGAGCAGGACGACGAGCGGGTTGCGGACCATCCTGTCCAGGCGCTGGATGCTGGTCGGCTCGAAGGACTGGAGGATGACGGGCGCGTTCCGGCCGTCCTTGCCGTGCTTGCGCAGCAGTCCGGCGACGCGCTCCTCCAGGTTGAGGCCGAGCTTGCGGAAGTAGGTGGGGTGCTTCAGCTCGGGGTAGATCCAGACCTGCTTGCCGCGCTTGCGGGTCTGTTCGTCCTGCCAGCGCAGGACCTCCTCGAAGGTGGGGATCTCCCAGCGGCCGTTGTAGAGGGTGTTGTGGGGGCGGTTGGCGGGGATGCGCTCGGTCGCGCGGAGCGTCTTCAGCTCGGCGAGCGTGAAGTCCTCGGTGAACCAGCCGGTGGTGGAGACGCCGTCGAGCAGCTTGGTGGTCCGGCGGCCGGCGAACTCGGGGTGGCTCGCGACGTCTGTGGTGCCGCCGATCTCCGGCTCGTGGCGGCAGACGAGGTGACCGTCCTTGGTGGGGACGAGGTCGCCGGCCTCGACGATGTCGGCGCCGAGGTCGAGGGCGAGCTGGTAGGAGCCGAAGGTGTGCTCGGGCCGGTATCCGCTGGCGCCGCGGTGGCCGATGACCGTCGGCACGGGGAGGCTGCGGATGCCCTTGCCGCCGGGCCGCGCCCCGGTCGCTCCCGCGGTGCCGGCGAGGCCCAGGGTCGTTCCGGCGGCGCCGAGCGCGGCGGCCGCTCCGAGGAACGCCCGCCGTCCGGTTCCACTCGGCTGGGCGTTCGGGTTCTGCGGTTCCTGCGACTCCTGCGTCACCATGGGGGTCCTCCTGCCATCGGCTCGTCCCGTGCGCGCCGATCGTAGGTGCGTGGACATGACCGCCGGGAGACCTCGATCGGAACACCCGGCTGACGGTGGACGGCGGGTGCCGTACGACGGCATGACGGGGCGTCCGATTCGGTGGCGCGAGGCGGGGTACGCGATCGGTACCGGCCGAGACCGCATCCGGCCACCGGCGCGGAGGCCGTGGGGACCGCACGGGCCTCCGGGGCGCGATGTCCGTCACATCGTTCCGTCCGTGTGTCGGGCCCGCGGCGGAGCGGCCGTGCAGGTAAACGTAGGTCAACAGTGCGTAAGACCTCGGTGAACCCGATGTGCGCCGCCACCGGCGGCGCGAGTATCGTCCTCACCTGCACAGACTCATACCGTCATCCCTTGACATCGGAGGGCCCGTTGTCCCGCTTCGCGCTCATCAAGGCAGTGCTCGGACCGATCATGCGCCTGATGTTCCGCCCCCGGGTCGAGGGCGCGGAGCACATCCCGGGCGACGGTCCGGTCATCCTGGCCGGCAACCACCTGACCTTCATCGACTCGATGATCCTGCCGCTGGTCTGCGACCGGCAGGTCTTCTTCATCGGCAAGGACGAGTACGTCACCGGCGAGAGCCTCAAGGGCCGGCTGATGGCCTGGTTCTTCATCGGCGTCGGCATGATCCCGGTCGACCGCGACGGCGGCCGCGGAGGCGTGGCCGCGCTGATGACCGGGCGGCGGGTGCTGGAGGAGGGGAAGGTCTTCGGGATCTACCCCGAGGGGACGCGGTCTCCCGACGGCCGCCTGTACCGGGGGCGTACCGGTATCGCCCGTCTGACGCTGATGACGGGTGCGCCCGTCGTCCCCTTCGCGATGATCGGCACGGACAAGTTGCAGCCGGGCGGGGCGGGGATGCCCCGGCCCGGGCGGGTCACCGTGCGGTTCGGCGAGGCGATGGAGTTCTCCCGGTACGAGGGGATGGACCGGGACCGGTACGTACTGCGCGCGGTGACGGACTCCGTGATGGCGGAGGTCATGCGGCTGTCCGGGCAGGAGTACGTGGACATGTACGCCACGAAGGCGAAGGCCGCCTGAGGACGCGCGACCGGGCGCGGCCGCCCCACGGACGGCCGCGCCCTCGCTGCTGGGCCGCGGCTCGATGCGGTTCCGCAGCTCAGCACGGTTCCGGAGCTCGGCACGATTCAGCGGCTCGGCACGGCTACGCGGCTCTCAGGGCCGGCCGTCCAGGCGCTGGCCCCGGAGCATGAACCACGCTGCCGCCGCCGTCGCCAGGAGCACCGCCGCGCCCACGCCCGCCGCGATCGTGAGGCCGTCGACGAAGGCCCCGCGCGCCGACGCCAGCAGTTCCCGGGCCGTGGCCGCGGGCAGGCCCGAGGCCGCCTCCACCGCCCCGCCCAGCGATTCGTGCGCTCCCGCGGGCGTGCCCGGCGGGGACGGGAAGCCGCGGTAGACGCCCGTCACGATCGAGCCCAGGACGGCGATGCCCAGGGCCGCGCCCAGTTCGTACGCCGTCTCCGAGACCGCGGACGCCGAGCCGGCCTCCTCCTTGGGCACCGAGGACAGGATCACATCGGCCGTGACGGTGAACGACAGGCCCGCGCCCACGCCGACGACCAGCAGGGACGCTCCCAGCAGCGGATAGCCGGTGCTCTCGTCGATCACCGTGAGGGCGGCCAGCGCCAGCCCGATCGCCGCGAGGCCGCCGGAGACGACCGCCCTGACCGAGAAGCGCCGGGCCGCGTGGCCGGCGAGCAGACCGGCGACCACCGCGCCGACCGCGGCGGGCAGTTCGGCGAGTCCTGCCTCCAACGGGCTCCTGCCCTGCACCAGTTGCAGGTACTGGGAGAGGAAGAAGACCAGGCCGGACAGGCCGAGGACGGTCAGCAGGTCGGCCAGGACCGCGCCGCTGAAACCGCGGTTGCGGAACAGGCGCATGTCCAGCAGCGGTACCGGCAGCGTCAGTTGGCGGCGGACGAAGCCGTACAGCGCCGCCGCGCCCAGCAGGGCGGCGCCGGCCGTGACCCGGGTGAGGCCGTGGGCGGCGGCCTCCTTGACGGCGTAGACGACCGCGATCACGCCGACGAGGGAGAGCGCCACGCCGGCCAGGTCCCACGGGCCCGGGTCCGGGTTGCGGGACTCGGGCAGGGTCCGGATGCCGACCACGACGAGGACCGCCATCACGGGCAGGTTGATGAGGAAGACCGAGCCCCACCAGAAGTGTTCGAGGAGGAAGCCGCCGACGATCGGGCCGACCGCCGTGCCGGCGGAGGCCGTGGCGCCCCAGATGCCCACGGCCAGGCTCCGCTCGCGCGGGTCGTGGAAGAGGTTGCGGATCAGGGCGAGGGTGGCGGGCATCAGGGTGGCGCCGGCGACGCCGAGGAGAGCTCGGGCGGCGATCATCATCTCGGGTGTCGTCGCGTACGCGTTCAGCACGGATATCGCTCCGAAGGCGGTGGCGCCGACGAGCAGGACGCGCTTGCGGCCGATCCGGTCGCCCAGGCTGCCCATCGAGACCAGCAGACCGGCGATGACGAAGGAGTACACGTCGCCGATCCACAGGAGCTGGGTTCCCGAGGGCTCGAGGTCCTCGCTGATGTACGGGGTCGCCAGGCCGAGGACGGTCGCGTCGACGGCCACCAGCAGCACGGCGAACACGAGGACGGAGAGCGCGAGCCAGCGGCCGGGGCGCTTCACCGCCTCGTCCGGGGTCACCGGCTGCAGCGTGCCGGTCATGCTTCCTCCCTCCTCAGCGCGCCGCCGAGCAGCAGTTCGACGATCATGTGGGTGAAGTCGTTGCGGGCGACGCGGCCTTCCGCGACCGCCCAGGCGCCGGAGGCCAGCAGGCCGTACAGGGCCTCGGTGAGCCAGGCCGGTGTCAGGTCGATGCGGAACTCGCCGTCGGCCTGGCCGCGCCGGAACAGGGCGGCGACGCGGTCGTCGATACTGGCCCAGCCCGCGTTCTGCTCCTCTCCCTCGAACAGCTGGTTCTCGCTGTAGAGGAAGGCCAGCAGGGCGGCCGCGGGTTCGATCTCGCGGACCACTCGGCGGACGGCCCCGCTCGCCGGGCCGTCGTCGGGGCGGGCCCGGTCCAGGGCGGCCTCGCACTCCTGGATGCCGAGCGCCTCCAGCGCCCGTACGAGCGCGTCGCGTCCGGCGAACTGCCGGTGCAGGGTGGCCCTGCTGATCCCGGCGGCCTTGGCGACCTCGTCCATGGTCGCGGTGGATCTGCGGGTCAGCAGGGCCGCGGCACTGCGCAGCACATGGTCACGATCGACAGCCATGAGACGACCATAACCCATATGAGACATCAATGTCTCATTGGCGGCATGTGCATCTCGCATGGCGGCTCCCGGGGTGATCTCTCAGTGCCAGGGCAGTCGGCCGCGCCGCTCCCAGTAGGCGGCCGGCTCCTCCGCCAGGGCGGCGAGCCGGTCCAGGCGGTCCTCGTCGATGTCGACGACGGCCGCGTGCAGGTTGGAGGAGAGCTGCGTGGCGGTCGCGGCGCCGGACAGGACGACCCCGGCCCACGGCTGCCGCAGGATCACCGCGAGGGCGACCGCGTCACAGCCGAGGCCTGCCTCCTCGGCCACCGCCCTGAGGGCGTCCGGTGCGTGCGGCCCGGCGAGACGGCCGTTGGCCATGCCCTCCTTGACGATCACCGTGAGTCCGGCGTCGTGGGCCTCGGCGAGGGCCGGACCGGCCGAGGTCTCCAGGACGTTGTACGTGGACTGGACGGTACGGAAGAGGGGGACGCCGTCGACCTCGACGGCGAGGGCGGCGCGGACGGCGTCGGCCTGGGCGGGACCGCTGGTGGAGAAGCCGACGGTGAGGCCCCCGGCCGCGGCCTCGGCCAGCCTGGCGTGGAGTTCCTTGTCGGTGAGGGCCGGGCTGTCCGGGGTGACCGAGTGGATCTGGTAGAGGTCGAGACGGTCACCGAGCAGGCGGGCCGTCTCGGCGCGCTGCCGCTCGTACGTCGCGAGGGTGTGGTCCTTGACCTCGTGCAGCTCGGCGTCGGTGGCCCACTGGGCGGTGTAGGTGTAGCCCCACTTGCTGCCGACGACGACGTCGGTCGCGTCGGGGCGGGCCGCCAGCCAGTCGGCGAGGAACTCCTCGGAACGCCCGTAGGAGCGGGCCGCGTCGACGTAGCGGACGCCCTGGGCGTAGGCGGCGTCGAGGAGTTCGTGGGTGCGGGCGCGCAGCGTCTCGACGCCGCGGTCGTCCCCGAGGTCGCGGTCCCGGCCGAGGTTGATGTAGCCGGGGCGGCCGACCGCGGCGAGACCCAGGCCGATGTGGCAGGTGGGGGTCGTCGCTGCGGCGAGGCGGGCGAAGGGCATCGCGGGCTCCGTTCGGTCGGCTCCGGTACGGCTGGCGACCAACGTAACCCGCGACGCCCCGATGACGGCGGAGCCGCTACTTCTTGGCGTCCGCCCACTGGTGCTGGACGGCCACGTCCGCCTTCACCTCGGCGAGCTGGACGGCGACCGCGCTGGGCGCCGTACCGCCGCGGCCGTTGCGGGAGGCGAGGGCGCCGGGGACGTTGAGGACGGAACGCACCTCGGGGGTGAGGTGGGCGGAGATCTTCGCGAACTGCTCGTCGGTCAGCTCGTCCAGTTCCTTGCCCTCGGCCTCGGCGGCCTTCACGCACTCGCCGGCGACCTCGTGCGCCACCCGGAACGGCACGCCCTGCTTGACCAACCACTCGGCGACGTCGGTGGCGAGGGAGAAGCCGGCCGGGGCCAGTTCCTCCATGCGCTCGCGGTGGACGGTCAGGGTGGCGACCATGCCGGTGAAGGCGGGGAGCAGGACCTCCAGCTGCTCGCAGGAGTCGAAGACGGGCTCCTTGTCCTCCTGGAGGTCGCGGTTGTACGCGAGGGGCAGGGCCTTGAGGGTGGCCAGGAGACCGGTCAGGTTGCCGATCAGACGGCCGCTCTTGCCGCGCGCCAGCTCCGCGATGTCCGGGTTCTTCTTCTGCGGCATGATCGACGAGCCCGTGGAGAACGCGTCGTGCAGGGTCACGAAGGAGAACTCCTTCGTGTTCCAGATGATGATCTCCTCGGCGATCCGGGACAGGTTCACGCCGATCATCGCGGTGATGAAGGCGAACTCGGCGACGAAGTCGCGGGAGGCCGTGCCGTCGATCGAGTTGCCGACGCTGCCGTGCTCGAAGCCGAGATCCGCGGCGACCGCCTCCGGGTCGAGGCCGAGCGAGGAACCGGCGAGCGCTCCCGAGCCGTACGGCGAGACGGCCGTGCGCTCGTCCCACTGGCGCAGCCGCTCCGCGTCCCGGGACAGGGGCTGCACGTGCGCGAGGACGTGGTGGGCGAAGAGGACCGGCTGGGCGTGCTGGAGGTGGGTGCGGCCGGGCATCGCCACGTCCGGGTGGGCCTCCGCCAGGCCGATCAGGGCGTCCTGGAGATCGGCGATGAGACCGCCGATGATCCGGGCGTGGTCACGCAGATACATCCGGAAGAGGGTGGCGACCTGGTCGTTGCGCGAGCGTCCCGCGCGGAGCTTGCCGCCGAGGTCGGGGCCGAGGATCTCCAGCAGGCCCCGCTCCAGGGCGGTGTGGATGTCCTCGTCGGCGACGGTGCCGACCAGGGCCCCCGAGGCCACGTCCGCCGCCAGCCGGTCCAGGCCCGCGAGCATGGCCGTCAGCTCGTCGCCGGTGAGCAGGCCCGCCTTGTGGAGCACACGCGCGTGGGCACGCGAACCGGCGATGTCGTAGGGCGCGAGCCGCCAGTCGAAGTGGACGGACGCGGACAGTTTCGCCAGGGCCTCGGCGGGTCCGTCGGCGAACCGGCCGCCCCAGAGCCGTACGTCACCGCTGTTGCTGCTCACTTGCGTTGCTCCTAGAGAGGGTGTGGGCGAACTCAGGTCTTCGCCGGCCGCCGATGCTCTTCACAGGTCGACTCATGCATGAGTATGCAGTGTTCTGCATGATTCGTCAATCGAGCCGACGGCGGGTCCGGACACCGGTCGGCCTCGCGGATGTTTTCGAAACGCCTTTGAACAACGGCAACCGCTTACCCGTACTCACCGCTGGACGCAGGCGCCGCGTTCGACCCACCCGCTCCTGACCCAAGTGAGGCATCCGCATGTCCAGGGCTCTTCCGAAGTACAACAAGCGCCGTGTGGCGGTCATCGGCGGCGCCGCCGCTCTGGCGCTGACCGGCGCGGTGGTCGTGAACTCCGCCCTCGCCGGGGAGACGTCCAAGAGCAACGGCGCGAACGCCCGGACGCTCGCCTCCCCCGGAACGATCAGCTGCCCGGACGTGGCCTCCCGACTCCCCGCGATCCCCGCCACCGCCAAGGCCGAGGTGGACCGCAACCTCGCCCTCCTCGACACCCAGATCGCCGAAGCCAACAAGCGCCTCGTCGACACCGTCGGCCAGGGCGGCCCCAACTTCGTCCAGAACGCCATCCTCGGCCCCCTCAAGGACAAGCGCGTCGCCACCGTCAACCGCATCGCGACCGCCATCGGCCGCACCGCCGCCAAGCCCCAGGGCCTCGACGCCCTCGCGCCCTGCGCCCTCGACGGCGTGGCTGCGGCACCCGGTCAGCAAGCCGGGAACAACGGCAACGCCGGGAACAACGGGAACGCGGGGAACAACGGCAACGCAGGCAACAACGGAAACGCGGGCAACGCCGGCGCCCCCGGAACGATCAGCTGCCCGGACGTGGCCTCCCGACTCCCCGCGATCCCCGCCACCGCCAAGGCCGAGGTGGACCGCAACCTCGCCCTCCTCGACACCCAGATCGCCGAAGCCAACAAGCGCCTCGTCGACACCGTCGGCCAGGGCGGCCCCAACTTCGTCCAGAACGCCATCCTCGGCCCCCTCAAGGACAAGCGCGTCGCCACCGTCAACCGCATCGCGACCGCCATCGGCCGCACCGCCGCCAAGCCCCAGGGCCTCGACGCCCTCGCGCCCTGCACGTTGAACAAGTGACGTGACAGGCGCGGTGGCCGCCCCGAGGAACGCCGGCCGGGGCGGCCGCCGCGGCGCTGATCGCGAAATCATTCAGACATGCGAACGGCTTTCCCGAATAATCGCTGGACATGGGAAAGACCTATGAACGCATCGACGGCCGACTCCGCACATTCATCGAGGAGCAGCCCCTCTTCTTCACCGCGACCGCGCCGCTGTCCGGCGACGGCACGGTGAACCTCTCCCCCAAGGGCCTCAGGGGGTCGTTCGCCGTCCTCGACGAACACACCGTGGCCTATCTGGACTTCGCCGGCTCCAACGCCGAGACGGTCGCGCATCTGCGGGAGAACGGCCGGATCACCCTGATGTGGTGCGCGTTCCAGGGGCCGCCGAACATCGTGCGGGTGCACGGCCGCGGCGAACCGGTCTTCCGCGGCGACCCCCGCTTCACGGACCTCCTCGGCCACTTCCCCGACATCGACCCGACCCGGCACGGGCTGCGGGCGATCATCGTCGTGCACGCCGAACTGGTCCGGGACACCTGCGGGTACGCGGTGCCCTTCATGACGTACGACGAGGACCGGGATCTGCACGGGAAGCGGTTCGCGCGCGAGGACGACGAGTCGCTCAGCGCGTACTTCGCGAAGAAGGAACACGTGGCGACGAGCATGGACGGACTCCCGGGACTCCCGCTGCCCCTGCGTCCGCTCTGACGCGGACGCGCGCGGTACCGGGACCGGTGATCCGCCGACGGGGCGGCCGGGCGGCGGTGCCGCGCACGGTCGGCCCACCCGGCCTGCCGGGGGGGGCCGCCGCCGCTTAGCTTCTGACCATGCGCCGTCGTGCCCTCGCCACCGCCCTCGCCTGTGCGTCCCTGCCGCTGCTCGGGACGGCCCCGGGCACCGGCGGCTCACCCCCGCTCCCCGCGCGGATGGCGGACACGGGCGGCGGCACCCAGCTGATCACCGCCGTCGCCCCGGGGACCGGCGCCACGGCGGGCACCCTCGCCTGGTGGGACCTGCGAGGCGGCCGGTGGGTGCGGGCCGGTTCCGCACCGGCCCGGTTCGGCGCGAACGGGCTGGTCGAGGGTGCCGTCCGCCGGCAGGGCACCGGGACGACACCGACCGGGCTGTACGGCCTGCCGTTCGCGTTCGGCGTCCAGGCGCCGCCCCGCGGGACGACGTACGCCCACCGGCGCGTGCACGAGGACTCCTGGTGGTGCCAGGACGACGCGTCCCGCTCCTACAACCGGTGGAGCGAACCGCGGGCGGCCGACTGCCGTGCCGCCGAGTCCGAGCACCTGATCGGCTTCCGGACGCAGTACGCGCACGCCCTGGTGATCGGGTTCAACTACCGCGAGCCGGTGCGCGGTCGCGGGGCGGGGATCTTCCTCCACGTCGACGGGCGGGGGGCGACGGCGGGTTGTGTGTCGGTTCCGGTGGACGCGATGCGGCGGATCCTGGCGTGGGCCCGCCCGCGGGAGCGGCCGCACATCGCGATCGGGACGGAAGGCGGAGGGACGGCGATCACCCGCTACTGAACCCGGTGCCGAGCCCGGTGCTGGACCCGGTGCCGAGCCCGGTGCCGAGCGCCGGTACGGTCACCCGTCCCGCGGGCGCCGTCGAACGGTGGCCGACTCGGTGCGGCGCTGAACACCGGGCGGCCGTGACCCGTATCTGTGGGCCAAGGGTCCGCACCACGGAGGAACAGTGACCACGACGATCGCCGGCGGCCGTGCCGCCCGCCGCCAGACGATGCGCCGCATCCGTCCGCGCCGCTCCCCGGCCGTCCCGCTGCTGCTCGCCGTCTGGGCGGGTGCCGCGGGTGTGCTGTGGCTGTGGTGGGACAACACCGCGTCCATCGCGGACACCAACGGCAAGATCCTCAACGCCGGCCGGATCACGGGTCTGCTCGCCGGATACCTGATGGCTCTCGTCGTCCTCCAGATGGCCCGGGTGCCCGCGCTGGAGCGCCGGGTCGGCTCGGACCGGGTCGCCCGCTGGCACGCGATGACCGGCCGCTACACGCTCAGCCTCACCTTCGTGCACGTGTTCCTCATCATGTGGGGGTACGCGCTCCAGTCCGGCAGGTCGCTCGGCGACATCGTGCAGCAGACGATCGACTCCGTGAACCAGCTGCCCGACATGGGCAAGGCGGCCATCGGCACCTCCCTGCTGGTGGTCATCGGCCTGGCGTCGATCGGCCCGGTGCGCCGCAGGATGCCGTACGACACCTGGTACCACGTCCACCTCCTGACCTACGCCGCGGTGTTCCTGACGTTCTGGCACCAGCTCACCACCGGCAACGACTTCGCCGTCGAACCCGCCGCGAAGACCGTCTGGTACGCGCTGTACGGGTCGGTCACCGCGCTGGTCGTCTGGTACCGCGTCCTCACCCCGATCCGGCTGAACCTGCGCCACCGCATGTACGTCGAAGCGGTCATCGAGGAGACGCCCGGCATCGTGTCGGTGCTGATCGGCGGGCGCAAGCTGCACCGGATCGGCGCGGAGGCCGGACAGTTCTTCCGGTGGCGGTTCATGGCGCCGGGCATGCGGTTCAGCTCCCACCCGTACTCGCTGTCGGCGGCGCCCCGCCCCGAACTGCTGCGCATCACCGTCAAGGCGATCGGCGACCACAGTTCCGCGCTGCGCGGCCTGAAGCCCGGCGTGAAGGTGTGGGCCGAGGGCCCCTACGGCGCGCTGACGGCGTCCCGGCGCAGCCAGGGCAAGGTGCTGCTGGTGGCCGGCGGCGTCGGCATCACGCCGATGCGGGCGCTGTTCGAGACGCTGCCCGGCGCGGCCGGCGACATCACGCTCCTCTACCGGGCCAACAGCACACAGGACCTGGCGCTGTGGGACGAGCTGGCGAAGATCGCCGACGAGCGGGAGGCACGGCTGATGTACGCCGTCAACAGCCCCGACGGGGAGCGCCCCGACATCTCGGCGGAGTCCCTGCAACGCAAGCTGCCGGACATCGGGGAGCACGACGTCTTCATGTGCGGGCCGCCCGGCTTCGCCCAGAACGTGTACGAGGCACTGCGCGGCGCCGGAGTGCCCGCCCGCCGCATCCACCACGAGTCGTTCGAGATGTGAGCGACGGACACCCAGCGACGGACATCCACGGATCCGCGGCAAGCAACGGGAAGCGACGGGAATCAGGAACGATGAAGAAGAACCACCCTCTGCGGCGCGTCGTCCTCGCGGGCGCGGCCACCGTGTCCGGGATCGTGCTGCTGCTGTCACTGAAGCCGGCGTCGGACCCCGGCTCCGCCCAGGCCGCCGGCGCGGCGGCCCAGGAGGCCGCCCAGGGCGGGGCCGCAGCGGCCGCGTCCGGGGCGATCACCGGTGACGCGGCACAGACGCAGTACGGCGCCGTGCAGGTACGCCTGACCGTCGCCGACGGCAGGATCACCAAGGCGGAGGCGGTGCAGGCGCCCAAGGGCGGGCAGAGCGACCAGGTCACCGCCGACGCCGTCCCCAAGCTCAACCAGGCCGCGGTCACCGCGCAGAGCGCCGACATCGACGCCGTCTCCGGCGCCACCTACACCAGCGCCGGCTACAAGAAGTCCCTCCAGTCGGCGATCGACAGGATGAAGGCGAGCGCGGGGGCCTCCCAGGGGGCGACGGGCACCGCCCAGGTGTCCGGCACCTTCAACGGGGACGCCGCACAGACGCAGTACGGGGCCGTGCAGGTGCGGATCACCGTCAGCAAGAACCGGATCACCAGGGCGGAGGCGGTCCAGGCGCCCAAGGGCGGGCAGAGCGACCAGGTCACCGCCGACGCCGTCCCCAAGCTCAACCAGGCCGTCGTCACCCAGCAGAGCCCCGACATCGACGCCGTCTCCGGCGCCACCTACACCAGCGCCGGCTACAGGAAGTCCCTCCAGTCGGCGATCGACAAGGCCAACGCGAGCGCGGGGACGCAGGGTTCGGGGGCCCAGCAGGGATCGAAGGCGCCGGAGGCCCCGAAGGCACCGGAGGGCTCGGGGAACGCCCAGGCGGGCGGCACCTTCACCGGGGAGGCCGCGCAGACGCAGTACGGCACCGTGCAGGTCCGGATCACGGTCAGCGGCGGCAGGATCACCAAGGCGGAGGCGGTCCAGGCACCCGAGGGCGGGCAGAGCGACCGGGTCACCGCCGACGCCGTCCCCAAGCTCAACCAGGCCGCCGTGGCCGCCGGCACCGCCGACATCGACGCCGTCTCCGGCGCCACCTACACCAGCGCGGGCTACAAGAAGTCCCTCCAGTCGGCGCTGGACCAGGCCGGTGGCTGACCCGGTGGCCGAGCCGTCACAGACACCCGCCGTGGTGCGGCACGCGGAGGAGGTCATGGGGACCGTCTTCTCCTTCGACGTCCGCGGCGGGGAACCCGGGGCGGTGCGGGCGGCCCTCGACGAGGCGGTCGCCGGTCTGCACCGGGTGAACGAGGCCTTCAGCACCTACCGGGAGGACAGTCAGGTCTCCCGGCTGGCACGCGGCGAGCTGACCGTCGAGGAGTGCGGCCCCGAGGTGGCCGAAGTGCTGGAGCTGGGCGCGGAGGCGGAGCGGACCAGCGGGGGCTGGTTCAGCATGCGCTACCAGGACGGCCGGCTCGACCCCACCGGGATCGTCAAGGGGTGGGCGGCCGAGCGCGCGGCGCGGGTGATCGCCGCGGCGGGGGTGAGGGGGGTGAGCGTCAACGGCGGCGGCGACGTGCAGTTGCTGGGCGTGCCCGGTCCCGACCGGCCCTGGCGGGTCGGGGTGTCGGATCCGCTGCGGCCCGGCGGGCTGGCGGCGGTGGTCTCGGCGGCGGGGGCGGACGAGCTGGCGGTGGCCACGTCGGGGACGGTGGAGCGGGGGGCGCACATCATCGACCCGCGCACGGGGCGGTCGGCGGTGACCGACCTGGTCGCCGTGACCGTCGTCGCGCCCCGGCTGACCTGGGCGGACTGCTGGGCCACGGCCGCCTTCGCGATGGGGTCGCGGGAGGGGCTGCGGTGGCTGGAGTCGCTCCCGGACGCGGAGGCACTGCTGATCACGGCCGGGGACGAGGTGCGGTGCACCGGCGGACTGGCGCGCCGGCTGGGCTGAACGCCGTTCGACCCGGCCGTCGGGCCGGTGCCGGGGGCGCGGGTCGTGCGACCCGGCGCCCACCCGTGCCGCCCCGGGCGGCACGCATGCCCGCGGACGGCGGCCGGTGCCGACACGGGTGACCGCAGCACCCCGGAGGCGCGGGGCCGTGCCGGGGTGCGGCTCCGCCGCGCGGGCGCGACCGGCCCCCTCACCCGCAGACGAGGGACCGGCCGGACCGGCGGGGCCTCACGTGTTCTGGGCCAGCCTCAGCAAGTGGTCCGCCAGGGCCTGACCGCCCGTCGGCTCCCGGCTGATGAGCAGCAGCGTGTCGTCGCCGGCGATCGTGCCGAGGATGTCGTGCAGTTCCGCCTGGTCGATCGCCGAGGCGAGGAACTGGGCCGCGCCCGGCGGCGTACGCAGGACCACGAGGTTCGCGGAGGCCTCCGCGGAGATGAGCAGCTCCTGCGACAGCCGCCGCATCCGCTCCTCCTTCGCCGACCCTCCCAGCGGGACCCGCGGCGTCCGGAATCCGCCCTCGCTGGGCACCGCGTAGATCAGGTCGCCGTCGTTGTTGCGGATCTTCACCGCGTTCAGCTCGTCCAGATCGCGGGAGAGCGTCGCCTGGGTGACGCTCAGCCCGTCGTCGGCGAGCAGTTTCGCCAGCTGGCTCTGCGAGCGCACCGGCTGCCGGTTGAGGATGTCCACGATCCGGCGGTGGCGGGCGGTGCGGGTCTGCGGCACGGCGGGCCCGTTGGCCGCCGGCTGCTCGTGGTCCTGCGCCTGGCTCATCGTCGTCTCATTCCCCGGATCGTCCGTCCCCGTGCACTGCCTGGAGGATGCCGGGCAGTGCTGCGAGCAGCGCGTCCGCCTCGTCGTCGCCGAGGTTCAGCGGTGGCATGAGCCGTACGACGTCGGGGGCGGGCGCGTTGACCAGGAAACCGGCCTCCTGAGCCGCCTGGCGCACCTGGGGCGCGAGCGGCTCGGTGAGCACGATACCCAGGAGGAGCCCCGCGCCCCGGACATAATCGATCAACGGGTGGCCGAGACCCTCGATTCCGCTGCGGAGCCGTTCGCTCTGCCGCTTGACGTTCTCCAGCAACCCCTCGTTCTCGATGGTGTCGAGGACGGCGAGTCCGGCGGCGCAGGCGACGGGGTTGCCGCCGAACGTCGTGCCGTGCTGGCCGGGCCGGAGCAGTTCGGCGGCCCGGCCGAAGGCGACCGTGGCGCCGAGCGGCAGTCCGCCGCCGAGCTGCTTGGCGAGGGTGACCACGTCGGGCAGGACGCCTTCGTGGGCCTGGTACTCGAACCAGTGCCCGGTCCGGCCGATGCCGGTCTGCACCTCGTCGAGGACGAGGAGGGCCCCGGTGGCGGCGGTGATGGCGCGGGCGGCCTTGAGGTAGCCGGCGGGCGGGACGACGACGCCCAGTTCGCCCTGGATCGGCTCGAGGACGACGAGCGCGGTCTCCTCGGTGACGGCGGCGGCCAGCGCCTTCGCGTCGCCGAAGGGGACGTGGGTGACGTCGCCGGGCAGCGGCAGGAAGGGGTCGCGCTTGCCGGGCTGCCCGGTGAGCGCGAGGGCGCCCATCGTACGGCCGTGGAAGGCGCCCTCGGTGGCCACGACGTGGGTGCGCCCGGTCAGCCGGCCGATCTTGAAGGCGGCCTCGTTGGCCTCGGCACCGGAGTTGCAGAAGAAGACCCTGCCCTCCCGGCCGAAGTGCTGCAGGAGCCGTTCGGCGAGGGCCACGGTCGGTTCGGCCAGGAAGAAGTTGGAGATGTGGCCGAGGGAGCCGATCTGCCGGGTCACGGCCTCGACGACGGCCGGGTGGGCGTGGCCGAGGGCGTTGGTCGCGATGCCGCCGACGAAGTCGAGGTAGCTGTTGCCGTCGGCGTCCCAGAGCCGGGTGCCCTCTCCGCGGACCAGGGGGAGCAGCGGGGTGCCGTAGTTGTTCATGAGCGCGCCCTGCCAGCGCGCGGTCAGTTCCTCGTTGCCGCTGACGGCGTCACCCGTGACGGCGTTGCTCACGACGGCGTCGCTCATGACGACTCCCCCTCTTTCTCGCCGGACACGGCTTTCTCGTCGGCCACGACCATCGTGCCGATGCCTTCGTCGGTGAAGATCTCCAGCAGGATCGAGTGCTGGACGCGTCCGTCGATGACGCGGGCGGTGGTGACGCCGCCGCGGACGGCGTGCAGGCAGCCCTCCATCTTCGGCACCATGCCGGAGGACAACTCCGGCAGTAGTTTCTCCAGTTGGGAGGCGGTGAGGCGGCTGATCACCTCGTCGGAGTTCGGCCAGTCCTCGTAGAGGCCCTCGACGTCCGTGAGGACCATGAGGGTTTCGGCGCCCAGAGCAGCAGCGAGTGCCGCAGCCGCCGTATCAGCATTGACGTTGTAGACATGTCCGTCGTCCTGGGAGCGGGCGATCGAGGAGACGACCGGGATGCGGCCGTCGGCGAGCAGTGCCTCGATCGCGCCCGTGTCGATCGCGGTGATCTCGCCGACCCGCCCGATGTCGACCAGCTCACCGTCGATCTCGGGCTGGTGCTTGACGGCCGTGATGGTGTGCGCGTCCTCGCCGGTGAGCCCGACGGCGAGCGGGCCGTGCTGGTTGAGCAGTCCGACCAGTTCGCGCTGGACCTGGCCGGCCAGGACCATCCGTACGACGTCCATGGCTTCCTCGGTGGTGACGCGCAGGCCGGCCTTGAACTCGCTGACGATGCCGTGCCTGTCGAGGGCGGCGCTGATCTGCGGGCCGCCGCCGTGCACGACGACGGGCCTGAGGCCGGCGTGGTGCAGGAAGACCACGTCCTGGGCGAAGGCGGCCTTGAGGTCCTCGTCGATCATGGCGTTGCCGCCGAACTTGATGACGACCGTCTTGCCGTTGTGGCGGGTCAGCCAGGGCAGCGCTTCGATGAGGATCTGGGCCTTGGGCAGGGCGGTGTGCTTGCGGGTGGTGCTCATGAGGAGTACGCGCTGTTCTCGTGGACGTAGTCGGCGGTGAGGTCGTTGGTCCAGATGGTGGCGGTCTCGGTGCCGGCCGCGAGGTCCGCTGTGATGTGGACCTCGCGGTAGCGCATGTCGACCTTGTCGCGGTCCTCGCCGACGCCGCCGTTCTTGCACACCCAGACGCCGTTGATGGCGACGTTCAGCCGGTCGGGCTCGAAGGCGGCCGCGGTGGTGCCGATCGCGGAGAGCACGCGGCCCCAGTTGGGGTCCTCGCCGTGGATGGCGCACTTGAGGAGGTTGTTGCGGGCGATGGAGCGGCCCACCTCGACGGCGTCGTCCTCGCTCGCGGCGCCCACGACCTCGACCTTGATGTCCTTGCTGGCGCCCTCGGCGTCGCGGATGAGCTGCTGGCCCAGGTCGTCGCAGACGGTGCGGACGGCCTCGGCGAACTCGGCGTACTCCGGGGTGACTCCGGCGGAGCCGGAGGCGAGCAGCAGCACGGTGTCGTTGGTCGACATGCAGCCGTCGGAGTCGACGCGGTCGAAGGTGACCCGGGTGGCGGCGCGCAGCGCCCGGTCCAGGGTCCCGCTGTCCACGTCGGCGTCGGTGGTGAGGACGACGAGCATGGTGGCCAGGCCGGGGGCGAGCATGCCCGCGCCCTTGGCCATGCCGCCCACGGTCCAGCCGTCCTTCGCCACGACGGACGTCTTGTGGACGGTGTCGGTGGTCTTGATGGCGATGGCGGCCTTCTCGCCGCCGTGCTCGCTGAGCGCCTCGGCGGCCTTCTCGACCCCGGGGAGCAGCTTGTCCATCGGGAGGAGGACGCCGATCAGTCCGGTGGAGGCGACGGCGACCTCGCCGGCGCCCAGGCCGAGGACCTCGGCGGCCTTCTCGGCGGTGGCGTGCGTGTCCTGGAAGCCCTTCGGTCCCGTACAGGCGTTGGCGCCGCCGGAGTTGAGGACCACGGCGGACAGGGCACCGCTTTTGAGGACCTGCTCGGACCACAGCACCGGCGCGGCCTTGACGCGGTTGGAGGTGAAGACGCCCGCGGCGGCGCGGCGGGGCCCGGTGTTGACCACGAGGGCCAGGTCCGGGTTGCCGTTCTCCTTGATCCCGGCGGCGATGCCCGCCGCCGTGAATCCCTTGGCTGCCGTGACGCTCACGGTGCGACTCCGATCGTGGAAAGTCCCAGCGCCTCGGGGAACCCGAGGGCGATGTTCATGCTCTGGACGGCACCGCCCGCGGTGCCCTTGGTCAGGTTGTCGATGGCGCTGATCGCGATGATGCGGCCCGCCGACTCGTCGAGGGCGACCTGCACCTGAACGGCGTTGGAACCCTGGACGGACGCCGTGGCGGGCCACCGGCCCTCGGGCAGCAGGTGCACGAAGGGCTCGTCGGCGAAGGCCTTCTCGTAGGCCGCGCGCACGGACTCGGCGGTGACGCCCTCCTTGGCGGCGGCGCTGCACGTGGCGAGGATGCCGCGGGACATCGGCGCGAGGGTCGGCGTGAAGGAGACGGAGACCCGCTCCCCCGCCGCCGCGCTGAGGTTCTGGATCATCTCGGGCGTGTGCCGGTGCCCGCCGCCGACGCCGTACGGCGACATCGACCCCATGACCTCGCTGCCGAGCAGGTGCGGCTTGGCCGCCTTGCCCGCGCCGGAGGTGCCGGAGGCGGCGACGATCACGGCCTGGGCCTCGGCCAGGCCGGCGGCGTACGCCGGGAACAGGGCGAGGGAGACGGCCGTGGGGTAGCAACCGGGCACCGCGATGCGCTTGGACCCCTCCAGCGCGACGCGGCCGCCCGGCAGTTCGGGGAGACCGTAGGGCCAGGTCCCGGCGTGCGGGGAGCCGTAGAACCGCTCCCAGTCGGCCGGGTCCGCGAGCCGGAAGTCGGCGCCCATGTCGACCACGAGGACGTCCGGGCCGAGTTGTTCGGCGACGGCGGCGGACTGTCCGTGCGGGAGGGCGAGGAAGACGGCATCGTGTCCGGCGAGCACCTCCGGGGCGGTCTCCTGGAGCACGCGGTCGGCGAGGGGCAGCAGGTGCGGCTGGAGGGCTCCCAGCTTCTGTCCCGCGTTGGAGTTGCCGGTGAGGGCGCCGATCTCGATCTCGGGGTGCGCGAGGAGCAGGCGCAGCAACTCGCCGCCCGCATACCCGCTCGCTCCGGCCACTGCCGCACGTACCGCCATGTCCACCCTCCTCTTGGATGGCATGACTATACGTCGCTATGCACGTTTATACAATCCATCTCCCGGCGGGACGGCCGGCTCCCCGCCTGCGTCGGACGGCGGTGAGGACGCCGAGCAGCGCCACGGCCAGCAGGGACACACCTCCCAGGGCCGTGCCCAGCCGCAGGCCGGGTGGGTGGAAGGTGCAGGTGAGACGGGTCGAGGAGCCGTCGAGGGGGACGGCGACCAGGCCGTGGTGCTCGCCGGCGGGTACGGCGGGGCCGTCGCCCGTGGCGCAGCGCCACCCGGCGATCCGGGGCGCCGCGACGACGGCGGTCCCCGTGCTGCCCTCGGGGAGTTCCGCCCGGACCGTGCCGCCGGAGACCCTCACCTCGGTGGCGCCGGTGGCCGTGAGCCGCTCGACGGCGGCGTCCAGCCGGGCGGTGTCCAGGCAGCCGACGGCTCCGTCCGGGACGGTGCCCGGCCGGTTCGGGGACAGATCGATGCGCAGGGGTCCGGACGCCGGCACGGTGCCCAGCCGCTGCATGGCGGCGGTCTTGCTGACGGAGTCGGACCGGAACCGGCCGGTCGGAGCCCCGGCGGGGGCACCGACGAGCCGCGCGGTGCCCGCGAACCCCGGCGCCCACAGGTACACCTCGCTGCCCGCCGGGCACGCGGCCGTGATCGTCGGCCGGCCCGTGGAGGTCCTCGCGCCGGGAGCGTCCAGGCGTACGCCCGGCCGCTCGCCCCCGACCCGGTCGGGGGCCGTCCCGTCGCCGGCCCGCACGGTGAGGCGGGGCACGGTGTAGACGCGGGTGCCCAGCAGCAGCTCCTGGTTGCGGTACGGCGAGGGCCCGAAGGCGGGGGCGCCAGCCGCGGCGGGCCGTACCGTCACCAGGGGCGGCACCTTCCGCCGGGACACGGTCACCCCGCTGCCGTCCTGCGGGAACCAGTTCTGGTGCGGGTCCGGCGGGGAGTGCACCCGGGCGCCGACGGAGAAGACGGCGTCGGTGACGGCGTTGTCCAGGCTCTGGAGGCTGCGGCCGCCCGAGGTCCAGCCGCCGCCGAGGGCGGTGAGAGTACGGAACAGCACGTCGGAGGTGTGGCTGCTGTAGTACTGGGCGCCCTGGCCGCCGACCATCAGCGGGTCGTTGCCCACGGTCTGCTCCCGGCCCGGGTCGGTCCGGTGGCGTGGCCAGCCGTCGGCCTCGGCGACCGCGTCCGCCTGCCGCTGCCGCCGCTGCCCCCAGGGCGCGTAATCGTCCATCTGTCCGAGCCGTGTGCGGGTGGCCGCGGCGGCGGTGGCGGTGGCCTCGCCGAGCTGCGTGCCGAGGAGCAGCACCACGGCGCACACGGCGGGCACGGTACGGCGCCCGGCGCCGGTACGACCGAGCAGGACCAGCCCGCCCAGCGTGCCCGCCGCGGCCAGGAGCAGCACGGGCCACGCCACGGGGCGCACCAGGTCGCTGCGGCTCGCGACGGCGGCGATCAGCGCGAGCAGCGCGCCCGCCGCGACCAGCGCGCGCCGGTCGGGCGGGCCGTACGAGAGCGCGTGCCAGGCCGCGATCACCAGGAGCGCGCACACCACGAAGGTCTGCCGGTACGAGCTGCCCTGCGGTACGGCGAAGGCGTGCCAGAGCAGCTGGGTCGGGGCCCACTGCGTCGACAGCGTCACCACGGCCACCAGCACGGTCCAGCCGGCGCGCACGCGCACGGGCGCCGACCGCACGAAGGGCAGCGAGAGGGCGAGCAGCAGCGCGGGGGTGCCCACGAAGAGGGCGGGCGAGCCGAAGCCGTACGTCGTCGGCAGCAGGCGGGCCAGGAGGTCCTGGGTGGTCACCGGGGTGAATCCCGTGAACCTGCCCGGGGAGGCGTGGACGCTGCCGAAGTACACGACCGTCACCAGGGGTGCCGCGAGGCCCGTGCCGAGGGCGGCGGTCAGCGCGGCCCGGCCCGCCGCCGCGAGGCCTTCCCGGCGCGGGAGTCCGGAGAGCCACAGCCGCAGGAGCAGCACGAGGCCGGCGGCGAGGGTGGCCATGTACGCGGTGTAGAAGTTGGCGGCCCAGGCCGCCGCCACGATCCCCACGCCGAGGAACGGGCGCCGTCCGGCCAGGGCCCACTCGCCGACCAGGCACAGCAGCGGCAGGGCGACGAGGCCGTCGAGCCACATCAGGTTGTACGTGCCGCTCGACACGGTCCAGCCGCACAAGGCGTAGGACGCGCCGAGCAGTCCCGCCGCCCACCAGCGGCCGGGCCGCAGGCAACGGAGCAGCCGGGTCATCGCGGCGGCGGCACAGACGGGCTTCAGCACGGTGACGACGTACACCGCGAGGTCGATCCGGTCGCGCGGGAACACCGCGACGAGCGGCGCGAACGGGCTGGTGACGTAGGTGGCGAGGTCGGGCAGGAAACTCGCGCCGTAGCCGGACTGCCAGTTGAACAGGACACCGCCGTCGGCCCGGCCGTGCAGCAGGTCCCACAGGTGCGCGTGGAACGGCAGGTACTGGTTGCCCAGGTCGTTGACGCTGCGGGTGCGCGGGCCGAAGGGGAAGCTGCGGGCGACGGCGTCGGAGGCGCAGAACGCCGTGACGGTCAGGAGGGCGGCGAGCAGGGACGGGGACCGCCTCGACCGGGCCGGCGCCGGGACCCGCGGTTCGGCGAGCATGCCGGCGAGCCTGGCACGCGTCCCTTCACCGGCAGGGAAACGCGAAATGTCGCGCACCTTTTGCGGGGGCCGACTGCTGCCCGCAAGACAGCAGTCGGCCCCGTGATGGTTCCCTACGGCTCCGTGCGCCTACTTCCGCCCGATGCGCAGGAAGGTGACCGAGTTCGCGGGGAAGGTGTACGTGAACCTGTCGGCCACGCCGGTGAAGGTGGACGTCACCGGCGCGACCGGGGTCTCCGTCTCCGAGTTGACCGCGTCCGGCGCGGCGGCCAGCGTGGTCACGCGGGCCTCGGTGGAGACCCTGGCGCCGCCGAGGTCGACGGCCGTCCGGGCTTCGGCGGAGCGGGCGTTGACGACCTTGAGGATCAGGTCACCGGTCCTCCTGTCCTCTGTGACGACCTGACGGAACGGCTCGGCGGGCTTGTCGTCGGTGAAGCGCCCCCATTCCCCGCCGTCGAGGTAGAGGGTGACCTGGCGGCCCCGCACCTTGATGTCGAGGTCGTAGGCGCGGCCCGTCTCGACGCTGCCGGGCTTGGCGAGCAGGGTGGACTTCGCGCCGTCCACGGCCTGTTCGACGGCGGACTGGGTGTTGTTCCAGCCGCCCAGGTTCCACCAGTAGTAGTTGCCGGTGTCCTTGACGCCGAAGGCGACGAGGAAGCCCTCCTTGCCGGACTTCTTGGTGGCCTTCACGTGCAGGTCGTAGTCGTGCCATGCCGGGTCCCCGGCGGAGACCATGGTGTTCTCGGCGGCGCCGTCGGTCTGCACGTACTGCCCGTCCTGGATGCTCCAGCTGCCGCCACCCGTGTGGGTCCACTGCCCGGCGTCACCGGAGAAGTCGTCGCCGAACAGGGTGCTCCCGTCGGCGCCGGCGACCACCACGTCGTCGTACGCCGCGCTGGTCGCCCAGGTCGAGAGGCCGACGGCGCCGGTGACGGGGCCGCTCACGGCGGGGGTGGAGGTGGCCGACGAGGGGACCACGCGGTCGCCGACGTTGGTCATGAACAGCTTCTGGACCTCGTAGTTGGCGGAGTTCCAGGAGGCGTGGTTGTTGAACCACACCAGGTCCGGGCGCCACTGCACGTAGTCCTCGTTGGCGAACAGCGGCGCGTAGGAGGCGAGCTCGACCACGTCCGCGTTGCGTTCGAGGCCGGTCATGAAGGCGGCCTCCGCGAGGCCGTTGCGGAAGGCGTTGCCCTGGGAGGCGTACTCGCCGAGGAAGACCTTGGGCCCGCCGCGGTCGTAGGAGTCGTAGCGGTCGTTGTTCTGGAGGAACCACCGCGTGCTGTTGTAGTAGTGCTCGTCGACCATGGCGACGTTCTCGTCGCGGTTGAGCCGCCAGGCCGTGTCGAAGGTGGCACCGGCGTCGTCCGGGCCGGAGTTGGAGATCACGGTGATGTCCGGGTGCTTCGCCGCGACGGCCGCGCGGAACCGCTTGAACCGGGCCATGAACTCGGCCGGCAGGTTCTCCTCGTTGCCCACCTCCAGGTGGGTCAGGCGGAAGGGCTTCGGGTGGCCCATCTGCGCGCGTTTCCTGCCCCAGGTCGAGGTGACGGGGCCGTTGGCGAACTCGATGAGGTCGAGGGTGTCCTGGATGTGCCGCTCGAGCAGGGCGTCGTCGTCGACGGCCCGGTTCTGGCCGCAGCCGGTGACCAGGGCGGGGACGACGGGCAGCGGCATCGCGCCGACGTCCTCGGCGAAGCGGAAGTACTCGTAGTAGCCGAGGCCGTAACTCTGGTTGTAGCCCCAGAAGTTGGCGTTGGTGGCACGTTCCTCGACCGGGCCGATGGTGTCCTTCCACTGGTAGGCGCGGGCGCGCTGCCAGTCGGAGGCCTCGCTGTAGTCCTGCATGGAGCCGGTGTTGACCAGGCAGCCGCCGGGGAAGCGCAGGAAGCCGGGTTTCAGGGCGGCGACCTTCTCGGCGAGGTCCTTGCGCAGGCCGTTCGGCTGGTGCTTGTAGGTGTCGCGCGGGAACAGGGACACCATGTCGAGGGCGGCGGCCGCGGAGGAGGCGACCGTCAGGCGGCCGTCGCTGCTGGTGCGGGTGGCCGTGAAGGCGGCCCGGTACTTCGCCCAGCCGCCCTTCGCCGCCACCCTGCGGGCGGTCGCCAGGGTGCCGTCGGCGTCCTGGAGGCCGACGGTGAGCGTGGTGCCGTTCTCGGCGCGCGCCCACACCGAGAAGTCGTACTTCTCGCCCCGTTCGACGCGGATGCCGGTGTTGTAGCCGGCGTTGGCGACCGACGAGCCGGCGGCCAGGGAGAGGTAGGCGCGGTTGCGTTCGTTGAGGCGGCCGGCGTCGCTCAGGACCTGCGCGGTGCCGTCGACCGTCCACGAGGTCAGCGGGGTGTAGGCCCGGTTGTCGGCGGTGGAGTACTCGAAGGACCGGTTCTGCACGAGTTCGGCGTAGAGGCCGCCGTCGGCGGCCCGGTTGATGTCCTCGAAGAAGACGCCGTACATCGTGTCGTCGATCGCCGCGCCCCTGGCGGCGGGGTCGACGGTGATCGTGTAGTCGGCGGCGTCCTCGGCGTGGGCCGGGGCGGGGAGGAGGGCGGTCGCCGCCAGCAGGGCGGTGGCGGCGAGACCGCGTCTGCGGCGGGTGGCGGTGGTAGCGCGTGACGGGGTGCGGGTGGTGCTGGGTGACATGGATACTCCGCGGCTCTCTGTACACGGACCGTACACGAATGTTCGAAATATCGGACATTGATCAGCACTTCGAACGGCAAGATAGGGAGGGGGACGGAGCGCGTCAATGGGTCGCGCGGCGACGGACGGGACGGAGGTGGGCGCGCGATGGGCGAGTTCTGGCCGGTGCCGGACGCCATGGCGTTCCTCGCCGGACACTGGCGGGTCGAGCGGTCGGTGCGGGACCTGGCGAGCGGCGGGGCAGGGCGTTTCGAGGGGACGACGGTTTTCGGCCCGCTGGAGGGCGGTGGCCTGCTGCACGAGGAGTCCGGGACGTTCGTCTGGCAAGGCGTCGCGCGGCCCGCCGGGCGGACCCTGCGCTTCCTGCCGGGGCGGGCGCCGGGCACGGCCGACGTGACGTTCGCCGACGGGCGGCCCTTCCACGACCTCGACCTGACGAGCGGGCGGCACGTGACCGGACACCCGTGCGCCGCGGACCTCTACCGGGGCGAGTTCACCGTCCGGGACGCCGGCCGCTGGCGGACGGTCTGGCGGGTGCGCGGCCCCGCGAAGGACCTGGTCCTCACCACCGACTACGTGCGCGAGGCCTGAACCGCGCTCCCGTCGAAGCGCAGGTTCCACCGTCCGCCGCATCCGGTGACGGTGGTCGCCGACAGCGGGCGCACATCGAGGTTCCAGTACGTCGACGGCGGCGCCTTGAGCGCGTAGACCAGGGCGGCCCGGATCACGCTCGGCTCGGCGACGGCCACGATCCGGCAGCCGTCCTCCACGGGCCGGGTGTCGAGCCAGCCGCCCACCCGGGAGATGAACGCCGGCAGCGACTCACCGCCGTGCGGAGTGGCCCGCGGGTCGGCCAGCCAGGCGTCCACCGCCTCCGGCTCCCGGGCCATCGCCTCCCCCAGGGTGAATCCGCGCCAGCGCCCCATGTCGCAGTCCCGCAGGGCGAGCTGCACGAGCGGCGCGTAGCCGAGCGCGTCGCCGGTGGCACGGCTGCGCGGGGTCGGCGAGCAGTAGCGCAGCTCGGCCGCCGCCAGCGGCAGGAGATCGCCGGCCGCCCGCTGCACCTCGTCCCAGCCCGCCTGGTCCAGCGGGCGGGCGTCCTCGAAACGCTCGGCGAGCGACGCGGAGCTGCGCGCCGCGGCGACGAACGTGACCCGGAGTGCCATGCGGTGATGGTGGGACGCGCGGGTGGGCAGGTCAAGAGTCGCCGTGTGAGAACTTCTCGAAAATCAGCGCCATCCATTGGTCGGGCCGCTCCAGCGCCTCGAAGCCGATCTTCTCGTAGACGCCGTGCGCGTCGTGGGTGGCGAGCAGGACGCGGCGCAGGCCGTACGGGCGCAGGTGGTCCCGGACGGCCGCGACGAGGGAGGTCCCGATGCCCTTCCCCCGCACCGCGGGGTCCACGTACACGTCGCACAGCCAGGCGAAGGTCGCCAGGTCCGTCACCACGCGCGCGTAGGCGACCTGCTCGCCGGACACCGCCTCGTACACGCCGAAGTTCAGCGACCCGGCGACGGCCCGCTCCTGCTTCTCGCGCTCCCGGCCGAGCGCCCAGTAGGCGTCGGTCGACAACCAGCGGTGCACCCGTCCGACGTCGATCCGGTCGGGGTCGGCGGAGATCTCGTAGCCCTCGGCGAGGGGCGGGGTGGAGGTCATGAGGGGACCTTCACAGACAGGGTGCCCGGTGTCGAACCGTTTCCGCGAGCACCTCGTCGCGGGCCGACCGCAGCCGCCGCACCCCCTCGGCGATCTCCTCGGCCCCGGCGGCGGCCGCGAAGCTCAGGCGGACGTGCGGGGCCGGGGGTTCGGCGCTGAAGTAGGGGCGGCCGGGGGTCACGGCGACGCCCGCGCGCAGGGCCGCGGCCGTGAACGCCGGCTCCTCGGTGCCGTCGGGCAGGCGCAGCCAGAGGTGGTAGCCGCCGGACGGGACGTGCGGGAGGACGAGTTCGGGCAGGTGCAGGGCGAGGGCGGTGGTCAGGGTGTCGCGCCGGGTCCGCAGCTCGGCCGCGACCGCCCGCAGATGGCGCGGCCAGGCGGGCGAGCCGACGAGTTCGAGCGCCGCCTCCTGGAGGGGGCGGGGCACGAAGAAGGTGTCGACGACCTGGATGGCACGCAGGCGTTCCAGGACCGGACCGCGGGCGGCCAGGGCGCTGACCCGGAAGCTCGGCGAGGTCGCCTTGGTGAGCGAGCCGACGTACACGACGACGCCGTCGGGGTCGTCGGCGGCGAGCGGGCGGGGCAGCGGCCCGGCGTCCTCGTGCGCGAGCCGCCGCACGAAGTCGTCCTCCACGACGAAGGCGCCCGCCTCGCGGGCGATGCGCAGCACCTCACCGCGGCGGGCCGGGGCCAGGACGGCTCCGGTCGGGTTCTGGAACAGCGGCTGGCAGACGAAGACCCGGGCGCCGGTCGCACGGAAGGCGTCGGCGAGCAGTTCGGGCTTGACGCCGTCGGGGTCGACGGGCACCGGCACCGGGCGCAGTCCCGCCGAGCGGGCGATCGCCAGCATGCCCGGATAGGTCGGCGACTCGACGAGCACCGGGGCGCCCGGCGGGGCCAGCGCCCGCAGGGCGGTGGTGAGCGCGGTCTGGCCGCCGGCGCTGACGAGCACCTCGGCGGCGGTGACCGCGCCGCCGACGGCGCGCGCGAACCACTCGCGCAGCTCCGGCAGACCCTCCAGGGGCGGCCGGCCCCAGGCTCCGGGGCGTCGCGCGGCCCGTGCCAGCGCCGCCGACATGGCACGCTCCGGTTGCAGGGAGGGATGCAGGTAGCCGCCGCTGAACTCGACGACGCCGGGCGGCGGAGCCGCGAGGGAGACGGTCACGCCGGAAGCGTCCACCGAGCGGGGCACGAGGTCGGCGCCCTCCGCGCTCAGCGCGACCTCCTGCCAGGAGGTGTCGCCGGCCGGTGCGGACGCGGGGCGCGGCCCGGCCCGGAAGGCCCCGGCGCCCGGCCGGGTCACCACCAGCCCTTCGGCGGCCAGTTGCGCGAGGGCCCGCGAGACCGTCACGGGGCTCACCCGGAACCGCTCGACGAGGGCACGGCTCGACGGCAGCTTTCCACCAGGAGAGTAGCGGTCCAGCTCCCCCCGGAGCCGATCTGCCAGTTCACCGACACTGCTACGCTCATGCATGAAGACACAGAGTAGCGCTACTACCCTCCCCGCGATAGCGGTGACCACCCCGCGGACGAGTGGCCCCGGCACCCTCCAGGCCGCTCTCGGCGTCGTCGCCTTCTCCCTCACCTTCCCCGCCACCGCCTGGGGGCTCGAGGGTTTCGGCCCCTGGTCGCTGGTCGCCGTGCGCAGCGTGCTGGCCGCGCTCGTCGCGGGCGGCTGCCTCCTCGCCCTGCGGGTGCCGCTGCCCGCCCGTCGGCACCGGGCCGGGCTCGCCGTGGTCGCCGCCGGGGTCGTCGTGGGCTTCCCGCTGCTCAGCACCCTCGCCCTGCGGACGTCGTCCACCGCGCACGCGGCCGTCGTGGTCGGTCTGCTGCCCCTGACGACCGCGCTGCTGTCCGCCCTGCGCGTCGGCTCCCGGCCCTCGCGGACCTTCTGGACGGCGGCGCTGGCCGGCGCCGGCGCGGTGGTCGCCTTCACCGTGCAGCAGAGCGGCGGCACCCTCACCACCGCCGACCTGTACCTGTTCGGGGCGCTGCTGGTGTGCGCGGCCGGCTACACCGAGGGCGGCCGCCTGGCGCGGGTGATGCCGGGCTGGCAGGTCATCGGCTGGGCGCTGGTGTTCTGCCTGCCGCTCGCCGTGCCCGCCGCCGCCCTCGCCCTCGCCCACGAGCCGGTCCGGCTGACCGCGCACAGCGTGGCCGGGCTGCTGTGGGTGGCGGCGGGCTCGCAGTTCCTCGGCCTCGTCGTCTGGTACCGGGGCATGGCCGCCATCGGCATCCCCAAGGCCAGCCAGTTGCAGTTGGCCCAGCCCCTGCTCACACTGGTGTGGTCGGTGCTGCTGCTGGGCGAGCACCTCACGCCCGCCGCTCCGCTGACGGCCGCGGCCGTCCTGGTCTGCATCGCCGTCACCCAGCGGGCGCGCGGTTAGGTCTCGAACGAGAGACCCCGAGGGCGCCACGCGCCGGTTCGGCCGGTGCCGCGCGCCGCGGAGGGGAGAAGGATCCCAGGACGGCTCCGAAAACACGGACCGCTGCTCCCGCACACGGTGAGGAGGCCTCACGGATGCGTGCTACCACGGGCGACCAACTTGTCCAGCACGGCAGGGTGGTCGGCCAACACGACAAGGTCGGCGAGATCGTCGAAGTGCTGGGTCAGGAGGGCAGTCCTCCCTACCGCGTCCGCTTCGCGGACGGGCACGAGGGCGTGTGCTCGCCGGGACCGGACACCGAGATCCGCCACAAGGACCAGGAACGACGGTAGCCGGCGGGCCGGCCGGGCAGAGCACGACGGCAGGCCGGCAGGCCAGGAGGGCGGAGAACGACGGCAGGTCAGCGCGGGGACGTCGCCGGCTGCGCGTAGTGGTCGGCGACGACCCGCGCCATCGCGCCGATGCGGTCCGCGCGCAGGTCGTCGGCCGCGAAGAAGACGTGGCCGCGGACCTCTGGGTGGCCGGCCGCGAGGGTGAGGTGCCGGGACAGTTCGGCCGGGTCCTGCCAGGCCGCGGGCTGCGCCGGATCGCCGGCCTTGTACAGCGCCTCCCCCAGGTAGAGCTTGGTGCGGCTGCCCCGCGCGACCTCCGCCCACCATGGCACGAGTGCGGCGTAGTCGGCGGCGGAGAGTCCGATGTTCCAGTACAGCTGCGGCACGACGTAGTCGATCCAGCCCTCCCGCACCCACCTGCGGGTGTCGGCGTGGACGGCGTCGTACGACTGGAGCGCCCGGGTGTCCGAGCCGCGCGGGTCGGTGGAGGCGTTGCGCCACACCCCGAAGGGGCTGATCCCGAACTGTGCGGTGGGCCGCACCGCCTTGATCCGGGCGGCGGTCTCGCGCACCAGCCGGTCGATGTTGTCGCGTCTCCAGGCGGCCCGGTCGGTGAAGGCGCCGCCGTGGGCGTCGTAGGCCGCGTCGTCGTCGAAGGTCTGGCCGGCCACCGGATAGGGGTAGAAGTAGTCGTCGAAGTGCACGGCGTCGACCGGGTACCGGCGCACCGCGTCGAGCATCGCGTCCTGCACGAACGCCCGGACCTCGGGCAGACCGGGGTTGTAGTGGAGCTTCCCGCCGTACGGCACCACCCAGTCGGGGTGCCGGCGCGCGGGGTGGGAGGCGACGAGCCTGGTCGGGTCGTCGTGGACGGCGACCCGGTAGGGGTTGAACCAGGCGTGCAGCTGGAGTCCGCGGGCGTGCGCCTCCGCCACGGCGGTGCCCAGCGGGTCCCAGCCGGGCGCCTTGCCCTGGGTGCCGGTGAGCACCTGCGACCACGGCTCGTACGGCGAGGGCCACAGGGCGTCCGCGGTGGGCCGGACCTGGAGGATCACCGTGTTGAGGCGGTCGCGGACCGCCAGGTCGAGCCAGCCGAGCAGTTCGGAGCGCTGTTGGGCCGCGGTCAGTCCGGGGCGTGAGGGCCAGTCCCGGTTGGCGACGGTGGCCAGCCACATGCCCCGCATCCGCGCCGCCGCCCGGCCGTGCCCGCCGGCGTGTCCGGAGGGGACCCCGTCCGGGCGGGCCGCCGCACCCGTCGTCGTGAACGCCGACAGCGCGGCCAGCGCGAACGCCCGCCGAGTCAGTCGCCCCATCGCGCACATCCCCACATACGCCGCGGATCCGCTCGGTCACGGATCGTCTCCGCGCCCAGCATGCCCCCACCCCGGCGATCGATCATCGATACTTGCTAGTAACGTGCACGATCGGAGCAGGCCCGCCGGGACCCGGAAGACCTGCGCAGTGACCGGAGTCAGCCAGTGAAAGGGACCGATGTGACCGACATCGAACGCGTCGGAGTGGTGGGCTGCGGCCAGATGGGGGCGGGCATCGCCGAGGTCTGCGCGCGGGCCGGACTCGACGTGAAGGTCGCCGAGACCACCGGCGAGGCCCTGGAGTTCGGCCGCACCCGGCTCTTCAACTCCCTGGCCAAGGCCGCCGAACGCGGCAAGATCAGCGAGGAGGAGCGGGACGCCACGCAGGCGCGCCTCAGCTTCACCACCGACCTCGGCGAGTTCGCCGACCGCGACCTGGTCATCGAGGCCGTCGTGGAGAACGAGCAGGTCAAGACCGAGATCTTCCAGGTCCTGGACCAGGTCGTGACCCGCCCGGACGCCATCCTGGCCTCCAACACCTCCTCCATCCCGCTGGTGAAGCTGGCGGTCGCCACCTCGCGGCCCGACCAGGTCGTCGGCATCCACTTCTTCAACCCGGCCCCGGTGCAGAAGCTCGTCGAACTGATCCCGGCACTGACCACCTCCGAGGGCACCCTCGGCCGCGCGCAGCTGTTCGCCGAGAAGACGGTCGGCAAGCACGCCATCCGCGCCCAGGACCGCTCGGGCTTCGTGGTCAACGCGCTGCTGATCCCGTACCTGCTCTCCGCGATCCGGATGTTCGAGACGGGCATCGCCAGCCGCGAGGACATCGACGACGGCATGGAGCTGGGCTGCGCCCACCCGATGGGCCCGCTGAAGCTGTCCGACCTGATCGGCCTCGACACGGTGGCCTCGGTCGCGCAGTCGATGTACGACGAGTACAAGGAGCCCCTGTACGCCGCTCCCCCGCTGCTCCAGCGCATGGTCGACGCCGGCCGCCTGGGCCGCAAGACCGGCTCGGGCTTCTACACCTACGGCTGACCCCCTCGCGGCGTCACGCGGGCCCGGCACCTCACCCGGTGCCGGGCCCGTTCACACCGGAGGATCGTCAGCGCCCGGTGTCGTGCCCGAGCCTGAGGTGGTGCAGGAGCAGTAAGGCGGCCGCCATGTTGGCGGCCGGGACCTCCCCCCGAGCGACCATGTCGGGCACGAGTTCGAGGGGGACCCACTCCCGGCGCTCGGACTCGAAGTCGTCCACGGGGTGCCCGACGTACTCGCCCTCGTCCGACCAGTAGACGTGGTGCCGGGCGTCGGTGAGGCCGTTGGCCGGTTCCACGCTCATCAGGTGGTGCAGGGGGCCCGGCCGCCAGCCGGTCTCCTCCTCCAGTTCCCTGGCGGCCGCGCGGGCGACGTCCTCGCCGTCCTCGACGACGCCCGCGGCGAGTTCCCATCCCCAGCTGTCGGTGATGAAGCGGTGCCGCCACAACAGGAGCACCTCGTCGGCCTCGTTCACCACGGTCGCCACCGCGACGGGCCGCAGCCGTATGAGGAAGTGGTCGAGGTGCCGGCCGTCCGGCAGGCCGACATCCGCGAGGTTGACCCGGAACCAGCGGTTTTCATACACAGTTCGTTCGTTCTGTTTCGTCCACTGCACGGTTCTGCCACCTTCCGTCGGGTAAGGGGCAATATCGCAGCAGGAACGGTGGCACGCCGGTCGCTACAGCGGTACGCGCAGTGCGCCGTCGATGAGTTCGGCCGCCTCCGCCGTGCCCGCGCAGTCACTGCGCACCAGGTGCTCGCGCACCGCCCGGAGTCTGTCGCGCAGACGCCGGGACTCCATGCCCCGCGCCTGTTCCGCCATCAGTACGGCGGTGACCACCGCCTTGTCGGCGTTTCCCCGGCGCAGTTCGACGGTGCTGAGCATGGCGAGCCGGTGCACCCGGCCCCGGTCGTGGGCGGGCGTGTCGACGGCGGCCGCGGCGTGCTCCGCGGCGGCGGTGACGTCGCCGAGGCTCAACAGGGCCTCCGCCACCTGGACGTTGACCAGACCGGGCTGGACATAGCCGGTCTCGTCCGGTTCGGTGCCGCGCCGGATGCGGTCGGCGGCGGCCTCGGCCCGCCGGATGCACGACAGGGCGCTCGTGCCGTCGCCGAGGTGGGCGTACGCCTTCGCCTGCATCGCGTGCAGGTCGGAGGCGAGGGCGGGGGTGACGTCCTTGCCGACCGTGCGCAGCGCGGCCTCCGCGAAGGCGACGGCCTGCCGGAACTCCCGCATGAACAAAGCCTGGTTGACCAGCAGCGCGATGACGTACGCCCCGAGCCCCCGGTCCCCGCTGGCCTTCGCGAGCCGCAGTGCCTGGTGGAAGTAGCGCTGGGCGAGCCCGTGCGCGTCGGAGTCGTAGGCGCAGATGCCGGCGATCGCCACCAGAGCGCCGGTCGCGCGGTGCAGTTGGCGGCCGGTGGCGTCGGTGTAGCCGCCACGCAGCAGCGGGGCCGCCTCGGCGTTGAGGAAACCGACGATGCGGCTGCGGGTCGCCACGCCGCCGGCCTTGCGGTACATCTGCTCGTAGTGGGCGCGGGCCGCGCGCAGCGTCTCGATGTCGGCGGCGGTGACCCGGTGCCGGCCGCCGCGGGAGACGTCGACGTCCTCGGGCGGATTCTCCCACTCCCACACCGGCATCACGGCGGGCGTGCCGGTGACCGCGGGGGCGCCCAGGACGTGCGGGCGCTGCTGCTCGTCGGAGCGCCACAGGGCGGTGGCCCGCTCCACGAACCCGGACAGCGAGGTGCCGTGCGGTGTCGCGTGTTCACCGGGCACGCCGAGGCCGATGTCGTCGAGGGTGACGGGCCGTCGCAGCCGGCGGGCGAGCACCTCGCAGATCAGGTCGGGGACCTGTCCGCGCGGGCGCTGGCCCTTGAGCCACCGGGCGACGGCCGTGTGTTCGTAGCGCAGCGCGAGCCCGCGGGCGCGGCCGGCCTGGTTGACGTGCGCGGCGAGGCCCGCATGCGAGACGCCCGCCTCGTCCAGGATCGCGTCGAGCAGGGTGTTGGGCTGCATGAGGTGCCCCCCGGGTGGTTCGGTGCCGACGGCGCCACTCACGGTAGTGGGTGCGTCTTCACACGGGGTGTGAACCGAGTGCGCACATCCGCACCGTGCGCGCGCTGTCGCGCAGCGTCGCGGGCCGGTTGACTGAAATGCCTCGAAAGAGGCCGGCCGGGCCGCCGGCTCCCCCTCATCAAGCGGCGGCCCGGCAGTTCGCTCCGCGGGTCGGGCCGTTGTCCGCGGGGGCTGTCGTCATGGGGAGGCCGTCGACCGCGGGTGCCCGGTGGCCGGTCGCGCGGTTCCCCGCGCCCCGTCGCCGGGCTGGTGCGGACGCCGGTTGCGCAGGACGAGCAACGCGACGTCGTCCGTCGGTCTGCCCGCCGTGTGGCGCAGGAGTGCGCCGAAGACCGTGCGCACGATCTGCTCGGACGAGGCCGGGTGGTCGTGGGCCACCTTGGTCAGGGTCTCCGCCGACGGGGAGAAGCGGCCTCTCGTGTCCCGCGCGTCCTCGGCGCCGTCCGTGTGGAGGACCAGGGACTCGCCCTCGTGGAGCCGGCCGCAGGACGTGGCCGGCAGCTCGGCCGGCAGCGGGAACGGGCCGAGCGGCGGCAGGGGGTCGGCGCGGGCCAGCGGCGCCACCTCGGTCCCGCGGAGCAGGTACGGCCAGGGATGTCCGCAGTTCAGGGCGCGCAGGTCGCCGTCCGCGTCGATCTTCAGCAGCAGGACGGTGACGAACTCCTCGGCGACCGGGGTGTCCGTCGGACGGCCGCTCGCCGGATGCTCCTCGCGGTGGCGCTCCCGCAGGTGCCGGGCGAGGGCCCGCTCCAGCCGGCGCAGGACACCGTCCAGGTCCGGTTCGTCGTGCACGGCCTCGCGGAAGCTGCCGAGGAGCGCGGCGACGGTCCCGAGCGCGGGGAGCCCGTGCCCGCGCACGTCGCCCATGACGACCCGCACCCCGTGTTCGGTGGCGACGACCTCGTACAGGTCGCCGCCGACGGAGGCGGCCCGGTCGGCGGAGAGCTGCGCCGCGGCCACGTTCAGCCCCTCCACGCGCGGTGGCGGAGGGCGCAGCAGCACGCTCTGGGCGGCCCCGGCGACCCGGCGGACCTGCTTCAGCTCGCGCAGCAGGGTCCGCCGTACGTGCTGGATCAGTCCGGTGCCGACGACGAAGAAGACGGCGCTGGTGACGATCCTGGCGCCGAGCCCGTCCTGCTGGGCCGGCGGACAGGTCAGCTTGTAGGTGACCGCCACCGCGCCCCAGGCCGTGGGCAATCCCGGCGAGAGGGCCCGGCGCGACGGCCGTCTGGTGCCGAACATGTCGGATGGCCCTCCTCCAGGCCCGTACAGCGCAGACAGACCGGCCCCGAGAGGCCGGTCCGATTCTGTCGATGTCAGGGCCCGGAAGGCCCGGTCATAAGGAGAACTCACCCGAACGGATGAAATGCGGGTGTGGGGGCCGTGCCCCCACACCCGCCTGGCCGCACGGCACGCTAGCCGCGCAGCACCGCGCCCGTCCGCTCGCCCGCGAGGGCGACCGCCGCGTCCCGGGCGGCCGAGGCCTCGTCGACCGTCAGCGTCCGGTCCGCCGCGCGGAAGCGCAGGGCGTACGCGAGCGACTTCCGCCCGTCGCCCAGCTGCTCCGCGTTCTCGTAGACGTCGAACAGCCGGATCGCCTCGAGGAGTTCACCGGCGCCCTCACGCAGCGCGGCCTCGACGTCGGCGTGCGGGACGTAGAGGTCGACGACGAGCGCGACGTCCTGCGTGGCGACGGGGAACGTGGAGATGCCCGGTGCCTGGGGCGTGTCGTCGCCGACCCGCTCCAGGACGTCCAGGTCCAGCTCCATGGCCGAGGTGCGCGCGGGCAGGCCGAGGGCCTTCAGCACGCGCGGGTGCAGCTCGCCGGCGTGGCCGACGACTCGCTCGGCGCCGTCGGCGACGACGACCAGCTCGGCGCACCGCCCCGGGTGCCACGGTCCGTACTGGCCCTTGCGGACGATCAGTTCGGCGCCCGCCTCACGGGCGACCGTCCGCGCCGCCTCGACGGCGTCGGCCCAGTCCGCCGGGCGGCCCCTGCCCCACCAGCCGGCCTGTTCGCGGGCTCCCGCGAGGACGACGGCGACGTGGCGCGGCTGCTCGGGCAGCACGGCGTCGATCGCCGCGATCTCCTCGTCGGTCGGCCGGCGGTCGACCGGCAGATGACCGGCGACGCGCTGTTCGTCGCGCGGGAGGAAGACCAGTCCGGTCTCGAAGAGGGCCAGGTCGTGCGAGCCGCGGCCGTCGTTGCGCCGCAGTGCGGCGAGCAGCCCCGGCAGCAACGAGGTGCGGAGCGCGGGCTCCTCGTCGTTGAGCGGGTTGGTCAGCCTGACGACGCGGCGGGCCGGGTCGTCGGCGTCCAGGCCGAGCTGGTCGAAGACCTGCTCGGCGACGAACGGGTAGTTCGGCGCCTCGATGTAACCGGCACCGGCCAGCGCGCGGCCGACACGGCGGTGCAGCCGCTGACGGTGGGTGAGGCCGCGGCCCGCCGGGGGCTTGGGCAGCGTGGAGGGCAGGTTCTCGTAGCCCTCCAGCCGGATGACCTCCTCGGCGAGGTCGTTGGCCTCGCCGAGGTCGGGCCGCCAGGACGGCACGGTGACGATCAGCTCGTCCTTCCCGCCCGTCTCCCGACCACCGCCCCTCAAGGACGCGTTCCACGCGGCAGTGTTTCCGATGACGTCGCAGCCGATCTCCTGGAGCCGGCGTACGACGGTCTCGCGGCCGTAGACGACACCCGCGACCTTGTCCGGGTGGTCGGCGGGCACGGCGACGGTGTGCGGCGCGGACGGGGCGACGACCTCGGTGACACCGGCCTCGGCGGTACCGCCGGCGAGCAGCACCAGCAGGTCGACCGTGCGCTGCGCGGCCGCCGACGACGCCTGCGGGTCGACGCCGCGCTCGAAGCGCTTGGACGCCTCGGAGGAGAGCTTGTGGCGGCGGGCCGTGCGGGCGACGGAGACCGCGTCGAAGTGGGCGGCCTCGATGACGACGTCGGTCGTCCCCTCGGATTCGGCGTGGTCGGCGATCTCCGTGTTGGCGCCGCCCATGACACCGGCGAGGCCGATGGGGCCGCGCTCGTCGGTGATGACCAGGTCCTCGGCGTGCAGCGTGCGCTCGACGCCGTCGAGGGTGACGAGCTTCTCGCCCTCGGCCGCGCGGCGGACTCCGATGGTGCCCTGGACCAGGGTGCGGTCGTAGGCGTGCAGGGGCTGGCCCAGCTCCATCATCACGTAGTTCGTGACATCGACGGCGAGCGAGATCGGGCGCATGCCGACCTTCTGGAGCCGGCGCTGGAGCCAGATCGGGGAGCGCGCCTCGGGGCTCAGGCCGGTGACGGTGCGGGCGGTGAAGCGGTCGCAGCCGGCCGGGTCGGAGACCTGGACGGGGTAGCCGAAGGCGTTCGGTCCGGGCACGTCGAGCAGGGCCGGGTCGCGCAGCGGCAGGCCGTAGGCGATGGCGGTCTCGCGGGCGACACCGCGGATGGACAGGCAGTCGCCGCGGTTGGCGGTGACGGCGATGTCCAGGACCTCGTCGACCAGTTCGAGCAGCTCGACGGCGTCCTTGCCGACCTCGGTCTCCGGCGGCAGCACGATGATGCCCTTGGTGCCGTCGTCGCCCATGCCCAGCTCGTCGCTGGAGCAGATCATGCCGTGGGAGGTCCTGCCGTACGTCTTGCGCGCGGCGATGGCGAAGCCGCCGGGCAGGACCGCGCCCGGGAGGACCACGACGACCTTGTCGCCGACGGCGAAGTTGCGGGCGCCGCAGACGATCTCCTGCGGCTCGCCGGTGCCGTTGGCCTGCCCGACGTCGACCGTGCAGAAGCGGATCGGCTTCTTGAAGCCCTCCAGCTCCTCGATGGTCAGCACCTGGCCGACGACGAGGGGGCCCTTGAGGTCGTGGCCGAGCTGCTCGACCGTCTCGACCTCGAGGCCGGCCGAGATGAGCTTGGCCTGGACGTCACGGCCGGTCTCGGTGGCCGGCAGGTCGACGTACTCCCGCAGCCAGGAAAGCGGGACCCGCATCAGATCTCCATCCCGAAAGGCCGGGTGAACCGGACGTCACCCTCGACCATGTCTCGCATGTCTTCGACGTTGTGGCGGAACATCAGCATCCGCTCGATGCCGAACCCGAAGGCGAAGCCGCTGTACTTCTCCGGGTCGACTCCGCAGGCGGTGAGCACCTTGGGGTTGACCATGCCGCAGCCGCCCAGTTCGATCCAGCCCTCGCTGGAGCAGGTGCGGCAGGGCCGGTCGGGGTTGCCGACGGACTCGCCGCGGCAGACGTAGCACACCATGTCCATCTCGGCGGACGGCTCGGTGAAGGGGAAGAAGTTCGGGCGCAGCCGGGTCTTCATGCCCTCGCCGAACAGCGCCTGGACCATGTGGTCCAGGGTGCCCTTGAGGTCCGCCATGGTCAGGCCCTCGTCCACGGCGAGCAGCTCGACCTGGTGGAAGACGGGCGTGTGCGTGGCGTCCAGCTCGTCGGTGCGGTACACGCGGCCGGGGCAGATCACGTACACCGGCAGCTCACGGCTCAGCAGCGAGCGGATCTGCACGGGCGAGGTGTGGGTGCGCAGCACGACACCGGACTCGGTGCCGCCTTGCGGCCCCTGCACGAAGAACGTGTCCGCCTCGCCGCGGGCCGGGTGGTCCGGGCCGATGTTCAGGGCGTCGAAGTTGAACCACTCGGCCTCGGCCTGCGGGCCCTCGGCGACCTCGTAGCCCATGGCCACGAAGACGTCCTCGATGCGCTCGGAGAGCGTGGTGAGCGGGTGGCGGGCGCCGGCCGGGACCCGGTCGTGGGGCAGCGTGACGTCCACCGCCTCCTCGACCAGGACGCGCGCGTCGCGCTCGGCCTCCAGCTCGGTCTGCCGGGCGGCGAGGCCCTTGTTCACCGCGCCGCGGGCCTGGCCGACGAGCTTGCCGGCGGCGGCCTTCGCGTGCGGGGGCAGTGCGCCGATCTCGCGGTTGGCGAGGGCCAGCGGGGAGGCGCCGCCGGTGTGGGCGACCTTGGCCTCCTGGAGTGCGTCGAGGGAGTCCGCGGCGGCGAAGGCGGCGAGCGCCTCGTCCCGCATGCGCTCGATCTCTTCCGGTTTCAAGGCCTCGACCTCTACAGGGTCGTACGACTTATTCGGTGCCGACATCTCTTCCCGTGCTTCCGATTGGCTGGCTGAAGGTCCCCGTCACCGACTCACTCGGAGGGCCGTCCATGGGACACGAAGGTGCCAAAGGCCGAGTCTAACGGGGTGAGGACGTACGGATGCGCCCGCGGGGGCTAGGCCAGATAGGCCGGGGCCGCCACGGGCAGCGTAAATCGGAACTCGGCGCCGCCGCCGTGGGCGCGGCCGACCGTGATGACGCCGCCGTGGGCTTCGACGATGCCCTTGACGATGTACAGCCCGAGGCCCGTGCCGCCGCGCTTGCTGCCCCGCCAGAAGCGGGTGAAGACGCGGTTCATGGACTCCTCCGGGATGCCGGTGCCCTCGTCGCTCACGATGACCGACGTGCCGGTGTCCTCCCCCTCGCGGGGGGACGGGGCGGGCGTGACGTCAATGGTGACGGTTCCCTCGCCGTGCCGCACCGCATTTTCGATGAGGTTGCTGAGCACCTGGTCGACCTTGTCGGGGTCGGCCCACAGGGCGGGCAGCGGCTGTTCGATGCGCAGCAGGAACCGGTCGGCGGGCTGCCCGGCGGCGACGTAGGCCTGGATGTGGCGGCCGACGGCGGCGCCCATGTCGACGGGCTGCCGGCGCACCTCCAGCCTCCCCGAGTCGATCCGGGAGATGTCGAGGAGCTCGGCGATGAGCCGGGTGACGCGGTCGGCGTCGGCGTCGACCGTCTCCAGCATCAGCCGCTTCTGGTCGTCGGTGAACCGCGTCCACTTGGCGAGGAGCGTGGCGGTGAACCCCTTCACGGAGGTGAGGGGGGAGCGCAGCTCGTGGGCGACGGTGGCGATCAGCTCGGCGTGGCTGCGCTCGGTGCGGCGGCGGGCCTCGGTGTCGCGGAGGGAGACGACGACGCGGCGGACGGGGCCGGTGGGCTCGCCGCGGACGTACCGGGCGGAGACGAGGACCTCGCGCCCGCCGGGCAGCAGCAGGTTGCGCTCGGGCTGGCCCACCCGGATGGCGAGCCCGCTGTACGGGTCGGTCAGCTGCCACCAGCGCCGGCCCTCGAGGTCCTCCAGCGGCAGGGCCTTGTCGAGCCGCTGCCCGAGGGCCTCGGCGGCGGGGACGGCGGTGATGCGCTCGGCGGCGGCGTTGAAGCAGACGACGTACCCGTGCTCGTCGGCGACGACCAGCCCGTCGGGCAGGTCGTCGGGGTCGATGCCGAGTCCGGCGAGGTCACCGGCCGGTCGGGCCGCGGGCGGGCGCCCCGGTCCACTGGCTCCCGGTGCGCTGCTCGTGCCGACGCTCATCCCCGTACCTCACCTCCCGTCCTCCCGGAAGAGGCGCCCCGAGCTGGTCACCCTACTAGCTGTCGGTGACGGAGCGGCACCCTCCGGAGGCGCGCTGTGCACGGGCCGACGCGTAGAGACATACGGCTGCGGCGGTGGCGAGGTTCAGACTCTCGGCCCTCCCGTGGATCGGGACGCGGACGACGGCGTCGGCGAGGGCCCGGGTCTCCTCGGGCAGCCCCCAGGCCTCGTTGCCGAAGACCCACGCGGTGGGGCCGCCCATGGTGCCCTTGTCCAGTTCGTCGTCGAGGTCGTCCCGGCCGGCGCCGTCGGCGGCGAGGATGCGCACCCCGGCGGCCTTGAGCCCGGCGACGGCCCGCTCGACGGGGACGCCGACGGCGACCGGCAGGTGGAACAGCGATCCGACCGAGGCCCGTACGGCCTTGGGGTTGTACAGGTCGACGGAGGCGTCGGTGAGGACGACGGCGTCGGCGCCGGCCGCGTCGGCGCAGCGCAGGACGGTGCCGGCGTTGCCGGGGTCGCGGACGTGCGCGAGGACGGCGACGAGCCGGGGACGGGCGGCGAGGACGGCGTCGAAGGGGGTGTCGACGAAGCGGCAGACACCCACGAGACCCTGCGGGGTGACGGTGGTGGAGATGTCCTCGATGACCCGCTCGTCGGCGAGGTGGACGCGGGCGCCGGCGTTCCGGGCCTCGCCGACGATGTCGGCGTGGCGCTCCGCGGCCTCGGGGGTGGCGAACAGTTCCACGAGGGTGTCCGGGTGCGCGGCCGCCTCCCGTACGGCCTGCGGGCCCTCCGCGAGGAACAGCCGCTCCTTCCCCCGGAAGTTCCGCCGCGCGAGGCGCCTGGCGGCGGAGACGCGGGCGGAACGGGGGGAGATGAGGTCGGGGGTGGCGGGGGGCATCGGGGTTCACCTTCGGTGGGTCGGCGGGGGGGGCGGGACGGGGCCCGGTGTTCTCGCCCCCGCCGCCCCTTCCCGTCCCGGGGCTGCCGCCCCCGGGGCGGGAAGGGGCGGCGGGCGCGCGGACGCACTCGGACCCGCAGGCGGGTGGCCTGCGGGTCCGAGTCATGTCACTTCCGGCTCAGCCGGCGCGGCGTCACGCAGCCTTCGGCGCGTTCACGTCCGACGGCAGCGCCTTCTGGGCGACCTCGACGAGCGCGGCGAACGCGGTCGGGTCGTTGACGGCCAGCTCGGCCAGGATCTTGCGGTCGACCTCGACGCTCGCGGCGTTCAGACCCTGGATGAAGCGGTTGTACGTGATGCCGTTGGCGCGGGCAGCGGCGTTGATGCGCTGGATCCACAGCCGCCGGAAGTCGCCCTTGCGCTTCTTGCGGTCGTTGTAGTTGTAGACCAGCGAGTGGGTGACCTGCTCCTTGGCCTTGCGGTACAGGCGCGAACGCTGACCGCGGTAGCCGGAGGCCGCCTCGAGGATCGCCCGGCGCTTCTTGTGGGCGTTGACTGCCCGCTTGACGCGTGCCACTTTTTAACTCCTTGTAGCGGGGCCGCGGTTGGACTCACACGGCCCGGAAACGATTGGGTCCCGGTTCAGACGTACGTACGGCGGCAGGGCGCCCGTACGTCACTTGCCGAGAAGCTTCTTGATCTTCTTGGCGTCGCCCGGGGCCATCTCGGCGTTGCCGGTGAGGCGACGCGTCAGGCGCGACGACTTGTGCTCGAGCAGGTGGCGCTTGCCGGCGCGCTCACGGAGCACCTTGCCGGAGCCGGTGACCTTGAAGCGCTTGCTGGCACCGCTGTGCGACTTGTTCTTCGGCATAGCGCCGTTCTCTCCTCGTCGGTGGCGCTCCGGTGCCCGGTCGTGAAACCGGGCACGGGTGGAGCGTCGCTTGTATCGGTTACGTCCTGGGACTGACGTCCCGGGGGTCACGCCTCGGCGGAAGCCTCGGCAGACTCGGACGGCACGGAGTCCCCGGAATCCTCGGCGTTCACGGCGTCGGAATCCGCGGCGTTCTGCGAGCGGCCCGGGTTGGCCTTCGCTTCGGCCTTGCGGGCCTCCTGGGCCTGACGTGCCTCGGCCATCGCCTCGGTCTTCTTCTTGTGCGGACCGAGAACCATGATCATGTTGCGGCCGTCCTGCTTCGGGTTCGACTCGATGAACCCGAGGTCCTGGACGTCCTCCGCCAGGCGCTGCAGCAGTCGGTAGCCCAGCTCGGGCCGGGACTGCTCGCGACCACGGAACATGATCGTGATCTTGACCTTGTCGCCCTGCTTGAGGAACCGGACGACGTGACCCTTCTTGGTGTCATAGTCGTGCGGGTCGATCTTCGGCCGGAGCTTCATCTCCTTGATGACCGTGTGCGCCTGGTTCTTGCGCGCCTCACGGGCCTTCATGGCCGACTCGTACTTGAACTTCCCGTAGTCCATGAGCTTGCAGACCGGCGGGCGGGCGGTCGCCGCGACCTCGACCAGGTCCAGGTCGTACTCCTGCGCAAGCTCCAGTGCCTTGGCCAGGGGGACGATGCCCACCTGCTCGCCACTGGGACCGACAAGTCGCACCTCGGGAACGCGAATCCGGTCGTTGATGCGGGGCTCGGCGCTGATGGATCCTCCTCGGTAGCACCACACGGCAGTCTGGCGAACGGCCGCGTAACGTCTGTGTTCGATTGGTTGACAACCACGCCGAAGCACAAAAAATGCCCCGCCGATCACACGCGGGGCTCCAAGCACTACCGGAGCACCGCCGCGAGGACCGCGGGGCGCACTACCGGGCGACTCCATCGTCCGTACGGAACGATGGTGGCCGCCTGACCGGGGTGACCCGCCGCCTCGGAGGGTGGTCGGGTGGGAGTTCGGAGCCTCCACTTGTGGGCCGGGTCCGCCTGCCAAGAGGCACGCGTGTCCGACCGGTCGTTACACGAGACTAGCAGCTCGTTCACACGTGCGCGAATCCGGTGCCTCCCGCCTCCTGCTGTCAAGGGGGCGTGCGGCGGGCCCTATCGTGTGGGGCATGAGTGAGACCTCCCCCTCGGACAGCCCCGAGCCCTCCGGCACCGCCGGTTTCGACGAGATGACCCGCGACATCGCCGAGGTCCCGGCGGTCGAGGTGATCGTGACGGTCGCCGTCAACCTGATGAGCGCGTCCGCCGTGAAGCTCGGTCTGACGGAGGAGGGCGACAAGTACAAGGACCTGGACGAGGCCCGCAAGCTGATCACCGCCCTCGCCGGTCTGCTGGACGCGAGCACGACCGAGATCAGCTCCTTCCACGCGGCACCGCTGCGCGACGGCCTGAAATCGCTCCAGCTCGCCTTCCGCGAGGCCTCGCTCGTCCCGGACGAGCCGGGCCAGGGCCCGGGCGAGAAGTACACCGGGCCGGTCTACGGCTGAGGCCCGTCAGTCGCGCAGGTAGAAGGGCTCGCCCGGAGGGGTGGTTCCGGCCGGCAGGAGTGCCAGGTCGAGGCCGCGCACCAGGCGGGCCCTCAGTGTTTCGTCGGCGGCGATGCGCTCCGCCACGGCCTGCGCGGTCTCGGCGGGAGCGGCGTCCTGGGCCAGGACGAGGGCGAGGGTGCCGTCGGACCGGCCGGGCACCAGGTGGGCGCGCAGGACGGCCGGTTCGGCGGCCACCGCGGCCCGTACCGCCTCGACGACCGCCGGGTCGGCCAGCGGGTCCGTCGTGGTGCGGCCCTCGGCGAGCGCCAGCAGCGCGGGCCCCGTCAGTTCGAAGGCGACCGGCCCGGCCATGTCGAGGACGACCGTGTCGGCCTTCTCGTGCGCGGCCGCCCGGAGGGCCTGGTGCAGGGGTACGGCCACGGGGCGGGCCTGCGGGTCCCAGCGGGCGAGGGAGGCGGTGGAGGTGAAGGCCGGCAGCGCCGTGCGGTCCCCCGCCTTCAGGGTCGGCACGGCCATGTCACTGGTCTTCTCGCGGCGCAGTCCGTTCTCGTCCTCCTCGACCTCCCCGAGCACGGCGACGACGGGGACGAGCAGCCGGGCGCCCTTGAGCGCCTCCAGCACGGGCCCCACGGCGGTGCGGTCCTCGGCCCAGGCGGCGAGCGCCGCGCTCAGTCCGGGGTCGGCGGAGCCGTCGTCGTCGGAGAAACCGGGGTCGGGAATGTTCTTGTTCGCCACGGTCACCGAGCCTATCGGGGGGAAACCACCGGCTTTGCGCGGGGCCGGAAACACGGTGGTGACCGCTTTCACGGGTTTCTCAGACAGCCCTGACACACCTCTCACCCGCGTCCAACGGGACGCACAGTCGGCGCCTCCAGCATCACGGGCATGGAGTCCTCCAGAGCACGCCGCGGCAGCCGCACCCGTCCGTCCGGACGCCGTCCCCTCCTCTCCTGCGCGCTCGCCTCCGTGGCCGTGCTCGGTGCCTCGGCGGCCGGGACGGTGTACGTGAAGGCCCAGGCGCATCCGGGTCCCGGCACCGTATCGTCGGCGGCACCGTCGCCCTCGGCGTCGGTGTCGGTGTCGGCGAGCGGGGAGGCGTCGGTGGAGCCCGTGATCCAGTCCGGGTCCGGGTCCGTGGTGGACCGCGACGCCCTGCTGGCGAAGGCGATGGCCTCGGTGACCGTGCCGGACGCCGCCGCGGTCTCCGTGGCCGTGCTCGACATGGGGACCGGGCGGAGCGCGGTCCACGGCACCGGTGCCTTCGACACGGCGAGCATCGTCAAGGTGGATATCCTGGCGGCGCTGCTGCTCCAGGCGCAGGACGCCGGCCGGCAGCTCACGGCGCGGGAGAAGGCGTACGCGGCCGCGATGATCGAGAACAGCGACAACGACTCCGCGACCGCGCTGTGGAACTCCATCGGCGGCGCGGCGGGGCTCGACGCGGCGAACCTGCGGTTCGGACTCACCGGCACCCGGGGCGGCGACGGCGCGCTGTGGGGGCTGACCCGGACGACGGCCGCCGACCAGCTGACGCTGCTGCGGCAGGTCTTCGGCACCGCGTCGAAGCTGAGCGGGGCCTCGCGGACGTACCTCCAGGGGCTGATGGGGCAGATCGCGGCGGGCCAGCGCTGGGGGGTCTCGGCCGCCGCCGACGGGTCCGCGTGGGCGCTGAAGAACGGCTGGTTGCCGCGTACGGCGACGGGACTGTGGGACGTCAACAGCATCGGCCGGGTGACGTCCGGCGGGCACGACTACCTGGTGGCCGTGCTGTCGGACGGCAACGGGACCCAGGCCGAGGGGATCGCGCTGGTGGAAGCGGCGGCGAGGGCGGCGCTGTCGGCGTTCACGGACGCCTGAGCGGACCGGTCCGGCGGCCGGGCCGGGGTGGGAGGGAAACGGCGTCTACAGGACGTCGTACTGCTGCTGCCCGTCCTCGCGGTCGCGGGTACGGCGGCCCCGCCACAGGATCACGGCGGCCACCAGCAGCACTCCCCCGGTGCCGCCCGCGAGCGGACCGGCCCAGCCCGAGGTGTCGTCCTCGGCCCTCTGCTCGTCCGGGCCGGGGCCGAAGTACTCGTCGCCGTACGCCGCCGCCCGCAGGCCCTCGGGTTCGAGGCCGGCGGCGGCCTTGATCGCGGCGGCCGGGTCGATGAAGCCGAAGCCGCGGGAGTCGTCGCGGCCGCCGGTGGGAGAGTTGCGGGCGGTGTCCTCCAGCAGCTTCTTGATCTGCGCCGGGGTCAGGTCCGGGTGGGCGGCCCTGACGAGGGCGGCCGCGCCGGAGACGAAGGCCGCCGCGGCGGAGGTTCCCCAGCCCTCGTAGTACTTGTGGTCGGGGTCGGCGATGACGACGTCGACCCCGGGGGCGCTGACCGTGGCGTACCAGCGGCGGGTGGAGAAGGAGGCGCGGGTGCCGTAGCGGTCGACGGCGGTCGCGGCGATGACGCCCGGGTAGGCCGCCGGGTAGGAGATGTGGTCGCCCTTCTCGCCGCCGTTGCCGGCCGAGGCGACGACGACCGAGCCCTTCTCGAGCGCGTACTGGACGGCCTCGTCCTCGGCGGGTTCGGGGTGGGCGGAGGCGGAGTCGTCGCCGAGGGAGAGGTTGATGACGTCGGCGCCCTGGTCGGCGGCCCAGCGGATGCCTTCGGCGAGGGCGTTGCCGCGGGTGTTGCGGGCTTTGGTGCGGGACGGGTCGCCGTCCTCCAGGATCACCCGGACGGGCAGGATCTTCGCCTCCGGGGCGATGCCCATGACGCCGTCGCCGTTTCCGTGGCCATGGCCGTGACCGGCGATGATGCCGGCCATCGCGGTACCGTGGCGGGCCCAGGCGCGGTCGCCGGGCCCGGCCCCGAAGCCGACCATGTCCCTGCCGGTCAGGACGTTGCCGGCGAGGTCCGGGTGGTCGGCCTCGACGCCGGTGTCCAGGACGGCGACGGTGACGCCCCTGCCCTTGGTGGTCTGCCAGACCTCTTCGGTGTGCAGGGCCTCCAGCGCCCACTGCTTGGCCCGGATGCCGTCCGCGTACGCGGTGGTGGGCGGCACCAGGGCGACCGCGGCGGCCAGCAGACAGCTCAGCACACCGGCCCGGCGGACACCGCGCCCGCTCATGACGGCGGCTCCGAGGGAGACACGGCGGTCTTGCGCAGGCCGCGCTCGATGCGGTCGGCGAGGCCCTTCGCCTCGTGGCCCAGGCCCGCCTGGGCCACGGCGGTGGTGGCGCTGGAGGCGGTGGCCTCGACGGCGGGCTGGGCGGCGGCGACCGTACGGCCGTCCGCCCAGCCGGACACGGCGTAGACGACGACGGGGGCGTCGGTGAGGACGGACACCGTCCACGAGGCGCGCTGCGCGTCGCCGAAGGCGGCGGCGAGCGTGCCCTTCGCGGCGTACGGGCGGGGCATCAGGTCGGTGCGGCCGGCCAGGCCCTCCTTGTCGAACCTGGCGTCGAGGGCGCGCATGCCGGCCGCGTCGGCCTTGGTGAACAGCAGGCCCACGGTGGTGACGAAGCTGCGGGTGGCGTCGGTGTAGGTCGCGCGCAGCAGGCGGGCGCAGCCGACCGGGGCGAGGGCCTTCCCGAGCAGCGGGTCGAGGGCACCGGCGCAGCCGCTGTCCGGGGCGACGCCGATCCGCGTCCAGGTGCGGTCGGCGCCGCCGGGGCCGGCGCCCTGTCCGTCCACGGTCGGGGGAAACAGCCGGTCGACGGGCACGTTGTGCCACAGGCCGCCCGCGGTGGCGTAGACGCTCCGCTCCCCCGCGTCCGCGGGGTCGCCGACGAGCCGACTGCCGGTGACGGCACCGCCGATGAGGCCCAGCCCGAGGACCACGCAGGCGGCCGCCGCGGCGGCGTGCCCGCGCAGCCGGCGACGTCCCGCGCGCGGGGCGTCGCCGTACCCCTCCGGGGCCGCGAACGTCACGACGGGCCGTGTGGCGCCAGGCGCTCCGCCCGGCACCATCGGAGCGCTCCACGACAGCGCCGGATCGGGTCCGGCCCCGGCGGCCGGGGGCGGCGCGTCGAAGTCGGGGTGGCGCAGGGGTGTCGCGGGACTCCAGGCGGGTGGTGCGTCCGCTTCGGGGTGCCGTCCGGGAACGGCGGTCGACAGCTCGTCCCGGTGCTGCCCGGGCGCGGGCGCCCAGGAACGCGGGAGGGGGCTCCAGGCGGTGCCGGGGGCGGGAGGGCCGGGGTGGTCGGGGGCGCGCTCACCGGGGGCGGCGGGGGCTCCCGGCGGGGCGGGGGCGCCGGGGCGGGAGGGGGCGACCGGGTGGGCGGGGGTGCCCTGCGCGTCGTGGGTCTCCCGGCGGGAGGGGACGACCGGATACGCAGAGGCGCCCGGGCCGGCAGGAGCGCCCGGTACGTCGCGGGTCTCCCGGCGGGAGAAGGCGGGCGGGGAGGCTTCCGTGCCGGGGGCCGAGGCGGGGGTCCGGTCAGGAGCGGCGGTGCCGGTCGCGCCGTCCTGCGCGCCGGGCCGGGTGGTGGTGGCCCGGGGGGCGGCGGAACGGTCCTGGCCGGTGGCCTCCGAGGCGGTCGGGCGGGCGCCGTTCGCAGGCGCGGTGTCCGGGTGCGTCGGACGGATCGCGTCCAGCCGTGCGGGACGGCGGGCGGCCGGGCCTGCCGGGCGGGAGGCCTCCGGACCGGCGTGACGGGACGCCTCCGGACCGGTGGCGCGGGAGGGGGCCGGGTGCGGGGAACGGGCGCCGTCCAGGCGGGCGGGGCGCGGGACGCCGGGACGTGCCGGATCGGCGCCGGCCCATCCCGCGCCGACGGCACCGTCCGATGTCGCGCCGCCGGCACCGTCCGGACCGGTTGCCGGGAGGGAGCCCCCCGGGCGGGCCGGGCGCGGGGCCTGCGGGGTCGCGGGACGGCCGCCGTCGGTGACCGCGGGCCGGAGGCCTTCCTCCGGCCGGCGCGCCCCGGTCCGGGACGGGCCTTCGTCGTTCCTGCCGCTCGGGGGCGGGCCGTCCGGGAAGCGGGCCGACGCGGAGGGCGGGGGCATGTGGTGCGGGGGTTGGGGCGGCAGGTGCGGGAAACCCGGCGCGGCGAACGGCTGCTCCGGGACCCGGCGCGAGGACGCGGACGGGTCCGTACGGAACGGCGGGAACCCCGCGGGCGGCGGTTCGGGCGTCCGGGAGTCCGGGGCCCGGTCCGGATCCGCGGACGCCGGCGGGTGGGGCGGGCGGGGTGGGGTCGCCGGGGGCGGGGGAACCGAGGCGCGGCGTGCTTCCGTGCTCATGCGCCCCCGTTTCCTCGTGCCCGCGCCGTCGTCACCCTGCGCGGACCGGTCTCCTCGGTCCGGCGGCCCCGGTGCCGACCCCGCCGGCCGTCCTGGGCACGCATACCCGCACGGGCGGACCGGCATCCCGGCACGGGCGACCGGCCGGAGCCCTCCTCCGTGCGTGCGCGTCACTCTACGGCTTGTTCCTGCGCGAACGGGAACCAGTCCGCACCCCGGGGGGCATCTGCCCGGAACGTCCCCCTACCCTGCGGTAATCCGGTCTGGCAGGCTGCGTTCATGACTGCGCGCGCCGCCGACCGGGCCCGGTACGACCGGGCCACCGCCCATCTCGACGCCCCTCTCGCCGTCGTCGACCTGGAGGCATTCGACGCCAACGCGGACGATCTGGTGCGCCGGGCGGCCGGGAAGCCGGTCCGGGTCGCCAGCAAGTCCGTCCGCTGCCGGGCCCTGCTGGAACGCGTCCTGGCGAAGGACGGTTTCGCGGGCCTCATGTCCTTCACCTTGGCCGAATCCCTGTGGCTGGCCCGGTCGGGCTTCGACGACGTCCTGCTCGCCTACCCCTCCGCCGACCGCTCCGGCTTCGCGGAACTCGCCGGCGACCCCAAGCTGGCCGCCGCCGTCACCGTGATGGTCGACGACGTCGCCCAGCTCGACCTCATCGACTCCGCGCGCGGCGAGGGAGGCGAAGTGGTGCGGGTCTGCCTGGAGTTGGACACCTCGTTGAAGCTGCTGGGCGGCCGGGTGCGGGTCGGCGCGCTGCGCTCGCCGCTGCACTCCCCGGCCCAGGTCGCCGACCTGGCGCGGGCGGTGGCCCGGCGGCCGGGGTTCCGGCTGGTGGGGATCATGGCGTACGAGGGGCACATCGCGGGCGTGGGCGACTCGGTGGCGGGACGGCCCCTGCGGTCACGGGCGATCCGGCTGATGCAGGCCACCGCCCGCCGTGAACTCGTCGAGCGGCGCGCCGCGGTGGTGCGCGCGGTGCGGGCCGTGGTGCCGGACCTGGAGTTCGTCAACGGCGGCGGCACGGGCAGTGTGCAGCACACGGCCGCGGAGGACGCGGTCACCGAGATCGCGGCGGGTTCGGGACTGTACGTGCCGCGTCTGTTCGACAACTACACGTCGTTCAGCGGCCGCCCGGCCGCCCTGTTCGCCCAGCCCGTCGTACGGCGGCCGGGCGTCGGCGTCGTCACCGTCCTCGGTGGCGGTTACCCCGCCTCCGGTGCCGCCGGCGGCGACCGGCTGCCGGTGCCGTACCTGCCGGAGGGACTGCGCTACGACCCGCAGGAGGGGCCCGGCGAGGTGCAGACCCCGCTGCTCGGCTCCCCCGCCGACGATCTGCTGATCGGCGACAAGGTGTGGTTCCGGCACGCCAAGGCCGGTGAGCTGTGCGAACGGTTCGACACCCTGCATCTGGTCGAGGGCGACCGGGTGACGGCGACCGTGCCGACGTACCGGGGCGAGGGCCGGACGTTCCTCTAGGGCGTGTTTCGAAAGTAGCGTCGTCTGCCCGAAGGGCAGGCCCGGCGGCGTCTGGTGCGTGCGATCGCAAGGCGGAGGGTCGCCCCGATAC
>NZ_JBFBCB010000010.1:0-166599 GCF_040682975.1 Streptomyces sp. NPDC051051
AAGACGGTCATGTTGCGGCCGATCTCACCCAGACCGCCCAGGGCGATGACTCGCAGCCCTCCTTCGGGCAGGGGAGGGGCGGCTTTCAGTTCGGGGTGTGGATGACTCATACCTCGACGTTACCCGTAGAGCGGAACGAGATGATCCGTTGCCTGTGTGATCTCTCTGTGGCAGCGGGTGAGACGGCGAGGCCCCGCCGAGGAACATCCTGAGGGGACCTCGGTGCGACATGCTTTCCCGATGAGTTCGCGCACTTCCCCGATCAGCCAGCCGATCACGATACGGAGGGCCGTCGCGCGGGATGCCGAACGGCTCACGCGGCTCGTGCGCCTACGCGGGTGAGTACGCAGCCGCAGTCTAGGGCCACCGGGTCGGTCCTGATCACATCGAGGCCCACCGCGCCTTCGTAGCCGTCGGCGCCGACGACGAACATGGAGGCCGGGTCCTCGGGTTCTACTCGCTGGTCCTCGCTCCACCGGAGATCGATCTGCTGTTCGTCGCCGACGAAGCGCAAGGACGGGGTACTGGACGACGGCTCGTTGCGCACATGCAGTCCGAGGCCCGTGCCGCCGGGCTCGACCGTGTCGCATCCTCCCGCCGAGGACTTCTACCACCGCGTCGGTGCAGTGCGGACCGGGACCGCGCCCGCATACCCGCCCGCCGTGGCCACCCGGCTGTCCGTCAATGCCGGTCACGAGTGGACGAAGAGTCAACTCATTGTCGGCCCGCCCAGGCCGGGTTGAGCGCCGGTTCGGACGAAGTCGTCCGGCAGTGATCGAGTCATGCCGTTGTGCCGAGATCGATGGGACGGTGGCGCAGTGCCGTCCAGGACGGGGGTCTGGCTCATGAGATCTATGACCGAAGTGTCCCGTCACGGGCTTGTCGACTGTCGTTGCGGGATGGCGCCTGCCGGTACCGAGCCACAGGGGCTTGTCGCCGTGGGGGCCTTGCCGTCCATCAGGCGCCCTCACGGTCCGGACCGCCCGATCGGGCCGGTGCTGTCCACCCAGCACGTCACCACGCGGCAGGCGAACCACCATGACGACCAGACAGCGCAGCACCTCCTCCAGCACGGGTCCTCCCGTTCCGAGCGAGGTCGTGCCGGGCGTGGACACGCACGGCGAGGTTCATGTCGCTGCCGTGGTCTCCCGGTGCCACGCCCCGCGGCTGCTCGTGCCGGTGGGCATCGGCCCGGACAGCGCCGCCACCTTGCTGATCACCATGGGAGACACCCCCGAGCGGCTGAACACCGAGGCGTCCTTCGCCGCCCTGTGCGGCGTCAGTCCCGTCGGGCACTCCTCGGGCCGCCGGACCTGGCGTCGGCTCAACCATGGCGGCGACCGGCAGGCCGACGCGGCCCCGCACCGCATCGTGTTCACCCGGCTGCGCTTCGACCCCCGCACCCAGGCGTACGACGAACGCCGCACCCAGGAGGGCAAGACCCGCCGTGAGATCATCCGTTGCCTGAAGCGATATGCCGCCCGCGAGGTCTTCCACCTGGTCAGGACGGTGTCTACCAACCCCCTGTTATAGGGGCGTGTGAGAGATGAGAGGGTCTGACGGGTGAGCGAGACACCACCGAACACCCTGCAATACCGCTTTGACGGGCCGGAAGACGCGCCCGTGCTGATCCTGGGTCCCTCACTGGGCACCACATGGCACATGTGGGACCGCCAGGTTCCCGAACTGGCCCAGCAGTGGCGGATCTTCCGGTTCGACCTGCCCGGTCACGGCGGGGCGCCGGCCTATCCGGCGGCTTCCGTCGGCGACCTCGCCGAGCGGCTGCTCGCCACGCTCGACGCGCTCGGCGTGCAGCGCTTCGGCTACGCGGGTTGTGCGCTCGGGGGCGCGGTCGGTGTGGAGCTGGCGCTGCGTCGCCCCGAGCGGCTCGCCTCGCTCGCGCTGATCGCGGCCTCGCCGCGGTTCGGCACGGCGGACGAGTTCCGGCAGCGAGGGGTGATCGTACGGACCAACGGTCTCGACCCCATCGCCCGCACCTCGCCCGACCGCTGGTTCACCAGCGGCTTCGCCGCAGCCCAGCCCGCGATCACCGAGTGGGCCGTACAGATGGTGCGCACCACCGACCCCGGCTGCTACATCGCGGCCTGCGAGGCGCTCGCCTCCTTCGACGTGCGGGCCGAACTCGGCATGGTCGGCGTGCCGACGCTGGTCCTCGTCGGCTCGGACGACCAGGTCACCGGCCCCGCCGAGGCCCGCACCCTCGTCGCGGGCATCCCGGACGCCCGGCTCGCCGTCGTGCCCGGCGCCTCCCACCTGGTGCCGGTCGAGCAGCCCGCCGCCGTCACCGATCTGCTGGTCCGGCACTTCTCCACCGCCTGGCAGCCGGCGTACGAGCACAGCACGGGCCAGACCGCCGTCCCCGGCGTCTCCCTCAGGCCGGTGCAGCCCGCGCCGCCGCAGGCCGCGCCGATCGCCGAGATCGCGCCCGCCCCCGTGGTCGTGCCCCCGCAGGTCATGGGCCGCCCCGACCCGTACGACGCCGGGCTGAAGGTGCGGCGCGAGGTCCTCGGCGACGCCCACGTGGACCGGGCGCTGGCGCAGGCCGACGACTTCTCGGGTGACTTCCAGGAGCTGATCACCCGTTACTCCTGGGGCGAGATCTGGGACCGCCCCGGCCTCGACCGGCGCTCGCGCTCCTGCGTCGCCCTGACCGCGCTGGTGGCCGGCGGGCACCTCGACGAGCTGGCCGCCCACACCCGTGCCGCCCTGCGCAACGGCCTCACCCCGGACGAGATCAAGGAGGTGCTGCTCCAGACGGCGGTCTACTGCGGCGTACCCGCCGCGAACCGGGCGTTCCGCGTGGCGCAGGAGGTCATCCGGGAGGAGACGACGCCCACCGAGTGAGCCGCCCGCCCGGCGGAGGCAGGATGGGTCCATGACCCCCACCACCCCCGACCGGCCCACCACCCCCGACCGGCCCAGGACTCCCGAGACCCCCATGACGCCCCTTTCCGTGAAGCTCACGAAGAAGTCGCACGCCTGCGTCCGCCTGGAGAAGGACGGCCGCACCCTCGTCCTCGACCCGGGCGGGTTCACCGAGGCGGACGCCGCGCTCGGCGCGGACGCGATCCTCGTCACGCACGAGCACCCCGACCACTTCAGCGAGGAGCGGCTGCGGGCGGCCCTGGAGGCCGACCCGGCCGCCGAGATCTGGACCCTCCGGTCGGTCGCGGAGAAGATCGCGAGCGCCTTCCCGGGACGCGTCCACACCGTCGGCCACGGGGACGCCTTCACCGCGGCGGGCTTCGACGTCCAGGTCCACGGCGAACTGCACGCGGTGATCCACCCGGACCTGCCGCGCGTCACCAACGTCGGCTTCCTGATCGACGCCGGCCGCGTCTTCCACCCCGGCGACGCCCTCACCGTCCCCGACCACCCGGTGGAGACCCTCCTCGCCCCGGTCATGGCCCCCTGGAACAAGATCGCCGAGGTGATCGAGTACGTCAGGGAGGTGCGGCCGCGGCGGGTCTACGACATCCACGACGCCCTCCTCACCGACCTCGCCCGCCCGATCTACGACACCCACCTGGGCAATCTCGGCGGCGCGGACCACCAGCGGCTGGCGTCAGGGGCTTCGGCGCAGATCTGAGCGAGGGCGTTGTCGGACCCTGCGGGTAAGTTGTCGGTCATGCGCATCGCGACCTGGAACGTGAACTCGATCACCGCCCGCCTGCCGAGGCTCCTGGCCTGGCTGGAGAGCAGCGGCACCGACGTGCTCTGCCTCCAGGAGGCCAAGGTCGCCGAGGCGCAGTTCCCGTTCGACCAGCTGCGCGAGCTGGGCTACGAGGCGGCGGTCAACGCCACCGGACGGTGGAACGGCGTGGCGTTGGTCTCCCGGGTCGGCCTCGAGGACGTGGTCAAGGGCCTGCCCGGCGATCCGGGGTACGAGGGCGCCGCCGAGCCCCGCGCGATCTCCGCGACCTGCGGTCCGGTCCGCCTCTGGTCGGTCTACGTCCCCAACGGCCGGGAGGTGGACCACCCGCACTACGCCTACAAGCTGCGGTGGTTCGAGGCCCTCCGGGCCGCCGTCGCCGGTGACGCGGGAGGCAGCCGCCCCTTCGCCGTGCTGGGCGACTACAACGTGGCCCCGACCGACGACGACGTGTTCGACGTGGCCGTCTTCGAGGGCTCCACCCACGTCACCCCCGCCGAGCGCGCCGCCCTCGCCGCCCTGCGCGAGACGGGCCTCTCCGACGTCGTCCCGCGCCCCCTGAAGTACGACCACCCGTTCACCTACTGGGACTACCGCCAGCTCGGCTTCCCCAAGAACCGCGGCATGCGCATCGACCTGGTCTACGGCAACGCGTCCTTCGCCAAGGCCGTGAAGGACTCCTACGTCGACCGCGAGGAGCGCAAGGGCAAGGGCGCCTCGGACCACGCGCCGGTCGTCGTCGACCTCGACGTGTAGACCCGCGCGCGGGGTGCCGGCCGGCGAGGGGGGCCGGGCCGACGACCGGGGCCGGCCCGGGAGCCCCACGCGACGGCCGCCGCACGTACCGACCCCGTCCGGAGGCGGCGACTCCCTCCGCCCGTCCCGCCTCCGCCCGTGCCGTCTGCTCCCGTCCGTCCGGTCGATCGTCCGGACGCCGCGACGGTCGTGAAAGCGCCGCGTGCCGGTCGATCCACCGCGCGGGCGGGGGAGGGGAATCCGGCCGCTCGCGGCTGTCCGCGCGCCTGTGGTGCGCGCGCCGGTGTGAATGTCACGCTGGGCGTATGAACATCCCTTTCCTGGGCAGCAGGCGCAAGAAGCACGCCGAGGCGACGCTGACCGCCGCGGACCCCGAAGGGGTCGCCGAACTCCTCTCCGAGTGCGAGCTGCTGCGCACCCTGGCGGAGCGGGAGGGGATCCGGCTCGACGACACACCGGCCTCGCTGGAGGCGCTCGACCAGCTGCTGCCGCGCTGGCGCGACGACGAGGAGAACCTGCCCTGGCTGGGCAACGACGCGGGCCTCTACCTCGGCACGGTCATCGTGCGCACCGTCCCCGGCGCCGCCTGGGAGGTCTGGCCCGGCGGCCAGCCCGTCGTACGGCTCGCGTCGGGCCGGGAGTTCGACGTGGTGACCGCCGGGCAGGAGTGGGCCGTGAACGGTGTCCCGGAGCTGTCCCAGCACTACGGCGAGGTGGCGGAGGTCTGAGGCGCGAGGCGGAGGCGTGCGGCGGGGGTGCGGGGCGGCGGTCTGCGGCAGGGCGTAAATACGGCTAATGCCCGAAAGGTGCGTGTCGTGTCCGTAGGTCCGTTTTGTCTGGATAGTTTGCGGCAGCACGGGACAGCCGAGAGTGAGTAGGGCTGCGCATGGCCGTCGATCCGTTGATCGAGCTGCGTGACGTCAACAAGTACTTCGGGGAGCTGCATGTCCTCCAGGACATCGACCTCACGGTCGGCAAGGGGGAGGTGGTCGTGGTCATCGGCCCGTCGGGGTCGGGCAAGTCGACGCTCTGCCGGGCGATCAACCGGCTGGAGCCCATCCAGTCCGGCACGATCCTGCTGGACGGCAGACCGCTGCCGACGGAGGGGAGGGAACTGGCGCGGCTGCGCGCCGACGTCGGCATGGTCTTCCAGTCGTTCAACCTGTTCGCGCACAAGACCGTGCTGCAGAACGTGACATTGGGCCAGATCAAGGTCCGCAAGGCCGACAAGGCGAAGGCCGAGGAGAAAGCCCGTGCCCTGCTCGACCGGGTCGGTGTGGCCGATCAGGCCGACAAGTACCCCGCACAGCTCTCCGGCGGCCAGCAGCAGCGCGTGGCGATCGCCCGGGCCCTCGCCATGGAGCCCAAGGCGCTGCTGTTCGACGAGCCGACCTCCGCCCTGGACCCGGAGATGATCAACGAGGTGCTGGAGGTCATGCAGCAGCTCGCCCGGGACGGCATGACGATGGTCGTCGTCACCCACGAGATGGGCTTCGCCCGCTCGGCCGCGAACCGCGTGGTCTTCATGGCCGACGGACGCATCGTCGAGGACCGCAGCCCGGAGGAGTTCTTCACCGATCCGCGCAGCGACCGGGCCAAGGACTTCCTCTCCAAGATCCTCAAGCATTAGAACTGTGCACGCCCGCCATGACCCCCCGGCGGCCCTCGTCTAGGATGGGTCGTTCGTCCGGGCCGCAGGGGCAGCACTCAAGGAGCCATACCCGCCCGGCGCCGGCCGGAGATCACTGTTCGCACGGCGGAATCGCCCCGTACCACGGGTCGTTCGCCGGCGAGGAGAAGGTCAGCCGCGCGCCGGACGGGTTGTGCTCGTCGGGGAGCGGGTCGACCGTGTCGACACCCCCGGCCGGCCGGTGCCCCGTCGGGACGTCGTACGCCGTGGACGACGGCTCCCGGCCCGCGCCGCACGGCTTGCCGGCGGCGGGGTTCAGGACGCGCGGTGCGAGGTGCGGGGGGAGACGGACTGCGCGGGCAGCGGCGTCTGGGCCGCCCGCGTCACGTCGGCGACCAGCTCCACCACGTCGGGGCCGTACGCCTGGGAGTTGACGACCTTCAGCAGCAGCACGAAGGAGTTGTTCCCGTGCTTGCGGTACAGGCGCTCGTGGTTGCGGGCCAGGTAGCGGGTGGCGGCCTGGTTGGTGATCGCGCGCTGGCCGCAGAAGAGGAACACCGGCCGCGCGTCCCGGCGTTGGGCGGCGGTGAGCCGGGCCAGCAGCACGTACTCGGTGACGCCTGCCTCCAGCCGGTGGCGTTCGGTACCGATCTGGAACGCGCTCCGGTCCGGGCCCGGTTCGGCATCGACGTTGACCCGCACCCCGGGCAGCATCGCCGACATGTGCGCCATCATGCGCCGGTTGGAGGCGGGGCCGCCGACGCAGAACTCGGTGCGCTCCCCGAAGCCCTGCTGGGCCGTGTCCTGCGTGACCACCTGGACGTTGGCGCCGCAGTCCTTGATCAGCGCGGACAGCTCCAGGAGCGCGAAGACGTCGATGCGGTGGACCGCCGGCTCCGAGGTCGCCGGATCGCGGTTGACGACGAGCAGGCACTCCGAGTTGTCCGGCAGCCCGAAGAAGGCCTGCTTGCGGCGTAGTTTCCGCCGCCAGAGGTAGGTGCGGGCCACCCAGCCGAGCACGGCACTGATGCCGGCCGCGACCACGCCCAGAACGATGTTGCGCACGTCGTCATTCATGGGCGCGCATAGTGGTGGGGTCCCATGGCCGGAACGTACCCGTGTTCGATGTGTGACAGTCGCACGACACGGCCCGGAAGAGGGCTGTCGGGGCACCGGTGTTGTGGTTACGCTGCGCGGACGTTCCCGGACTGGAGGTACGGATGCGTCGCTCTGTCGCGCGGAAACTGTCGGCCGCGCGGAAACTGTCGGTCCTGGCGGTTTCGGCCGCCGTGGTCTCGGTGGGGGCGGCGGCGCCACCCGCCGCCGTCGGAAAGCCGGCCGTCGGGAAGGCACCGGCCGAGAAGGTGCCCGTCGCCGTGGGCTACGGCGGCGCCGTGGCCAGTGTCGACGCGGATGCCTCCGCGGCCGGCATCGAGGTCCTGCGCAAGGGCGGCAACGCGGTCGACGCGGCCGTCGCCACCGCCGCCGCCCTCGGCGTCACCGAGCCCTACTCCTCCGGCATCGGCGGAGGCGGCTACTTCGTCTACTACGACGCCAAGTCCCGCACCGTGCGCACGATCGACGGCCGGGAGACCGCACCGCTGACCGCCGACGCGGGCCTCTTCGTCGAGAACGGCAAGCCCCTCGCCTTCGCCGACGCCGTCAGCAGCGGCCTCGCCGTCGGCACCCCGGGCACGCCCGCCACCTGGGCGACGGCCCTCGACCGGTGGGGCAGCAGGAAGCTCGGCACGGTGCTCAAGCCCGCCGAGCGCCTCGCCCGGGACGGCTTCACCGTCGACGCCACCTTCCGCAGCCAGACCGCCGCCAACGAGACCCGCTTCCGCTACTTCCCCGACACCGCCGAGCTGTTCCTGCCCGGCGGACAACTCCCGGTCGTCGGCTCCACCTTCAAGAATCCCGATCTCGCCCGCACCTACGCCGAGCTGGGGCGCAAGGGGGTCGGCGCCCTCTACCGGGGCGACATCGCCGAGGACATCGTCGACACCGTCAACAAGCCTCCCGTGGACCCGGATTCGGGCTGGAACGCCCGGCCCGGCGAACTGTCCGCGAAGGACCTCGCCGCCTACCGCGCCAAGCTCCAGGAGCCCACCGAGACCACCTACCGCGGCCTCGGCGTGTACTCCATCGCCCCCTCCTCCTCCGGCGGCACGACCGTCGGCGAGGCCCTCAACATCCTGGAGCGGACCGACCTGTCCAAGGCGAGCCGGGCCCAGTACCTGCACCGGTTCATCGAGGCCAGCCGCATCGCCTTCGCCGACCGCGGGCGCTGGGTCGGCGACCCCGCCTTCGAGGACGTACCGGCGAAGGAGCTGCTGTCGCAGCGGTACGCCGACTCGCGGGAGTGCCTGATCAGGGACGACGCGGTGCTGACCAGCCCCCTCGCACCGGGCGACCCGCGCCACCCGGCGGCCTGTGCCGGCGGCGGCACGGCGGCGCCGACGACGTACGAGGGCGAGAACACCACCCACCTGACGGTCGCCGACAAGTGGGGGAACGTCGTTTCCTACACGCTCACCATCGAGCAGACCGGCGGCAGCGGCATCACCGTCCCCGGCCGCGGATTCATCCTCAACAACGAGCTGACGGACTTCTCCTTCGCCCCGGCGAATCCGGCCGTGCACGACCCGAACCTGCCCGGTCCGGGCAAGCGGCCGCGCTCGTCGATCTCGCCGACCATCGTCCTCGACCGGCACCACCGGCCGGTGGTGGCCCTCGGTTCGCCCGGCGGCGCCACCATCATCACCACCGTGCTCCAGACCCTCACCGGGTTCCTCGACCGCGGGCTCCCGCTCGTGGACGCCATCGCGGCACCCCGCGCCAGCCAGCGCAACGCCGCCCAGACGGAACTCGAACCCGGCCTCTACGACAGCGAACTCGCCGGACAACTGGCGGCCATCGGGCACTCGTTCAAGCTCAACCCGGAGATCGGCGCCACGACCGGCGTGCAGCGGCTGCCGAACGGCAAGTGGCTGGCGGCGGCCGAGACCGTGCGGCGGGGCGGCGGTTCGGCGCAGGTGGTGCTGCCGGCGCCGTAGGACGCCGGCGGCACCACGCCGCCCGCTCCCGACCGTCTCAGGCCGACGGCCTCACCGTTCGGGAGCGGGCGGCTCGTCGCGGCTCGTGCGGAACGCGAGCCGCCCGTCCTCGACGTCGACCGTCACGGCGGCGCCCTCCTGGACCCGCCCGTCGAGCAGCAGCCGCGACAACCGGTTGTCGACCTCGCGCTGGATGGTGCGGCGCAGCGGGCGGGCGCCGTACTCGGGCTGGTACCCGCGCTCGGCGAGCCAGTCGACGGCGCCGGGGGAGAACCGCACGGTGATGCCCTGCGAGTGCACCAGCCGGCGGGTCCCCTCCAGCAACAGGTCGGTGATCCGCCGCAGTTGGTCGGTGCTGAGCTGCCGGAAGACGACGATCTCGTCGATGCGGTTGAGGAACTCCGGCCGGAAGTGCTCGCGCAGCGGGCGCATGACCTGCTCCCGGCGCGCCTCCTCGTCCGCGTCCGCACCGCCGGCCCCGAAACCGATGCCGGCACCGCGCCGCGTGATCGCCTCCGAACCCAGGTTGCTGGTCATCACGATCACCGTGTTGGTGAAGTCGACCGTGCGGCCCTGTGCGTCGGTCAGCCGCCCGTCGTCGAGGACCTGGAGCAGGATGTTGAAGACGTCCGGGTGGGCCTTCTCCACCTCGTCGAGCAGCAGCAGCGAGTACGGGTGCCGGCGCACCGCCTCGGTCAGCTGGCCCGCCTCCTCGTGGCCGACGTAACCGGGCGGGGCGCCCACCAGGCGGCTCACGGTGTGCCGCTCCTGGTACTCGCTCATGTCCAGGCGGATCATCCGCTCCTCGCTGCCGAACAGCGCCTCGGCGAGCGCGCGGGCCAGTTCGGTCTTGCCGACGCCGGTCGGGCCGAGGAACAGGAAGCTGCCGATCGGCCGGTCCGGGCTCGACAGCCCGGCACGCGAGCGCAGCACCGCGTCCGAGACGACCCGCACGGCCTCGTCCTGGCCGACGACCCGCTCGTGCAGATGCTGCTCCAGACCGAGCAGCCGGTCCTTCTCCTCCTGGGTGAGACTGGCGACGGGGATGCCGGTCTGCCGGGAGACGACCTCGGCGACGGCCTCGGTGGTGACCTCCAGGTGCTGGCCCTCGTCGACCTCGCCGCCCCCGGCCGCGTCCGCCATCCGCTGCTTCAACTCGACGATGCGGTCGCGCAGTCGGGTGGCCTGCTCGTACTGCTCGTCGGCCGCCGCCTGATCCTTGTCACGGGTGAGCTGTTCGACCTCGCGCTCCATGGCGCGCACGTCCGTGCCCTTCCTGCGGGCCCCGAGGCGCACCCGTGCGCCCGCCTGGTCGATGAGGTCGATGGCCTTGTCGGGCAGCCGCCGGTCGGTGAGGTAGCGGTCGGACAGCTCCACGGCCGCCACCAGCGCCTCGTCGGTGTAGCGGACCTGGTGGTGGGCCTCGTACCGGTCGCGCAGACCGCGCAGGATCTCGATCGCGTCCGCGGCCGACGGCTCCGGCACCAGGATCGGCTGGAACCGGCGGGCCAGCGCCGCGTCCTTCTCGATCCGCCGGTACTCCTCCAGCGTCGTCGCGCCCACGACGTGCAGCTCGCCGCGGGCCAGTGCCGGCTTGAGGATGTTGCCCGCGTCCATCGAGCCCGACTCGCCGCCGCCGCCCGCGCCCACGACCGTGTGCAACTCGTCGATGAACACGATGAGCCGGTCGGAGTGCTCGCGGATCTCGTTCACGATGGCGTTGAGGCGCTCCTCGAAGTCGCCTCGGTACCGGGTGCCGGCCACCACGGCGGTCAGGTCCAGGGCGACGACCCGGCGGTCGGCCAGCACGTCCGGCACGTCACCGTCCGCGATGCGCTGGGCGAGCCCCTCCACGATCGCGGTCTTGCCCACCCCCGCGTCACCGATCAGCACGGGGTTGTTCTTGCCGCGCCGGGACAGCACCTCGATCGTCTGCTCGATCTCGTCGTCCCGGCCGATCACCGGGTCGATACGGCCCTGGCGCGCCAGGTCGGTGAGATCCCGGCCGTACTTGTCCAGGGTGGGCGTGGAGGTGGGCCGCTGCCGGTCCTGGCGGGACTGCGCGGGCATGGCGTCCGGGGGCTCGGACGGGCCGGCGGACGGCGCGAAGCGGGCCGCGTTGAGGATGTGCCCGGCCGCGGAGTCCGGGTTCGCGGCGAGCGCGCTCAGCACGTGCTCGGGGCCGATGTAGCCGGTGCCGCGCGAGCGCGCCAGCTCGTGGGCGTCCAGCAGGGCCCGCTTGGCGGCCGGCGTCAGCGACAGCGAGGTGGGCGGCGGCACTTCGCCCGGCGGGTGCTGCACGGGGCCCGAGCGCTCGTCGATCTCCGTCGCGAGGGAGTCGGGGTCCGCCCCGGCGCGGCTGAGCAGACTGCGCGTCGGCTCCGCCGCGAGGGCGGCGCGCAACAGGTGCTCGGTGTCCAGATCGCGGCTGCCGTGCTCGGCGGCGTACTGGGCCGCGCCGCGGACCAGTTCCCTGGCCGGCTGGCTGAGGAGCTGGCCGATGTTGATCTGGCGGGGGCCGGGGCGGGGCCCGCCGAAGAAGCGGGCCAGGAATTCACCGAAGGGATCACCCTCCGGGCCGATGTAGCCGCTGGTCATGGCGTTCCGTTTCCATCGACTGCGTTGCCGGTGCCGACGAGGTTCCTGTCCGTGCCGGGCTACACCACGATGACACGTTCCTTTTGGGGTGGCATGTCCTGAGTCGTCCTCCGCTCGGCGCGCACGGCCCCGTTTCCGCGATCGCCACCGGTGTCCGTCTTCAACGCCATCGCGCCAATTCTCATACCGGTATTAGAATGGCTCCATGGTACGCACCCCGCTGACCCCCGAAGAGCGCGAACGCGGCGAGCGGCTCGGCGCGCTGCTCCGCGAGGCCCGAGGCGGTCGCAGCATGGCCGTGATCGCCGCGGGCGCCGGCATCTCCGCCGAGACGCTCCGCAAGATCGAGACCGGCCGGGCGCCGACTCCGGCCTTCTTCACCGTCGCCGCCCTCGCCCGTGCGCTCGGCCTGTCCATGGACGAACTGGCGGCGCGGTGCGCGCTGGTGGCGGTCCCGCAGGGGGGCGTGGCCGACGCGGAGGGCGTGGCGGGCGCGGTCGGTCGGGTCGCCTGAGCGGTTCCCCGCCGTACGGGAGTCCCCTCCGGCGGCCGACCGCCGACTGTCAGCCGTCGGCGGTCGGAGCCACCGGTCGGCGGCGCGGCGGGAGATCGCCGCGTCTTCTCCGAAAACTCCCCGTAGCCGCGCCGTAACACGCATGGTGTTCCCTACGGACCGGAGTGTTCCGGTCGGGCGGGAGCAGGGCGATGGCTTTGGATCAACTCCCAGGGCAACTGAGGGAGTTCGCGAACTACCTGGACGGACTGCTGGCGCGCCTGGACCAGGGCGCCGGCTGGTGCGCGGTCTTCTGGCAGCGCGACCCGGACGGTATGCGTGCCTGCCTCGACGGCCGTGAGGTGCCGCCCTGGGACGTCGTGGAGGCCCTCCTCCAGGACCTCGCCGCGCACTACGGCACCCCCGCCGCCGCCCGGGAGGCGGAACGGGCCCGGCCCCTGCACATCGCGGCCCTCGCCGCCCACGACACCCGCCCCGGCGCCCGCGACGCCCTCCGGGACCGGCTCGACGTCATGCTCCGCGAACAGCGCCACGCCGCCGACCGGCAGGCCGAGCTGGGCCGCCTCCTCGACGCCGCGACCACCCGCGAGGAGGCCGAGGCCGTCCGCCTCGACCTGGCCTGGGCCCACGACGACCACGAACGGGCCACCGCCCGCTGCGCCGAACTCCGCCGCCGCATGGCCGACGTCGACCGACGCGGTGGGGGCGGCGCCGGCCGGGCAGAGGGCCGCCGCCCCCCGCACTCCCCGGCATCTCCGGACCCCGGGCCGGCCCCGGACGCTTTCGCCGACCGCGGCCCGGAGGACGCCGGCGCCGACTCCCACGAGGCACCGTCCGCCCACGACCGGGCACGCGCCGAACCCGTCGCCCGCGAGCCCGCCCCGGACGACGCCGTCCCCGCCGCCGTCCCCCGGCAGCGCAAGCGCCGCCGGGGCGGTGCGCGGTTCGCCGGGATGGCCGAGGGGGCGGCCGACCCCGTCGCCGTACCGCCCGCCGCCGGGACACCGTCGCCGGCGCCCGCGCCGCGCACCCGCCGCACCCCGCGCGGTGCCCGGTTCGCCGGGGCCGCCGCCGAGGAGCCGCAGCACCGGCCCGAGCCGTCGGCCGGGCCGGTGGACGCGACGGCCCGCAGGGAGACCGCCGAGGCGGTGGAACGGCTGACCCGGTTCCGCGCCGAGGGCCGCAGCGGCGAGGCGCACGTGCTGCTCGTCGAACTGGCGTACTGGCCCGCCGCCCGGATCCCGCTGCTCGCCGAGGGCCTTCAGCGGTCCGGGCTCACCGCCGACTGGACGACCCTGCTGTGGGAGGCCGCCTCGCTGCCCGCCGACCGGCTCGTCGCCGCGGCGGACGCCCTGGTCGAAGCGGGCCGCACGGCCGACGGCGAGCGGATCCTGCGGCAGGGCGTCGCCCGTCCGGCCGGCGAGATCGGAGAGGCCGTCGGCGCCCTGGCGGCCGAGGGCCGCCGCCGCGAGGTGGAGGCGCTGCTGGACGCCTACGTCCGCGTCCGCACCCCCGAGGAGGCGGCCCGCAGCGTCGCCCCCGACCCGCAGCTCCTGGTTCCGCTGCTGCTGGAGGCAGCCCGCGGCGTGTCGGACGAGCGGCAATGGGACCTGGTGCACGCCCTGCGGGTCGCCGGCTTCACGACCTGAGCCCCGGCCCCGCCGGTACGCCGTACGCCCACGACTCACCCACCTGAGTGTGAAACGCGATCGACTCCGCGGGTTAACGACGATGGTCTTGGCAAGCCCGTCCCGGAGGCTTACGTTCGTCCCTCTACGGCCCGCGTCTACGGGCGTAGAGGGCTCTGACGTCTTCCGTCGAAGGAGCAGCTCATGGCCAACGTCGTACGTGCCGCCCTGGTCCAGGCCACCTGGACCGGCGACACCGAGTCCATGGTGGCGAAACACGAGGAGCACGCCCGCGAGGCGGCCCGGCAGGGCGCGCGGATCATCGGTTTCCAGGAAGTCTTCAACGCCCCCTACTTCTGCCAGGTGCAGGAGCCGGAGCACTACCGCTGGGCCGAGCCGGTCCCCGACGGGCCCACCGTGCGCCGTATGCAGGAGCTGGCCCGCGAGACGGGCATGGTGATCGTCGTCCCGGTCTTCGAGATCGAGCAGTCCGGCTTCTACTACAACACCGCGGCCGTGATCGACGCCGACGGCACCTACCTCGGCAAGTACCGCAAGCACCACATCCCGCAGGTGAAGGGCTTCTGGGAGAAGTACTACTTCCGCCCCGGCAACCTCGGCTGGCCGGTCTTCGACACCGCCGTCGGCAAGGTCGGCGTCTACATCTGCTACGACCGCCACTTCCCGGAGGGCTGGCGCCAGCTCGGCCTGGGCGGCGCACAGCTGGTCTACAACCCCTCCGCGACCCACCGGGGGCTCTCCGCCCACCTCTGGCAGCTCGAACAGCCCGCGGCCGCCGTGGCCAACGAGTACTTCGTCGCCGCCATCAACCGGGTCGGCGTCGAGGAGTACGGCGACAACGACTTCTACGGCACGTCCTACTTCGTCGACCCGCGCGGACAGTTCGTCGGCGCGACCGCCGGCGACAAGGACGAGGAACTCCTCGTCCGCGACCTCGACTTCGACCTGGTCGAGGAGGTGCGGCAGACGTGGGCCTTCTACCGCGACCGCCGTCCCGACGCCTACGAAGGGCTGGTGCAGCCGTGAACGACCTCCACGCCCGCCACCGCCGGGTCCTGCCGGACTGGCTCGCCCTCTACTACGACCGGCCGCTGGAGATCACCCACGGCGAGGGCCGCCACGTGTGGGACGCCGAGGGGAACAGGTACCTCGACTTCTTCGGCGGCATCCTCACGACCATGACCGCCCACGCGCTGCCCGAGGTCACCAAGGCGGTGAGCGAGCAGGCCGGACGGATCATCCACTCCTCCACGCTCTACCTCAACCGCCCGATGGTCGAACTCGCCGAGCGCATCGCCCGGCTGAGCGGCATCCGGGACGCCCGCGTCTTCTTCACCACCTCCGGCACCGAGGCCAACGACACCGCCCTGCTGCTCGCCACCACCCACCGGCGCAGCAACACGGTCCTGGCGATGCGCAACAGCTACCACGGACGCTCCTTCAGCACCGTCGGCATCACCGGCAACCGCGGCTGGTCGCCCACCTCGCTGTCCCCGCTCCAGACGCTGTACGTCCACGGAGGCGTGCGCACCCGCGGCCCGTACGCCGCGCTCGACGACACCGCCTTCATCGCGGCCTGCGTCGAGGACCTGAAGGACCTGCTCGGTCACACCCGGCCGCCCGCCGCCCTGATCGCCGAGCCGGTCCAGGGCGTCGGCGGCTTCACCTCCCCGCCCGACGGACTGTACGCGGCGTTCCGGGAAGTGCTGGACACACACGGGATCCTGTGGATCGCCGACGAGGTGCAGACCGGCTGGGGCCGCACCGGCGACCACTTCTGGGGCTGGCAGGCACACGACCGCAACGGCCCGCCCGACATCGTGACCTTCGCCAAGGGCATCGGCAACGGCATGTCCGTCGGCGGGGTGATCGCCCGCTCCGAGATCATGAACTGCCTCGACGCCAACAGCATCTCCACCTTCGGCGGCACCCAGGTCACCATGGCCGCCGGCCTCGCCAACCTCACCCACCTGCTGGAGCACGACCTTCAGGGCAACGCCCGGCGGGTCGGCGGACTGCTCATCGAACGGCTGCGGGCCGCCGCCGCCCAGGACCCGGGCGTACGCGAGGTGCGCGGGCGCGGGCTGATGATCGGGATCGAGCTGACCGAGCCCGGCACCGACCGGGCCGACCCCGACCGGGCCGCCGCCGTCCTGGAGGCCGCCCGCGCCGAGGGCCTGCTGATCGGCAAGGGCGGCGGCCACAGCACCAGCGCCCTGCGCATCGCCCCGCCCCTGTCCCTGACCGTCGCGGAGGCCGAGGAGGGCGCCGCGATCCTCGACAGCGCGCTGAGAAGCACGCGGTAGCGCCCGAGCGGTCGCACCGCAGTGTCCGAGCGCACCCGGCAGTGCCTGACGCACCAGCACCGCCCGAGCGCACACAGCGGCGCCTGAGCCAAGGGAACCACGCCATGACCACCACCATCCGGGAGCACCCGGGGCCCGTCGAGCCCCTGGAACCCGCCCTGTCGGTCCGTCAGGTCCTCGCGCTGGAACGCGTGCTGGCCGGGGAGCCCGAGGTGGTGGCCGGCGCGGCCCAGCTCGACCGGCCCGTGCGCTGGGTGCACGTCGCCGAGGCCGCCGACGTCGGCGTGATGCTCAGCGGCGGCGAGATGGTCCTCACCACCGGCGTGCTGCTCGCCGGTGACGAGAACGCGCAGGCCGAGTACATCCGCTCGCTGCACCGGGCGGAGGCCGCCGCCGTCGTCCTCGGTCTCGGGCGGGCCTTCCCCGCCGCGCCGGACATGATGCGGCGCGCCGCCGAACGGTGCGGACTGCCCATGGTCGTCCTGCACCGGCCCTTCCCCTTCGCGGAACTCACCGAGGAGGTCCAGGCGCGCCTGCTGCGGCGCAAGTTCGCCGCCGTCAGCCTCTCCGAGGCCGTACGCACCGCGCTCACCGGACTCATCACCGCCGGTGCGCCGCTGCAGCACCTGCTCGACGAGATCGCCCACCACACCGGCTGTCCCGTCGTCGTCACCAACCTCGCCCACCGGGTCCTCGCCACCGCGGGGGAGCGGTCCGCGGTCGACGACGTGCTGCGCGACTGGGAACGCATCGCCCGGCAGGCCGGCGGCACCGAGGGCGACGGCTGGATCCGCGCCGAACTGGGCGGACGCGGCGAACGCTGGGGACAGATCATGCTCTGCGGCTACCGCGGCGACACCGTCGGCGGGCGGCTGCTCGCCGACCGGGCCGCCGAGGCCCTCGTCCTGCACCGCATGCTCGGCGGCACCTCCGCCCACTCCTGGGAGGAGCAGTCCGCGCAGGGCCTCCTCACCGACCTGGTCTCCGGCGTCGTGGCGGCCCGCCACCTGCTGCCCCGGGCGCGGGCCGCCGGACTGCCGGTCAACCGGCGCACCTTCGTCCCCCTGGTCGTCCGCGACGGCGACCGCGCCTCACTCGAGCGGCTGCTGCGCCTGCTGGGCATGGCCGGACTGGTCGCCGAACTCGCCGACGGCGCCACCGCCGTCCTGCTCAGCCTGGCCCGGGACCAGGACGCCGAGGCGCTCACCGCGCACTTCGCGGCCCGGCTGCGCACCGAGTGCGGGGAGAGCGGCACCGTCGTGGCCGCCGCGGCCCCCCGCACCGCCTGGGACGACGTACCCGCCGGGCTGCGCGAGGCCCGGCACGTCGCCGACGCCGTCGCCGACTCCTCCGCCGTCCTCGACCTGCCGGCCGTCGTCCGCCTCAAGGACGTCCATCTGCGTGGCCTGATAAGGCTGTTGCGGGACGACCCGCACGTGCAGGCCTTCGCCGAACGGGAACTGGACGGGCTGCTGTGCGCGACCGGCGACGATCTGCTCGCCGTCCTGCGCACCTACCTCGCCACCGGCCGCAACAAGTCCCGCACCGCCCAGCTCCACCACGTGTCACGGCCCGCGCTGTACCGGCGGCTGGAGGCGGTCCAGGCACGGCTCGGCGTGGACCTCGACGACTTCGAGCAGGCCGCGTCGGTGCACATCGCCCTCCTCGCGCACGACGCGCAACAACAGTGAAACATGCGACGACCTGGGAAAACGGTGGTGAAACATGTGTCGGCGAGGTCGTGACACCGTGGCACGCCGGATGCCCCCGGACGTGACACGGTGCACCTCAAAGCCTGCTTCCGGACTTCCTAGGCTCCTCGCACACCGAGCGACCGGAGGTCCCGATGAGCAGAGTGGTCCGAGCCGCCGTCTTCCAGACCGCGTGGACCGGCGACAAGGAGTCGATGATCCGGGTGCACGAGCAGGCGGTGCGCGACGCGGCCGCCCAGGGTGCCCGAGTCCTGTGTTTCCAGGAGCTGTTCTACGGGCCGTACTTCTGTCAGGTCCAGGACCCGGCGTTCTACGAGTACGCCGAGCGGATCCCCGACGGGCCGATCGTCGAGCGGTTCCGGGCCCTCGCCCGCGAGCACGGCATCGTCCTGGTGCTGCCGATGTACGAGGAGGAGCAGCCCGGCGTCCTCTACAACACCGCCGCGGTGATCGACGCCGACGGCTCGTACCTCGGCAAGTACCGCAAGCACCACATCCCGCAGGTGAAGGGCTTCTGGGAGAAGTTCTACTTCCGTCCCGGCAACGTCGGCTGGCCGGTCTTCGACACCGCCGTGGGCAGGATCGGCGTGTACATCTGCTACGACCGCCACTTCCCCGAGGGCTGGCGCGCCCTGGGCCTGGCGGGCGCCGAGATCGTCTTCAACCCGTCCGCCACCTCGCGCGGCCTGTCCGCCTACCTGTGGCAGCTGGAGCAGCCGGCGGCGGCCGTGGCCAACGAGTACTTCGTCGGCGCGATCAACCGGGTCGGCGTCGAGGAGCTGGGCGACAACGACTTCTACGGGACCTCGTACTTCGTGGACCCGGAGGCGCAGTTCGTCGGCGAGGTGGCGAGCGACAAGGAGAGCGAACTCGTCGTCCGCGACCTGGACATGGCCAAGCTGCGCGAGGTCCGCGACCGCTGGCAGTTCTACCGGGACCGCCGTCCCGACGCCTACCCGCCGCTGACCGCTCCGTAGCCGGCCGAGACCGCCGCCGGTCCGGCGCACGGGGCCGGGCCGGCGGCGGTCCCCCCGGCACGACGCAAGTGTTGAACACGGCAGGAGAGGGAGCATGAGCAGCCGAACCGTCATCCGGGGTGGCCTCGTCATCACCGCGTCCGACGAGATCCACGCCGACGTCCTGATCGAGGACGGCCGTATCGCCGCCCTCGCCGCCTCCGGTACCCCGGCCGCCCGGGCCTGGTCCGCCGAACACGTCATCGACGCCACCGGGAAGTACGTCATCCCGGGCGGGGTCGACGCCCACACCCACATGGAGCTGCCGTTCGGCGGCACCTTCGCCTCCGACACCTTCGAGACCGGCACCCGCGCGGCCGCCTGGGGCGGCACCACGACGATCGTCGACTTCGCCGTGCAGAGCGTCGGACACACTCTGCGCGCGGGCCTGGACGCCTGGCACGCCAAGGCCGAGGGCAACTGCGCGATCGACTACGCCTTCCACATGATCGTCTCCGACGTGAACCAGGAGACGCTCAAGGAGATGGACCTGCTGGTGGAGGAGGGCGTGACCTCCTTCAAGCAGTTCATGGCGTATCCGGGCGTCTTCTACAGCGACGACGGCCAGATCCTGCGCGCCATGCAGCGCTCCGCCGAGAACGGCGGCCTGATCATGATGCACGCGGAGAACGGCATCGCCATCGACGTCCTGGTCGAGCAGGCCCTCGCCCGCGGCGAGACCGACCCCCGCCACCACGGCGAGGTGCGCAAGGCGCTGCTGGAGGCCGAGGCGACCCACCGCGCCATCAAACTCGCGCAGGTCGCCGGCGCCCCCCTCTACGTGGTGCACGTGTCGGCGATGGAAGCGGTCGCGGAACTGGCCCGGGCGCGCGACGAGGGGCTGAACGTCTTCGGCGAGACCTGCCCGCAGTACCTGTTCCTGTCCACCGACAACCTCGCCGAGCCCGGCTTCGAGGGCTCCAAGTACGTGTGCAGCACGCCCCTGCGCCCCAGGGAACACCAGGCCAAGCTGTGGCAGGGACTGCGCACCAACGACCTCCAGGTGGTGTCGACGGACCACTGCCCCTTCTGCTTCGTGGGCCAGAAGGAGCTGGGCCGGGGCGACTTCTCCAAGATCCCCAACGGTCTTCCGGGCGTCGAGAACCGCATGGACCTGCTCCACCAGGCCGTCGTCGACGGACACATCTCGCGCCGCCGCTGGATCGAGATCGCCTGCGCCACCCCGGCGCGCATGTTCGGCATGTACCCGAAGAAGGGCACCATCGCCCCGGGCGCCGACGCGGACGTCGTGATCTACGACCCGCACGCGGAGCAGACCGTCTCCGCCGAGACCCACCACATGAACGTCGACTACTCGGCGTACGAGGGCAAGCGGATCACCGGCCGCGTCGAGACGGTCCTCTCGCGGGGGGAGCCCGTCATCACCGAGCGGGAGTACACCGGTCGCGCCGGTCACGGCGCCTACATCCCGCGCTCCACCTGTCAGTACCTCACCTAGGAGTGGTGCCATGGACTTCGGACTCGTCCTGCAGACCGACCCGCCCGCCTCGAAGGTCATCAGCCTGATGCAGCGGGCCGAGCGCAACGGCTTCACCCACGGGTGGACCTTCGACTCGGCCGTGCTCTGGCAGGAGCCGTTCGTGATCTACAGTCAGATCCTGGCCAACACCAGCAGGTTGACGGTCGGTCCGATGGTCACCAACCCGGGCACCCGCACCTGGGAGGTCACCGCCTCCACCTTCGCCACCCTCAACGACATGTTCGGCAACCGCACGGTGTGCGGCATCGGCCGCGGCGACTCCGCGATGCGCGTCGCGGGCCGCAAGCCCAACACCCTCGCCCGCATCAGCGGGGCCATGAAGGTCATCCGCGCCCTCGGCCGCGGCGACGAGGCCGACCTCGGCGGCACGGTGATCAGGTTCCCGTGGATCAGGCCCGGCGCCGAACTCCCCGTCTGGATGGCCGCGTACGGTCCCAAGGCGCTGAAGATGACCGGCGAGGAGGCCGACGGCTTCATCCTCCAGCTCGCCGACCTGTACCTCACCGAGTACATGGTCAAGACGGTGAAGGACGCCGCCGTCGCCGCCGGCCGCGACCCCGCCGAGGTGAAGATCTGCGTCGCCGCCCCGGCGTACGTCACCGAGGACGACTCGCCCCAGGCGCTCGCCCACGCCCGCGAGCAGTGCCGCTGGTTCGGCGGGATGGTCGGCAACCACGTCGCCGACCTGGTCTCCAAGTACGGCGAGCACTCCGCCGCCGTACCCGACGAACTCACCGAGTACATCAGGGCACGGGAGGGCTACGACTACGCGCACCACGGCCGCGCCGACAACCCCGACACCCGGTTCGTGCCCGACGAGATCGTCGACCGCTTCTGCATCGTCGGCCCGGTGGACAAGCACGTCGAGAAGCTGAACGCGCTGCGCGAGCTGGGCGTCGACCAGTTCGCCGTCTACGACATGCACGACGCGCAGGAGGCCACCATCGACGCCTACGGCTCCCGCGTGATCCCCGCCGTCAACGGCTGACCCGCCGCCAACGGCTGAACGGACGCCGGACCGGTCGCCGGCTCGCCGACTCCCCTCAGAACTCCCCCTTCCCGCCGTCCAGGGGAGGGGGCCCAGGGCGCCTTCCCGCGCACCCCCCTCGGTACCGCCCGCACGGCCTCTCCCGTCCCACCTCGTTCGATTGGCCTGCCCATGACCGACACCGCTCCCACGGCCATACCGCCGACCTCCCAAGTCACCCTCGCCGACGGCCGGGTGGAGATCGCCCCCGGTTCGCCGCCGCCCAGCGGCCCCTACGCCAACGAGGACCTGTTGCCGGTCCCCGTCGAGAAGCGCACCTGGACCACGTACAACTTCTCCGCGCTGTGGATCGGCATGGCCCACAACACGGCCTCGTGGACCCTCGCCTCCGGTCTGATCGCCGTCGGCATGGACTGGAAACAGGCGGTGCTCACCATCGCCCTCGCCAACCTGATCGTGCTGGTGCCGATGCTGCTCACCGGGCACGCGGGACCGAAGTACGGCATCCCCTTCCCGGTCTTCGCCCGCGCCTCCTTCGGCATCCGCGGCGCCAACCTCCCCGCCGTCGTACGGGCGTTGGTGGCGTGCGGCTGGTTCGGCATCCAGACCTGGATCGGCGGCGAGGCGATCTACTTCCTGGCCGGAAAACTGATCGGCAACGGCTGGAGCGAGGCCGGGGCGTTCGGCGGCCACCCCTGGACGATGTGGCTGTCGTTCGCGATCTTCTGGGCGCTCCAGGTCGCGATCATCTACCGGGGCATGGAGACGATCCGCCGCTTCGAGAACTGGGCCGCGCCCTTCGTCCTCGTCGGCGCGCTCGTGATGCTGGTCCGGATGAGCGACAAGGCCGGCGGTTTCGGCCCGCTGCTCGACCAGCCGTCGAAGCTGGGCTGGGGCGGCGACTTCTGGAAGCTCTTCTGGCCGTCCCTCATGGGCATGATCGGCTTCTGGTCGACGCTGTCGCTGAACATCCCCGACTTCACGCGCTACGGGAAGTCGCAGAAGGCGCAGACCTGGGGGCAGGCCCTCGGCCTGCCCACCACCATGACCCTCTTCGCCCTGCTGTCGGTGCTGGTCACCTCCGGTTCGCAGGCCGTCTACGGAGAATCAGCTTCATAGAGGACCCAGACTCTGGTAGACCGTACGCATGTGGGATGTGCGAGGGCTGAGGGCCCGGGAGTACCGGCGGCTGTCCGACCGTAAGGGCGGCCGGTCCATCGAGGATCAGGGGCGGGACAACCGGCTCGCCGCCGACGACCAGGAGTGGACGCTCGGGGAGCCGTACATCGACGACGGCCGCAGCGCGAGCCGGTACGCGCGGCGCCGGCGCGACGACTTCGATCGCCTGGTGGCCGACCTCCAGACCGGCCCGACCGGCAGGCAGAGCGCGTTCGGCGCGGACGTCCTGATGCTCTGGGAGTCCAGCCGCGGCAGCCGCAAGGTGGGCGAGTGGGTTGCCTTCATCGAGCTGTGCGAGCAGCAGGCCGTCCGTATCTGGGTCACCACCCACGAGCGGCTCTACGACCCCGCCAACGGCCGCGACCGCAAGGCGCTCATCGACGACGCGGTGGACTCCGAGTACGAGTCGTACAAGACACACCGGCGCCTGGTGCGCACCGCGCCGGCGGACGCCGAGCGGGGCCGCCCGTACGGGAAGGCGCCGTATGGACTGCGGCCCGTCTACGACCAGAAGAACGGGCGACTCCTCACGTGGGAGGCGGACCCGGCGCGCGCCTACGTCGTCCAGGAGCTGTTCAGGATCCTGGAGGCAGGGCACACCCTGGCGGCCGCCGAGCGGGAGTTCCTCGGCCGCGGCCACCTCAACGCGAGCGGCCGGCCGTTCCAGCGGGAGCAGCTGCGGGCCATGGCGCTGCGCCATGCGTACGCGGGCCTGCGCTACTACAAGGGCACGGTCTATCAGGGCATCTGGAACGGCATCGTGCCCGAGCCGCAGTTCTGGAACGTGCACGGCATGCTCACCGCGTCCGGCCGTGGGACCTCCCCCGGCGGGGAGCTGTTGCACGCCGTCACGGCCGCACTGACGTGCGGCCGCTGCTGGACGCTCCTGGGGCCCCGGTATGAGGAAGGCCGGCCGGACGTCTACCGGTGCGCGAAGTGCGGCGGGTCCAAGATCCAGAAGGACCCGGTGGACGACTTGCTGATCGGGACGGCAGAGGAGCCCGGGGTGATGCTCGCCTACCTCGCCCGCCCCGACATCTACGAGGTGCTGAGCGCGCCCGCCGGCACTGACACCACCGTCCGCCAGGTGCAGGCGGACCTGGCCCGCGCCCGGGCGGAGCGCGACGAGCTGAGAGCGGCGACCGGCGAGACGCTCGCCGAGGTCCGGCTGCTGGCGGCCTCGCTGGCCAAGAAGGAGCAGCAGGTCTTGGAACTGGAAGCCAGGGAGCGCGCGCTGCTGCTGCCGTCGGTGGTGCAGAGCATCGTGCAGCCCGGTAGGGACGTGGGGGAGTCCTGGGCCGCCGCTCCGTTGAAGGCGCAGCGGATGCTGGTCCGGTTGATCTGCAGGCCCGGCTATCTCGGCCGGCCCTGCGTCATACCCAGCACGCATGCCGGCCGCAATCAGCCGCCTGTCACCACCCGGATCGAGTGGCGGCATGAGATCCCGTCATCTGCGCTGGAAGCGTGATCTGCGCCGGACCGGAGTCGGGCGGCTGGACCGCTGAGGTCTGCTGCTGGCGGTCGACGGAGCCGCGGCCGGCCGTATGAGCAGCCGGAGATGGGCCTTCGCGTACACCTCGACCGATGCGTCCGCGCCCGACTCTTCGCTGTCTACGTCCGGCGGCCAGTCACGCCGGTACGACTCCACACCGGCCACGATCGCCTGCACTGCAGTATCGATCCTGCGCTGCCGCTCGGCCCTTCGCTCGACATCCCTCGCATTGACGACGAGCACCGCGGCGATACCGAGCAGGGCGCCGCCCGCGAGGGCTGCAACGAGCTGGCCGAAATTAGACATGTGCGACTCCCCCAGTCCATGTATGTGGCATATGCAGTGACTGGGGACCACTGTCTGTAAGACGAGTGTCACTCTGGTAGAAACTGAAACGGTTCGTGACCTTACCGTTACTATCCAGTGCGGTCATTTCGGTCATTACCCCCGCTATCACCCTTACGTGACCGGTGGGTAACCTCGATATTCAGCCGCACCCGCTGCCATACCTCGTCAGCCTCTTCGCGTGACAGCTTCATCTCCCGGACGGTTGCCGCAAGAAGGCGTTCGGCCAGCTCCAACTCCTGCCCGAGCGAGGGCCCTTGAGGGGGTGATTCAGCGTCGGGGGCTGGCGGGGCCGGCGCCTCCAGCAGTGTCGGCTCGCCGCCGTCGAGGACTGAGGCGATGCTGCCCCGACCCCATTCCAGGGCCCTCTCCAGCTTGAGGTATGTAGAGCCGCGCGCCTTCATGCCCTTGCGGATCTTGCCGAGCGTCTCGTCGGAGATCTCCGCGCGTCGGCAGACCTCTGCGTACTCCAGGGCCAGTGCCGCGATCCGGCGTTCGATGTACTGCGCGAGCCGGACTCTGGGCTCAGGGGCAGCTGTCATGGGCCGAGAGTACATGGGCACTCCAATGCATTCCAATGTTGTCGAATGTGGCCCTGCGCTGCGGGTCTGCTGCCTCGCGGAGCGCTGAGTAACTCCAATGTCACCCAATCACTGTCCAAGTTACTCCACGGTAAGGATTGAGAAATCCAATAAGTGGAGTACCTTGGAGTCATGTTGAGCCGGAAGATATCCGGGGCCAAGCTCCGGCGTGCTCGCGAGGATCGGTGCCTGAAGGTATCCGAGGTCGCGGAAGTCGCCGGATGCTCGCGCTGGAACATCTACAAGATCGAGCAGGGCGAAACCCAGCCTTCCCCGCAGGTGTACGCGGCCCTGAAGACCGTTCTGCAGGTCGCGGACGAGGACCTCGTCGACGAGATCCCCGCCGGAGCCAGCGCTCCCAGGAGCGCGGGGTGACCGCGGAGGAACGGCAGGCCTACGTCCGCCGGATCGCCAACGCTGCGCCTCCGCTGTCCCGCGAGGACGCCGACCTGGTACGCGCGCTCATGCCGCTGCAGTCGCGCCTCGCCGCAGAGCGCGCGGTCGTCCACGGCCGGCCGCAGCCGGTGCACCGCCACGCCGCCTGACCCCCAGACATCAGTACGGGGCCGCGCCCGGCTCGACCCCGGAACGCGACCCCTCGGCACATCCACACACCACAGGAGTGGAAACCGTGACCACAGCATCTCAGACCCCCGGAGCACTGCCCCCGGAGACGCCGCCCGCGCGGCCGCCGCTGCCGCTCAGCGAGGCACTCGCCGCCCCGACGCCGAACCCGGAGGTGCCCCACCGCCTCCGTGCGCCGTTCCCCGAGCCGGCCATGCCCGAGTGCTGCATGTGCAGCACGGGCCCGCAGGCCGGCCCCCTGTCCCCGGACCCGCGCGGCCGCCGGTACGAGTCCGGTGCCCAGGTCCTGTACTGCAAGGCGTGCCTGCCTCCGCCTCTGCCGGTGCAGGCCGCCGAGGGCGTCATCGCTGCGGCGATGAAGGCCGGTGCGGTGACGTCCCGTGAGATCGCGCAGGCCGAGCACGAGGCCGGGATCCTCTTCGACGCGCAGGCCGCCGCCGACATCGCGGCCGCCGCGTACGAGCAGGCCCAGGCCGAGGACGAAGCCGAGCTCGTCGAGCGCGGCCGTCAGCTCGCCCGCATGGCCGGCGACCACCGCAAGCTCACCGCGGTGCTGCGTCTCATCGAGGGCCGCCCGGGCACCGACCTGCTGACCGTCGCGCAGATCGCGGTGGCCGCCGAGTACGGCACCACCGCCCTGGACTCCTTCCCGATGACGCTGGCCTGGAACGGCAGCGTGGACATTCCCGGGCCCGGCGACACGCACAAGAAGGCCGTCATCGGGTGCACGTCGTCCTACGGCGGCCGCGCGGACCTGGTCGTCGAGGGCGACGCCCGGATCCGGCTCGCGTCCCTCGTCGACGCCGAGGTCCGCGACGTCCACGCGCCGTGCCCCACCGATGGCTGCGGCACGGTCGAGACTCCGCGCTTCGGTACGGCCCTGTCGGGCTGGGTGCGCATCGAGGTCGCTGGCACCGAGGACACGGCGCCGCGCTGGTACTGCTCGCCGATGTGCGTGTCCGACGCGCTGGCCCGCGCCGGCGAGCAGCTGGCCGCCGCCGACGACCAGGCCGCGGCCGCCGGCGGTGAACTGTGAACTCGGCCCTCGACACCTACCTCGGCTGGGAGCAGCCGCAGCACCGCACGGGCTGCAAGCGCCCGTCGTGGGAGATCGGCCTCCGCCGTGAGGAGAACGCCTACCGCCGCACCTGGCACGGCGACCCGCCGCTCACGCACTCCTGCCCCCAGGAGGAGTGCGGGCACGGCAACAGCTACGAGCAGACGATGGTCCGGATCGTGTGCCGCTCGTGCGGCGCCGCGCAGGTGATCACCGGCGAGGCCACCGTGGACACCGGCACCACGATGACCAGCACGAAGACGCTCGGCTACGGCCTGCCGCCGCGCCAGGCGGCCGGCCTGCTGCTGTGGCCCGGTCAGCCGTGGCTCGACTTCGGGCGCGCCGTCGACGACGAGCCGCACGACTTCGTCGTCACCCGCACCGGCACCAAGGAAGTCACGAAAGACACCGTCGTCGGGCAGATCAGCCAGGGCCGCGGGAAGCTCGGCGGCATCCTCTGGACGGCGCTCGCCGTGCCCGACCCGCAGGGGCCGTACGGCTACGGGCAGCACGTGCGGTGGGCGCACGCCAGCGACGGCCGTGGCCGCGGTGGTTCGCCCCTGCGTACCGTCGCGGCGGCCGCGAGGTGGATCGGCGCCCGCCTCGCCGAGCAGACGGGCGGTGCGAAGTGAGCGCCGCGGGCCAGGCCGCCGTGGCGGACGTGTCCGGGAAGAGCACCCACGACAGCGCGCTGTCCGTGGACGACGCCACCCGCGCCACCCTGCCGCAGCTGCCCTACGCCGACGCCGTGCATGGCGCGCTCGCGGAACTCGTGCTGCTGCCGGACACGGTGGAGACCGGCATGCGGATCGAGGGCGACAGCCGCCGCCGTGAGCTGTTCTTACGGCTGGAGTGGCTGCCCGGCCACGACGACCTGGTGCAGCCCGAGGCCTGCGCGTCCGGGATGACGGTGCAGTGGTCGCACCTGGCCGGCTGGTCCGTGGCCGCCGCGGGCGACCTGGTCGTCCTCGACGTCGACGAGCTGGCCGACCCGGCCATGGTCGCAGAGGCCGCAATGCACGCCGCCCTGTGCGGCCTGCGCTGCGCCTGCGAGCGGGCCCCCGGCCAGGACGCCCGATGGGACCAGGCTGTCTACCTCGACATCGCCCTCGTCGCCTACGACGAGCGCACGAACGGGGTGACCGGATGATCTGGCTCATCGTCCTCGCCGCGGTCCTGGCCGCGTTCGTCGTCCTCGCCGCCGACGACACCCGGTGGAGACGACGGCGCCTGCCGCCGGTGACCCAGCGCCCGCCGCGCGTGCCGTACCTGCCCGAGACCACCACCGGTCCGTGGCATGCCCAGTTCCACCTGACCCGCGGCCGACGCGTCCGCCAGGCCCGCGCCCGCTACCGCTACCCACAGGAGCCCTGATGGCCCGCACCGGCATCGTGACCGCCGCCGCGATCGACCTCCTCTCCGCTGCTCTGTCCCGCGAGTTCCGGCTGGAGCAGGACGAGCTGCGCCGCATCGCCGAGCGCCAGGCCGCCGACCTCGCCCGCGCCGGCTTCCGCGTCACGGTCCCGGTGGAGGCCCTCCCGACCACTCGGCGCCGCACCCGCGGCGCCTGACCACCCGAGACCGCCGGGCGGGCGGGACGTGCCCTGACGACCGTCCCGCCCGCCCGGCCACCACCTCAGCGAAGGACACCCCATGCGCCGCACCGAGGCATTGCAGATCATCACCCGCGTCCTGAAGAAGCCGGTCGACGACGTCGTCACGGCCGACATGATCAGTGGCTACCCCGCCGCCTACTTCGACCCCCAGGTCACCGAGCGCCCCCAGCCGTGGGCCATCCAGGTCGACGTGCTCGCCATGCGCATCGCCGCCCAGCTCCCGCTGAGCGACGACGTGGACCAAAGCCCGCTCGCCCAGGCCGAGGACGCCAAGCGTCGCCGTGACCTCGGCGGCGAGATCGACGCCCTCATGAAGGCGGGCAACGCGCTGGAGTCCGCGCCCTGGTACCCGGCCCGGCCCGGGGACCTGGTCCACGTCCACTACCCGGCCGCCGGCGACTTCCCCGCCTTCGGCGAGACGTACATCGTCGGCGACGCCGGCGACGGCCTGCTGTCCCTGCAGCCGCTCGCCCACACGCTGCCCGACACCGTCGAGCACGCCGCGGGCATGGTCGGCTGCTTCGCCACCGAGGCGGCCGACGAGCCGCTCTACGAGCTCTGGTTCGAGGCGGGCCCGCACCTGCTGACCATCGTCCGCGACGGCCGCCCCGTCCACACCGGAGGCACCCGGTGAGCCCGGCGTCCGCGCGCGCATTGCGCCGCCGCCGGGTGGCCGAACTGCGGGCCGCCGAGCCCGACCTGAGCCTGCGCCAGATGGCCGACCGGCTGGGCATCTCACGCGACACCGTGACCCGCGACCTGGAGGAGATCGACCGCGCGGCGGCCGATTCTGCGCCACCGACCGACGAGCCCGTACGGCCGGTGGACGATTCTGCGCCGCAGGCCAGCGCCGGTGACAGCCCCGTATCGGTCACCCCGGCGGCCGAGGACGCGCCACCGGCCGAACCGGTCCAGGCCGCCGGCCCCGACCGACCGGCCGAGACTGCGCCGACCGCTCTGCCCCGGCGCACTCCGGCCGAGGAAGTGGTGATCGACCTCGGCCAGTGGCCGAGCCTGCGCCGGGACCTGGCCGTGCTCGCATCGGCCGGCCTGAGCCACCAGGAGGCGATCGCCCAGGCGGTGAACGTGCTGGCGGCCGGCTACCGGCAGGGCATCACCCGGCAGCGCATCCAGCCGGGCCCGTTCGTCGTGCGGGACGTGATCGTCGGCCCACTGCTGCCCGACCAGTTCCGGCCGCGCAAGCCCACCGTGCCCGAGAGGGCCTGAGACCGGTCCGGCCGCCCCACCGTTCACCCCGCGGCGGAGGGCGGCCGGACCACCCCACCAATTCGAACACATAACCGAATCGAGGACCTGTGTACCGGACCTGGCTGCTCGTATCGACGCTCATGCTCGCCGCGGTCCTCGACGCCGCCGGCCAGCTGCCGACGTGACCCACTGGCCGCCCGCGCTCGCCTTCTTCGGCCTGCACGTCGACGGCGGCCACTGGCACAACGACCGCCGCATCTGGCTGCGGCTGCCCGTCGCCCGCTTCACCTGTCGCCACGGCTGCGAGTACACCGCGGTCGGCGCGGCTGACGTCGCCCACCTCACCCAGACCATCACCGCCACCCACGCCCGGACCTGCCCCGGGCCGTCAGAAGGAACCGCATGAACACGAGAACCGCACCCACCCCGGCCGTCCTCGCCCCGCCCCGCGGCTACGACCGCGACCGCTGGGTCAGCGCCGTCCTGGCGAGCAACCTGCAGCGCAACCAGCGCCACCTCGCGCTCATCCTGGCCCACCGCGCCGGCCCGTCGGGGGAGCTGCCCGCGGGCGGTAAGCACCAGGAGGCCGGACACCTCGCCGGCGACATGCACCTCGACCCCAAGCGCGTCCGCCTGGTCCTGACCGAGCTGGAGCTGGCGGGCTGGATCCGCCGGCCGGACATCCACACCTGGAGCCCCGGCTACATGGTCCGACCGATCACCCTCGTCTTCCCCGTGGTCGCAGACGCGCCCTGTGCCGACCGCACCGAGCCAGCCCATACCGGCGAGCCCGCCTCATGACCGACAGCCACCAGGCGCCGGGGCAGTTACCGCTGCTGCCCGCCGACCCGCCCCGCTGGGGCGGCCCGGCCGCCGTCACCGCGGACCCCATCGCCACCTCCGGCCGCACCGAGTACACGGTGCGCTGCGACGGCGAAGGAGGCTGCGGCCAGCGCCACCGCCACACCGCCCCGGGCATCCGCACCGCCCCCTGCGGGGCCACCTACACCGTCCCCGAGTCCGACGACGACACCAGCTAGGACACCGTGACCCGCCAGCCCGCGCGCTCCGCCGAGCCCCGCCACTCCCGTGGCGGGGCCGGTGGTGCTGCGGGTGCGGACGCGGAGCCCTGGTACGGGCAGAAGGTCAAGGTTCCCAGGCGCGTGTGGGGGAGCGGCCGTTACAGCCCCGGGGCCGTGGCCTGGCACGCGCAGATCACCGCTCTGCAGAAGCGCCCGGAGCGCTGCCGTGCGTCCGTCGCGCGGCTCGCCGGGTGGATGGGCGACAGCAAGCGGACCGGCGAGCGCTACCTGGCCGAGCTGCACGCTCCAGGCCCGGACGGTGTTCCCGAGCTGACCACGATCCGGCACACCGACTCGGCCGGCGATGGCGAGACCGCCGAGCGCTGGACCCGTTCCCTCGCCCGTGACGAGCACTTCGCGTACGTCCCGGTCCTCGCCGCGAAGACGCTGCGCCACCGCCTGTTCGTCCTGTACTGCGCCCTCGCCTACGCCGTCGCGACCCGCACCCCGGCCACCGCCGTCGACCTCGCCGGCGTCCTCGGCGTCACCGAGATGACCGCCCGCCGCATGACCACCGAACTCGAGGGCCTCGGCTGGATCACCGTCCACCGCCGCGCCGGCGCCCACGGCCGCCACGACTACGAGGTCCACGACGGCCCCCTGCACGCCGTACCCGCGCCCGCGGCCGTGTCGTCAGATGGCGGATCGGGAGCGAGCGCAGGTGGCGGATCCCTCGCGACTAAGGAAGACGCTGTACTGACAGACCAGAGAAACAACCCGCCCACCGCCGTCTTGGGTATCCGCCGTAGGCGACCTACAGCAACCAGCGCGTGCGAACGCGACCTGGTCGTGGACACGTTCGGACGGCGCACCGGCCTCGACCTCACCGCTGCCGCCTGGAAGACCGTCCACGCAGTCCTGGCCCCCGTACGACACGAACTCCCCAGGCTGACCGGCTGGGAGTGGGAACGGGCCGTCCACGAGGTCCTGCGCCACCTCGGCGACGGACAGCACCCCGACCGCCTCCGAGACCGACTCCAGCGCCGCTACCCCCAGATGCGCTCCGCAGGTACCCCCGACGACGGCCGCCCCGCTGTGCGCTCTTTCGCCCGCTGGCTCATCGGAGCCGCCCTCGTCCGCCGCGGCTGCGCCGACCCGCGCTGCGAGACCGGCGTCATCTGGTCAGCCGACCCCGACGACCACCAGGCCGGCACCGACTGCCAGACGTGCGCCTACGCCCGGGAAGCAGCCACCGCCCACAGACAGCTCCTGCGGGAGATCGAGGAGAGCGAACGCCGCGTTGCCGCCCGACGCGCCCAGAAGCGACCCCACACGCCCCCACAGGCACCTCCGGCACCCGAGCCTGCCCCGGGCTCCCCTCACGCCCCACAAGCGCCCCCGCACGCCCCCACCGGCCCCGTAGGCCCACCACCCGGCACCGGCGGATGGCGCGCCCTCGTCGCCCGCGAACGCCCCCACGCCGCCGCCCAGGCCTACCAACATCGCTGGACCGGCGACCACGCCGAACACATCCGCCCCGCCCGCGACACCGCCTGACCAGAACGGACCCGATGCCATGTCCACCCCGATACCCCGCCCGGCTCCCACCACCGGCTACGGAACCTGCGACGACTGCGGAGCCCGCGTCCTGTGGTGCCTCACCGAGGCCAACCGCCGCCGCATCCCCATCGACCCGCCCGAGGACCCCACCGGCAACCAGGCCGTCCGCGTCGACGCCGACGGCACCTACTGGGCTCGCCAGCTCTCCCGCAGCCGCCCCCACGTCGAGCTGCGCGAGGTCCTGCGCCGCCCCCACATCGCCAGCTGCCGCATCGCCCGCGCCCGGGCCGCCGCCCGCCGCCGCACCCCCCACCGAGCCACCCACGGCGTACGGCCCGTCAGGTGGCAGCGATGAAGATCCGCGACGACGTCGCCCGCATGCTCCGCGCCGGCACCCCCTACCGGAAGATCAAGGCCGAGCTGCACGTCAGCCACGCCACCATCGTGGCGACCCGGAAGGCCCTGCGGATCGACCTCGTACGCCCGGCCCCGCTCACCCAGCTCGCCGGAGACGAACTCCGCGCCGCCATCGAGGAGCGCTACCCCCAAGTCGCCGCCATGCTCCGCGCCGGCGCCACCCTCCAGGAGATCTCCGACGTCACAGGCGTCTCACCGCCCACCAGCGTCAAGGTCCGCCGCATCCTCGGCATCCCCACCCCCCAGCGCGGCATGCAGGCCCGCAGCATCGGCCAGACCATCGACCGCTACCTCGAGCACCACGGCGACGGACACGCCCGCTGGACCGGCCCCTTCGCCAACGGGCAGCCGCAGCTGTGGGCCAACGGTCGCTGCTACGCCGCACGCCGCGAGATCTTCCGCAGCCACCACGGCCGCACCCCCGAAGGCACCGTCCGCACCACCTGCACCCAACCCGGCTGCATTGCCGGCGCCCACCTCGCCGACCGCATCCACCGACAGGCCGAACAACAGCTCGACGCCCAGTACGCCGCGATCTTCGGACCGGAGGCACCGTGACGCCCAACCAGGTATTCGCCGTCGCCATGCTCGGAGGCCTCGCTGCCGTCATCGGCCTGGTTGCCGTCGCCGCCCTCGCCGCCGGCCTCTACACCGCCGTCGACCGCCTGCTCGACAAGCAGCAGCAACGGCGCGAAGAGCAGCAGCATCGCGAGGCCATCGCCGTCTGCCGCGCCATCGAGGCCCTGCCCACCCACGACCCCAGGAAGCCCAGATGAACGACTGCCAGCCCGGCACCTTCTGCCCCGACCAGCCCTTCGACATCGCCCTCCTGGTCCTCATCGGTGCGGCCGCACTCGCCTTCACCCTCGCCGCTATCGCCCTCATCGCGCTCACCGCCATCATCACCGCGGCCGCCAAGGCCCTACGCCGCCGCCTCACCCACACCACGGCGGCCGCCGAGGACCTGGAACCCGTACCACCCGCCCACCTCGCCGTCATCGCCGCCGCCCTCGACGACTGGTGGCTCATCACCGACCCGCACGTCGAGTTCAACGGCGCCGACATAGCCCCCCGCGTCGAGATGTACCTCCTCAGCAGCGGCTACCGCGTCACCCCCAACCCCTGACCCCTCGCGCGCGCGTACGCGCCTGCGATCGCACGCGCGCAATCGCAGGCGCGCGAGGAACCACCCTTGCCCACCACCACGCACCACCGGAGACGCTCCACCATGACCGCCTGCGCGATCTGCCCCCGCACAGCCCCCGACGGGCAGTACGCGTGCGCCCGCTGCGCCGATGACCTCCGCGGGTGGCTCGCCGAGCTCCCCGGGCAGGCACGCCTCCTGGGCGCCGAGTTCCTCACCCCCGGCCAAGCGCCCACCCGCGGCCGCCTCGGCGGGACCGGCCGCGCCCACGCCCCGCTCCCCGTCGACCTGCGAGTGCTCACCCTGCTCGGCCCCGGCCGCTACGACCCCACCGGCCCCGACGACGACGGCACCGCACCCATCGCCGCCATCCTGGCCGCCTGGGCCGGCCACATCGCCTACCTGTACCCCGCCGCCGGCCGCGACGCCCACGGCACCGCCCACGTCCGCCCCTGCGAACAGGCCGTCCCCCACCAGGGCCCCACCATCACCGGATGGTGCACCTGGCTCACCGCCTACCTGCCCTACACCCTGACCCAACCCGTCGTCGCCGGCCTGCACGACGCCCTCGGCGAACTCGTGCACCGCATCCGCGGCCTCACCCACGCCACCCCCCACCGCCACCCCAAGGCCGCCCCCTGCCCCGAATGCGACGCCTTCGCCCTCGTCGCCGTCGACGGCCAGTGGGGCATCACCTGCACCGCCTGCGGCCACCACCTCGAACCCCTCGCCTACGACGCCCACGCCGCCGCCTACTACACCGCCCACCAGAGCACCGAACCCGCCCCGCTGGACAAGATCGCCACTTAGCGTCAACATGGCGCCAGCAGCACACGTCTGCCCATAACTGAACATCGGCAGCCCCGGACCCCCACGGGCCCGTGGCTGCGGCACATCTCAGGGAAGGAAGGCGGCACATGAGCGACCTCTACACCGGCACCCAAGCCGCCGCCCTCGCCACCCGATGGCGACGCACCGTGAGCGCCAACGCCGCCGCCGTCAGCCGCTCCGCCATCTGCCACTGGGTCCGACGCGGCCACCTCACCGCCGCCGGCCTCGACGACCAGAACCGCCCCCTCTACGCCCTCCCCGACATCGCCCGCGCCGAGAAAGCCACCCGCGGCCGCGCCCTCCGCCTCGTCGGCATCGGCACCCCCTGAACGGTGCGGGGCCGCGTCCGACCCTCCCAGCCCGTTGGACGGCGCGCCCCAGGCAAGGCCGTCACGGACCGGCGCGGCTCCGGCGGCCCCGCACCCCGCCCTGCAGACGCGAGACCGAACACGCGTCACAGGCTCGTCACAACGCCACCACGCCCCCCGCACGCCCCGCATGATGGCCCCTCACCACACACCAGTCCCTGGGGGGAACCATGCGCACCCGTACCGCCACCGCCACGGCGGCCGCCGTCCTCGGCGTACTCGCCGTCACCGGCTGCAGCAGCACCGACGACAAAGCCACCGCCAAGCCCACGCCGAGCACCACCCAGTCCGGACTCACGGACGAACAGAGGGCCCAGGCACGCGAGGCAGCCGGCTTGCCGCCCACGCCCCAGGCCGCCGACTGGAAGGCCTACATCAAGGCCCTCGACGCCCTCGACCCCGACATCGTCCACGGCAAGGAAGACAAGGCCGTCAGCCGGGGCATCGACACCTGCAGTGCCTACAAGCGCTACCCCGGCGACAGCGCCCAGCAGGTGAAGGTCACCCGCATGCGCTTCACGTCGCCCACGCACCCCGAGGGCCGCGACGCCACCACCGCGCAGAAGATCCTCGACGTGGCGCACAAGCACATCTGCCCCACCTACTGAGCCCAGCGCCCACCGGCCCGGTCCCTCGCAGAGCGGCCGGGCCTCACCACGTCCAAGGGGAGGCACGTGGCCACCGACCGCGCCGAACTCACCGGCTACCAGTTCAGACAGCTACGCGCCCGGATCCTGCGCGAGAGCGACGTGTGCATCGTGTGCGGCCACGGCCATGCCGACGCCGTCGACCACATCCACCCCGTCAGCAAGGGCGGCGCCCGCCTCGACCCCGACAACCTCGCCCCCATCCACGGCGTGGCCGGCTGCCCCATCTGCCTCCGCCGCTGCAACAACGAGAAGGGCGACCGGCCCCTGGCCGACGTCGTCCAGCTCCACACCAGCGTCGACTGGTTCGCCGGACCGTAGAGAGGACGCCATGCTCGGGCTGCTGCGCCGCATCGCCCGGCGGTGCGAAACCCACGACCGCCCGTCCTACCCACGCATCCGGGACCTGGAGGCCAGCCTCGGCCTGGCGCCCAGCGCCCCGCCAGCCAGCCTGGTCGACGCCCTGTGCGATCCCGCGCTCATCGACTGCGGTCACGCCTGGTGCCGCAGCCGAAGGAGGTAACCGTGCCCGCTGACTACGACACCCCATACGGCCCGCGCACGGCGGTAGCCGAGTGGCTGTGTGCCAACGACGTCGACCCCAACGGTGTGCCGATCGAGGGACCGATCACCATCGAGCCGTTGACTCTCGGCGGTCAGCGCTGCATCCGCTACGACGCGCTGCTGCGCAACGAGGACGGCCACCTCTACGTGGACCCGGCCACGGGCGAGGCAGCCCGCGAGGAACGGACCGCAATCCTCAAGGTGGCGCCACCTGAAAACGTGCAGGTCAGAGACGAATCTGACGAGATCTCCGAGGAAATCGACGGAGTTTTTTAGGAAAGATCATCTCCTCAACCCCGCGCCCAGCTTTTATTTTTCTCTCCCCGGGCCGGCCAGGCCCCCGCCATGATCGCGGGCTGACCCTCGGCGTACAGAGGAGGCGATGATGGCGGCTCGGGCCATCCAGATTGGCGAGTCCGGCGCGCACTTCGCGGGCGCCGTCGTCGAGCACCGCCAGCGCCGCGGCTGGGACCAGGCCCACCTCGCCGGCCGCATCACCGACGCCGGCCGCGCCATGAGCACATCGGTCCTCGGCAAGATCGAGTCGGGTGCGCGCCGCGTCGACGTCGACGACCTGGCGGCGATCGCGGCCGCCCTCGACGTCGCGCCGCAGCAGCTGCTGCCCGGCGCCGACACCCCGGCCAGCGATCCGTCCGGGGCAGCCACCCGGCCGGGCCCGGTGCAGGCCCGGGTGCTGGAGGACATCGCCGCACTCGGAGACCTGGAGACCCTCGACACCACCGCCCCCACACTGGCCGCCATCGCCGTGCGGCTCGCCGCCGAGGTCGATGCGCCGGCGTCCCTCGGTAACTCGCTGCAAGGGCTGTCCAAGGAGCTGCGCCAGGTCCTCGCTGATCTGCGCTCCCTCTCGCCGGAGGAGCCGGACGATGACGACCTCGACGATCTGGCGACCCCCGACTGAGTTCACCGAGGACCTGCGCGAGCGGTACGGGCTGACCTGCCCCCCGGTGTGGGGCACCCCGCGCCGCCCCGACTTCCTGACGCTAGGCGGCAAGGTCGCCAAGGTCATGGAGCGCCTGGGCTACAAGCCGATGCCGTGGCAGCGGTACGTGTGGGACGTCGCCCTCGAGATCGACCCGGTCACGGGGAACTTCTGGTATCGGCACGTGGGCCTGTCCGTCCCCCGGCAGCAGGGCAAGACCCAGGGCCTGCTCGCCGTCATGGTCCACCGCGCCCAGGCGTTCCGGCGGCAGCGCATCGTCTACGCCGCCCAGAACCGGACCATGGCGCGCGAGCGCCTGGAAGACGAGTTCTGGGCGACGATCGAGATCAGCCGGCTGGCCCGCAGGTTCTTCATCCGCAAGGCCAACGGGCGCGAGGCGATCATCAGCCGGACGACCCGTTCCCGCATCGGCATCACCGCCAACACCGAGTCCGCCGGCCACGGGCCCTCGCTCAACCTCGGCCTGATGGATGAGCTGTTCGCCCACGTCGACGACCGGCTGGAGCAGGCATTCTCGCCGGCCATGCTGACGCTCGAGGAAGCACAGCTGTGGTGGGCGTCCGCCGGCGGCACCGAGAAGTCGGTGCCGCTGAACAAGAAGCGCGCGGCCGGCCGGGCGATGATCGAAGAGCTGTGGGAGACCGGTGTGTTCCCGCGCACCGCGTACTTCGAGTGGTTCGCCCCGGACGACCTGGACCGGGCGGACCCGGCGACCTGGCGGGCCACGCTACCCGCGCTCGGCTACACCGTCTCCGAGGCCGTCATCCAGCACGAGCTCGACACGATGGACCCGGCCGAGTTCGACCGCGCCTACCTCAACCGCACCCGCAAGAAGACCCCGCCGCCTGACGTCAACGTGCCCGCGGCCGCTTGGCCCGCGCTCACCGACAAGACCAGCCGGCCGGTGCAGGCCAGCGTGGCGCTGGCGCTGGACGTCGCGCAGGACCGCAAGCATGCATCTATCAGCGCGGCCTCGCTGCGGCCGGACGGTCGGGTGCACCTGGAGGTCGTGGCGCACCGGCCCGGCACGGACTGGGTAGTGCCCGCGATGGCGCGGCTGCACCGGCTGTGGGACCCAGTCGCCGTGGCGGTCGCATCCTCCGGGGCGCCGGCCGCCTCGCTGATCGACGACCTGATTGCGGCGGGCATCGACGTGCCGAAGGACAAGGACAAGCCGCAGCGCGGGGACCTGGCCGTCATGCGCGCGGGGGACATCGCCGAGGCGTGCGGGCAGATGGCTGACGCCATGAACCAGGGGACGATCCGGCACCTGGACCAGGTGCCGTTCACCGCCGCGGTGACCGGCGCCCGGACCCGCCGCGTCGGGGACGCCTGGACGCTCGACCGAACCAACAGCCTGACCGAGGTCAGCCCGTTCGCCGCGGCGATCTTCGCCCGGTGGGCACTGGTCATCCGAGGGCCGCACGTGATCGACGACTACGACATCGCGGACTCGTTCGCGTGAGGGGAGGTGGACATGGGCGCCTGGTCCAGGCTCAAGGGCGCGTTCACCCGGGACGCCCAGATCGGCTCCGCCGAGGACGCCCTGACGCAGTCGCGGGAGCGGCGCTCCAGCCGGGTGCACGTCACCAGCGAAACGGCGCTGCGCAACAGCGCGGTGTGGGCGTGCCTGCGGCTGCGGGCCGACCTGATGTCCAGCTTCCCGATCGACGTCTACCGGTACGTCAACGGCATCCAGGTCGAGGTGCCCAAGCCTCCGGTCCTGGTCTCGCCGGGCGGCACCGAGGTCGGCATGAAGGAGTGGATGTACTCCACTGAGTTCGACCTCGACCGGGGCGGCAACTGCTTCGGGATCATCACTGAGCGGTCCGGGGTGATCGGCCCGGACGGGCGCGGCCTGCCCGGCCGGGTCGACCTCGTCGAGCTGGGTTCGGTATCGGTCCGCGGCAACGGTTCGACGATCACGAAGTTCGTGATCGGCGGCAAGGAGTACGAGCCGTGGGAGGTCTGGCATGAGAAGCAGTACACCGTCGCCGGTTGCCCGCTCGGTCTGTCGCCGGTGGCGTTCGCCGCGTGGACGATCGAGGAGTCTCTGTCCGCCCAGCAGTTCGCCCGCGACTGGTTCGCCGGCGGGGCGGTGCCGCTGGCTGAGCTGAAGAACAACCAGAAGACCGTCGACAAGGACAACGCCCGGATCGCCCGTGAGCAGTTCCGCGCCGCCGTCGACAGCTCTGGCCTGTTCGTCCACGGCATGGACTGGGAGTACAAGCCGATCCAGGCCGTCGCCTCGCAGTCCTCGTTCCTCGAGGCCCGCCAGTACGGAGCCTCCGACATCGCCCGCTTCTTCGGTGTCCCCGGCGACCTGGTCGACGTGGCCGTGTCGGGCAGCAGCATCACCTACGCCAACATCGGGCAGCGCAACCTCCAGTTCCTGATCATGAATCTGGGGCCGGCCGTCGGCCGCCGCGAGGACGCGTTCAGCCGCAAGCTCGTGTCCGGCCCGCGGTTCGTGAAGCTGAACACCGACGCACTGCTGCGCATGGACCCCGAGGCCCGGGCCCGCACGATCGGCTCGCAGATCACCAGCCGGATCCTCGCCCCCTCCGAGGCGCGCGCGCTGGAGAACCGGCCGCCGTTCACGGACGACCAGCTCGCCGAGTTCGACCGGCTGTTCGGCTCGCGGTCCGTCCCCGCCCAGCCCACCACCGCCGTACCGGGAGCACCGTCATGACCACACCCACGCTCGCCGCGGCTGCGGCGGAACGAGCCCAGCACATCCGTCAGCGCGCAGACCGCCCCTCGCAGCGGAGGTGCGCCGAGCACGCCGGCGCCCGGGCCACGGTCCGCGCCGCACTGTCCGGCGTCCAGGTCCGCGAGAGCGGCGACGCCGGCGGCACGCTGGAGTTCGTCGGCCGGGCTTCGGTGTACGAGCAGGCCTACGAGATGTGGGACATGTTCGGCCCGTACACCGAGATCGTCACCGAGGGGGCGGGCTCCGACTCGCTCGCCCGCGCGGACCTCGACGTGCCGCTCGTCCTCGGGCACGACCAGCTGCGGCGCCTGGCCCGCACCACCACCGGCACGCTGTTCCTCACCGAGAGCGCCGACGGCCTGGACGTGCGCGCGCCCGCTCTGGACCCGGCGGACTACGACGTCGCCTACATCGCGCCGAAGCTGCGGTCCGGCCTGGTCGACGAGATGTCCTTCGCGTTCCGCATCGAATCGGGCCAGTGGTCCCCGGACTACACCGAGTACCGGATCAACCGGTACGACATCCACCGCGGTGACGTCGCGATCGTCGGCTACGGCGCGAACCCCTACACCGGCGCGAGCATGCGCCAGCCCGCGGCCGCACCGACGTCGAGCCGCGCCCGCGCCCTCCTTGAGATTGCGCTCGCCCGATGACGCGCCGCATGCTCCGCCACCGCATCTTCGTCACCGGCGAGCCGCAGGTCCGCAACATCCACAGTGACCCGCTGCACGTCGCGGCCGAACGACTCGGTGTGAGCGAGGACGCCCCGCACGTCGTCGACTTCTGGGCTGAGGGCTCCCTCGAGGAACCGGGCGCCGACCGGACGTTCCTCGTCGTGGGCACCGGCCAGCCGATCCCCGACGGCGCCCGCTGGTGGGGCACCACCGCCCGCACCGCCGACGGCCTGGTCTGGCACCTCTACGAGCTGCCCCAGACCTGACCCTTCATTTTCCCGCCGCCCGGCGGGAGCTACTGCCCTGCGCTCTGCGCGCACGAGTCCACCCGGCGCACTGCCTCGGGTGGCCGTCTGTCTGGACCGGGGCGCCTGGAATCCATACTCAGAGAGGACCGACGAGATGACTCTCGCCGAGCTGATCGCCCAGGCGCGCACCGCGCTGGACACGGCGATCACCGCACGCCAGCAGGAGCAGGACGCGCTGATGGCGCTGCGCTCCGACGACAACCTGATCGAAGAGGCGGTGGCCGCGCAGGTCGCCCGCCGTGACGCCGCGGACGCGGAGGTCACCCGCCGCCAGGAGGCCCTCGCCGGCCTGGAGGCGGAGCAGGTCCGCGAGGACGAGCTGGCCGCGCTGCAGGCCCGCACCGTCCCGGCTGCCACCCGGGCTCCGGCCTACGACCAGGTCCACCGCGTCGGGCAGGACGAGCGCACCTACCGGCCCGACCAGGACCGGCGCGGCGCCGCCTTCGAGCGGGACGTCGCGGCCGCGTTCATCGGCGACTACGACGCCCAGGCCCGCCTCGCCCGGCACATGCAGGAGGAGCGCGTCGAGCGCGGCGACCAGCTCCAGCGCGCCGTGGGTACCGGGGCGTTCGCTGGCCTGGTCGTGCCGCAGTACCTGACCGACATGTACGCCCCGGCCGCCCAGGCGAACCGTCCGTTCGCGGACGCCATCCGCCGCCACGACCTCCCGCCGCAGGGCATGCAGGTCAACATCTCCCGCGTCACGACCGGCTCGTCCGTCGACCTCCAGTCGGCGGAGAACGCGGCCGTGGCCGAGCAGGACATGGACGACACGAACCTGTCGATCCCGGTCCAGACCGCGGCGGGCCAGCAGACCATCGCCAGGCAGGCCGTCGAGCGCGGCGCCGGCGTCGAGGCCGTCGTCCTCGACGACCTGTTCCGCCGGTACAACACCAACCTCGACAACAAGCTGCTGAACCAGGCCGCCACGGGCCTGACGAACGTGGCCACCGCCGTCGCCTACACCAGTGGTTCGCCGACCGCGACCGCGCTGTACCCGAAGGTCATCGAGGGCCTCGCCGGGGTCGAGGGCGCCATGCTCGACATGGCGTCCGGCGACAACCTCGCGGTGATGCACTCCCGCCGCTGGTACTGGATGCAGAACGCGCTGGGCTCCACCTGGCCGCTGATCACCCAGCCGGGGATCATCGCCCAGACCCTCGGCGCGAACTACGCCACCGCCTACGGGCGCGGCATCCGGGGCGTCCTGCCCAACGGCACGCCGGTCGTCGTCGACAACAACATCGCGACGAACCTCGGCGCGGGCACGAACGAGGACGAGATCTACCTCGTCGACCGGCAGGAGTGCCACCTGTGGGAGGACCCCGACGCCCCGATGTACATCCGGGCGGAGCAGGCCAAGGCGGCCTCGCTGGGTGTCCTGCTGGTGGTCTACGGCTACTTCGCCTACACCCACCAGCGCTACGCCCACGCCCGCAAGATCGGCGGGACCGGCCTGGTCGCGCCGGCCTTCACCGGCCAGTAAGGGGCGCTCAGATGGCGTGCAACGTCGAGACCTTCGCGTACCCGGCCTGGTGGTCGGGGGCTTCCACCGTGCAGATCAGCTACGTCAGCGGCGGCTTCACCACGGTCAACCGGGCCGACGTGGAGTTCCTGCCGCAGGGCGTGTCCACGGCGGCCGGTCTGCTGGTGCCGTGGGCGAACGTCAAGGACGTGCAGCTCGTCTGACCATGCCCGTCACGTGGTGCCCGCTCTCACCCCGGGGGCGGGCACCCGCTCAACGCAGGAGCCAAGCAATGACCGAAGACACGATGATCGCTGCCCTTCTCCGTGAGCGGGAAGGGTACGCGGGCCTGGGCCTGGACGACCGCGTCGCCGAGGTCGACGAGCAGTTGCGGCTGCGCGGCGTGCAGCCGCCCGCCGCCGTCCGTGACGTGCCCGCCGGGCCGTCCACCCGCACGACGCCGCCGAAGGGCCGCCGGGTCCGGGGCGCCGAGCAGGCCTGACGTGGCCAACGAGTACGTCACCCTTGAGGAGCTGAAGGCCCAGTTCGGCATCGAGCCTGGCGACACCAGCCGGGACGCGCAGCTGAACCGGGCCCGTGCCTCCGCGTCCCGCAGCATCGACAAGACCACCGGCCGCCGCTTCTGGCTCGACGAGGCTCCGGTGCAGCGGGTGTTCAACCCGCGGGGCCGCATCGTGCGCGAGGACGACGGGGACCTGTTCCTCGTCGACGACATCGGCAGCGCCGAGGGCCTGGTCGTCGAGACCGGCTCGGGCTCGTCGTGGTCGGCGGTCACCGCCTACGAGACGAGCCCCGACAACGCGCTGGCCGACGGCCGGCCCGTCACCGGACTGTTCCGCTCGCTCGGCACGTGGGGCACGTCGACGGGGCGTCTGCGGATCACCGCCCGCTTCGGCTGGCCGGCGGTCCCGGACGACATCCACGAAGCCGCCCTCATCCAGGCCTCCCGCCTCTTCAAGCGGAAGGACAGCCCCGAGGGCATCATCGGCTCGGCCGAGTGGGGCGTGCGCAACCTGTCCCGCCGGGACCCGGACGTGTGGAACCTCATCGAGCCGTACATCATCCCCGGGTTCTGAGAGGAGGCAGCGTGCAGATCTCCGCCGTGCGTGAGGCGATCGCCGAAGCGGCCCGCTACGTGGTCCTGCCCGAAGGCGTCGGCAAGCTCACCTGCTCCGGCTACGTGCCGGACGCCGTGACCGCGCCGCACTTCTTCGTCGCCGAGTACGAGCAGCTATTCGACCGGGCCATGAGCCGCGGCCTGGACGAACTGACCTTCACCAGCCGTGTCCTGGTGGGCAGGGCTGACGACCGGGCAGCTCAGCGGATCCTCGACGCGATGCTGTCCGGCTCGGGCCCGGCCTCGCTGAAGCAGACGATCGAACTCGCGCGAGGGGCGCCCGGCGAGTACGCCCTGGGCGGCCTCGCCCACGACCTGCACGTGATGCGCGTGCAGGGCTACCGCTGGTACGAGCACGCCGGCACCACCTACGTCGGCGCCGAACTGATGATCAAGATCATCGGACAGGGGGACGGATGAGGATCCGCATGCTGGTCGCCATGCCCGAAGGTGCCGCCCGCAACGGCGAGCCGTGGCCGGCCGAGGGCGAGGAGGTGGATCTGCCGACCGCTGAGGCCGCGCACCTGGTCGCCTCCGGCGTCGCCGAGGAAGTCGCCGCCGATGCGGAGCCTCCGGCCGCGCCGCGCCGGCGCCGGGCGGCCCACCCCGAGGGCGAGGCGACATGAGCAAGACCGTCCTGCTCAACGTCCGCACCTTCGCCGCGGGCGTCGACCTCACCGGAGCGTCCAACAAGATCGAGCTGTCCGCCGAGGTCGAGGACAAGGACAGCACGAACTACGCCAGCCAGGGCTGGACGGAAGTCCTCGGCGGACTCCGCTCGGCCGAGCTGTCCGGCGAGGGCCAATGGGAAGCGGGCGACCCGAGCAAGGTCGACGACTCCTCATGGGCCCACCTCGGCACCGTCATCCCCTGGTCGGTCAGCGCGAACAACGGCGCCGCCGTCGGGGACCTGGCGTACTTCATGGCGGCGCTGCGCTCGGACTACAAGCTGTTCGAGGCGGTCGGGGAGGTTGCCCCCTGGTCCGGCACCGCGAAGTCGTCGTGGCCGCTGGTGCGCGGGCAGTTCGCCCACCCGCCCGGCACCGCCCGCACCGCGACCGGCACGGGCACCGCCCTCAACCTTGGCGTGGTCGCCGCCGGCAAGCGGCTGTACGCGGCGCTGCACGTCCTGTCCGTGGCCGGTACGACGCCGTCGCTGACGGCCCGTGTCGAGTCGGCTCCGGACAACACCTTCGCCGCGCCGACGACGCGGGCGACGTTCACCGCGGCGACGGCCGCCGGCGGCCAGGTCGCGCGCACCGACGGCACCGCGATCACCGACAGTTGGTGGCGGATCGCCTGGACCATCACCGGCACCACGCCGTCGTTCCTGTTCGTCGCCTCGCTCGGCATCCAGTAACCCCACACCACCCCGCGGCCCGGCCCCTGTCGGGTGTTTCGCCATGCCCTGGAAGGGGGCCCCATGCCCAAGATGGTTCTGCTCGCTCAGCACCTCACGCTGAACGGCACCGATCTGAAGGACTTCACCAAGAAGGCCGAGCTGTCCGTCGAGGTCGAGGACAAGGACGTCACCACCTACGCGTCGCTCGGGTGGAAGGTCGTCCTCGGTGGCCTTAAGTCGGGTGAACTCTCGTGCGAGTTCCTCCAGGACTTCGCCGCCTCGCAGCTCGACGCGATCATGTGGCCGCTGCTCGGGCAGGTCGTCCCGTTCACAGTCCGCGCGGACCAGGCCGCGGTCGGCACGTCCAACCCCCAGTACTCCGGCAACGTCCTCATCAAGGGGTGGAACCCCATCGAGGGCAGCGTGGGTGACGAGGCCACCGTGGGGCTGACGTTCCCCACCTCGGGGGCCGTGGCGAGGGCGACGACCTGATGGCCGGCGGGGGCCCGCCGTTCAGCCTCGGCGTGGAGACGCACGAGGGCCTGGCCGCTCTCACCCGTGCGATCCGTGCGGAGGAGGACGGGAAGCAGCTGCGCAAGGAGCTGGCCCGCGATATGCGCGAGGCGCTGAAGCCGGGGGCCGCCGCGGCGAAGAGCGCCGTCATGGCCGTCTCGTCGGCCGGCCTGCCCACGGCCCCCGCCCTGCGCTCGTCCGTCGCGAAGAAGATCCGGCCCGAGGTCAAGCTCGGCGGCCGCTGGAGCGGGGCCCGGGTGAAGGCCTTCAAGACAAAGAACATCCGCGGCTTCCCCAACGCGCCGAAGCGGCTGAACAGGGCGGGCGGCTGGCGGCACCCGGTGTACGGCAACCGCGAGATCTGGGTGCAGCAGCACGGCAAGACCGGCTGGTTCGACGAGGCATTCCAGGGGCGCGAGGGCGTCTACAAGCAGGCCGTCGAGGCGGCCATGGAGAACATGGCCCGGCGCATCGCCGACCGGGCCGGATGAGGAGAGACACGTGTTCCTGGTCTACACGCCCGAGGGGCAGGACGAGCCGACGCGCTGGAAGTACAACCCGCGCAAAATGATGTCCTCCGAACGGGAGAGCATCGAGCGCCTGACCGGCCGCACCTGGACGGAGTTCACCAAGGACGTCGTCCAGGGATCGAGCCTGTGCCGGCGCGCGCTGCTGTTCACCTTCCTCAAGCGCGACCACCCCGGCGCCGTGAAGTTCGACGACGTCGACTTCGCGTGGGACGAGCTGTCGCTGGAGTACTCCCGGGGCGAGCTGCGGCAGATGCGCGAGGCCGCCGAGGAAGGGGCCAGCGCCGAGATGCGGCCGATGATCCTGGCCCGCCTCGACGAGCAGATCGCCGCCGCGGCGGAGGACCCGGAGGAAGAGGGAAAAGCCCAGCCGCCCGTCGCCGAGTAGCGCGCTACGGCGACGCGGCCCGCCTGCTGTCCATCCGCCCGTGGGAGTGGGAGCTCCTGACGGTCGAGCAGGAAGACGCCGTCCTGTCCTGGCTGGACGCCTACGAGGAAGCGCAGACCAAGGCGCTCGAACAGATGAAGAGCAGGGGCCGCTAGCCCCCTGACCACAGGGGGTGCGCGGTGAGCGATACGTCGCTGGTGTTCAACCTCGTCGCGAGGGACAACACCGAGCAGGGTCTGTCGTCCGCGCGCGAGCGGTTCGACACCGCGGCCACCGGCATCGGTGCCGGTGTCGCGGCCGCGCTCGGCGTCAGCCTGGCACAGGAGATCAACACGGACGCGGCCAACGCCAAGCTGGCCGCGCAGCTCAGCCTCGGCCCGCAGGAAGCGGCCGACGTCGCGAAGGTCTCAGCATCGGTCTACCAGAACGCCTGGGGCGACTCGGTCGACACCGTGAACCTGGCGATCAAGGGCGTCTACCAGAACATCGGCGACACCTCCGCCGCCGAGGGCGGCCTTGAGGGCGTGACCACCAAGGTCACTGCACTGGCCGAGACCTTCGACCAAGACCTGACGATGGCGACCGCGGCCGCCGGACAGATGGTCCGCACCGGCCTGGCGGACAACGTCGACGAGGCCCTCGACATTCTCGCGGCCGGGCTCGGCACCGCGGCCGACAAGTCCGGCGACCTGCTGGAGACCTTCAACGAGTACTCCACCCAGTTCCGCCGGCTGGGCATCGACGGCCAGACCGCCACCGGCCTGATCTCCCAGGGCCTGGAGAACGGCGCCCGCGACGCCGACCAAGTCGCGGACGCACTCGGCCAGTTCGGCGAGCGCGCCCTGGCCGGCGGCACCGCAGTCGACACCGCCTACAAGAGCATCGGCCTGTCCGCCTCCGACATGGCGAAGATGATCGGCGCGGGCGGGGACAGCGCCGAGCAGGCCCTGTCGATGACCCTCGACGCGCTGCGCGGGACAACGGACGAGCAGACCAGGCTGAACGCCGCGGCCGCCCTGTTCGGCGACCCGGCCAACGTCATGGGTGACGCCCTGTACGCGCTCGACCCGGCGACGGCGGCGGCCGCCTCGGGCATGGACAAGGCGGACGGCGCCGCCGACCGGCTGACCGAGACCATGGGCGACAGCGCGGCCAAGAGCCTGGAGCGCTTCAAGCGGCAGGCGCTCGGCAAACTCGGCGAGGTCACCGGCGGCTTCGTCTCGTTCGCGATGGACAACCAGGCCGTGTTCGAGCCGCTCGCCTACACCCTGGCCGGGCTGGCCGCCACGGTGCTGGTGGTGCGCGGCGCGATGATGACGTACTCGGCTATCTCCACCGTGGTCACCGCGGCGCACACCGTCATGACCGCCTCGACGTGGGGCGTGATCGGCGGCTGGCTGCGGATGAACGCCGTGGGCCTGGGCGTCTACCTGCGGCTCGGCGCGGCCGCCACGCTGTCGGCGCTGCGGACCGCCGCGGCGTGGACCGGCTCCGCCCTGGTGTCGATCGGTACCTGGATCCTGGCCGTCATCCGCGCCGGCGTCACCGCCGCCGTGCAGTTCACGCTGATGGCCGCGCGGGCGGTCGCCTGGGCCGCGGTCATGGCCGCCCAGTGGCTGATCGCCATGGGCCCCATCGGCTGGATCATCCTCGCCGTCGCCGCCCTGGTCGCGCTGATCGTCGTGTACTGGGACCAGATCAAGGCCTGGACCCTGGCCGCCTGGAACTGGGTGGTGGACAAGCTGATCTGGGCGAAGGACATGATGATCAATGCGTTCATGAACTTCACCCTGATCGGACTGCTGATCAAGCACTGGTCCTCGATCAAGAGCACGGCCGCGTCCTGGTGGAACGCGCTCGTCACCTGGATCAAGGGCGTGCCCGGGCGGATCTACAACCTGTGGCTGAACTGGACGCTGGCCGGACTGATCGTCAAGCACTGGCAGTCCGCCAAGCAGGGCACGATCACCAAGGCCAACGAGATGATCGCCTACGTGCGCGGCCTGCCCGGCCGGATCAAGAGCGGCCTCGGCAACCTCGGCAGCCTGCTGTGGAACTCCGGCTCCGCCCTCATCAGCGGCTTCATCAACGGCATCAAGTCGCGGATCGGCTCCGTGCGCGACGCGGCCAGTGACATCGTCTCCGCGGCCCGGGACTTCTTCCCGTTCTCCCCCGCCAAGACCGGCCCGTTCTCCGGCCGCGGCTACACCAGCTACTCCGGCCAAGCCCTCGTCGAGGACTTCCAGCAGGGCATCGCGGGCCGGATCCCGGCACTGCGCGCCGAGCTGGACGCCATGCCCGGCGTGGCCCCGCAGTCCGTGCAGCCCGCCCCGCTCGGCCTGGGCATGGCACCCGTCCTGGGCATGGCCGCGGGCGGAGGCACGGCCCGCGTCATCCTCGACGTGCGCGGCGCCGACGAGGACTGGAAGCGCCTGCTCCGCAAGATGATCCGCGTCGACGGACGCGGCAGCGCCGACGGCCTCGTCGGCCGGCGATAGGAAGGAGACATCCGCGGTGGCGTTCCCCCAGACCCCGCTCGACATCCAGGCGGACCTCAAGATCGACGGCGTATGGCAGCCCATCACCGCGGACGTCTACACCCGCGACCTGATGACGATCGTGCGCGGCCGCCCCGACGAGGGCGCCCGCACCGACCCGGGCAAGTGCAAACTGACCTTCAACAATGGGGCCAGCAAGGTCGCGCCGGGCGTCTCCGGCCGCTACAGCCAGGGCAACCCGCTCTCCGACCTGTACGGGAAGATCGGCCGCAACACGCCCGTGCGGGTGCACCTGCCCGCGGCCGAGGCGCACCTGGAACTGGACGGCGATGCGACCGGCACCGTCTCCACCCCGGACACCGCCGTGCTCGACATCACCGGCGACATCGACGTCCGCGCCGAGTTCGACATCGACATGACCGACACCGCCCTGAGCCAGGCCATCATCGGCAAGTGGGGGCCGACCCCAGCCGAGCGGTCCTGGACGCTGCGCGTCTTCAACGGGAACATCGTCTTCAACTGGCTGGACGCCGGCGCCGTCGTGCAGACCGCGTTCCTGACGGCGGCCTACTACGGCGGCCGCGCCCTGCGGGTCACCCTCGACGTCGACAACGGCGCGGGCGGTCTGACCCTGCGCTGGTACCAGGCCGACTCCCTGGACGGCCCGTGGGAGCAGATCGGCGGCGACGCCGTCGGCGCGACCACGACCAGCATCCAGGCCACCAACAGCCCGCTGTACATCGGCCCCGCCGACGCCACCACCACCCCGCCGAGGAAGCCGTTCACCGGCATCGGCACCCGCTTCCAGGTCCGCTCCGGCATCGACGGCACGATCGTCGCCAGCCCGGACTTCCGTTCCCTGGCCGACGGCGCCACCTCGTTCGTCGACAGCGCGGGCCGGACCTGGACCGTCAACGGCACCGCCAAGGTACGGGCACGCGAGGACCGGTTCGTCGGGGAGATCTCCGCCTGGCCGCCACGCTGGGACGTCTCCGGCAACGACCGCTGGGTGCCGGTCGAGGCGGCCGGGGTGCTGCGCCGCTACGGCCGCGCGACCGCCCCGCTCGCCTCGACGCTGCGCCGCCGCATCCCCTCCGGGAACCCGGACGCCTACTGGCCGATGGAGGAAGGCTCCGGCGCCACCCAGGCCTACAGCCCCATCACCGGCGTCGCACCCATGACGGTGACCGGCCTGCAGTTCGCCGGCGTCGACACCCTGCCCGGATCAGAGGCGCTGCCCACGCTCGGCTCCGCGTCCACCGTGAAGGGCACCGTGCCGAGCGGCACGGCGACCGGCTGGCACGTCGAGATGGTCTACCGGCTGGAGGCCCTGCCCGCCACCCAGCAGCAGATCGCCTGCGTCCGCGTCTCCGGCTCCGCCATGGCGTACTGCACCGTCCTCGTCGGCACCGGCGGCATCCGCATCGAGGCCCGCGACTCCGACGACACGGTCCTCGGCTTCATCAACTACACCGACGCCGACGCCCTCGCCGCGCTCACCGGACCCTGGAACCGCCTGCAGATCTACACCTCCGCCAGCGGCGGCACGACGTTCCTGCACGCGTCCTGGCGCCGCACCGACGGGCTGGCCTCCTACTGGTTCGCGCGCACCTCCTTCACCGGCACGCCCGGCCGCGCCGCCCAGATCCTCGGCAGCTGGGGCTCCGACTTCCAGGGCATGAGCCTCGGGCACGTCGCGGTGTGGACCGGGGTCGCCGCGTCCCTCGCCTCCCCCTACCCGTCGGCCGTCACCACCTACGAGTCCGCCGACGACGGGTTCCTCGGCGAGTACGCCGGGACCCGGCTGCTGCGCCTGGCCAGCGAGGAGAACATCCCGCTGTCCGTGCGCGGCCTCATCACCGGGCAGGAGGCGATGGGCGCCCAGCGTCCCGCCCAGCTACTCGAACTGCTCGGCCAGGCCGCCGACTCCGACGGCGGCATCCTGATGGAGCACCGCGCCCGGCCGGCCCTGCGCTACCGCGGCCGCACCACCCTCTACAACCAGGCCCCGGCCCTCACCCTCAACTACGCCGCCGGCGGGGAAGTGGCGCCGCCGCTGGAGCCGCTGGACGACGACGCCGACGTGGTCAACGACGTCACCGTCCAGCGCATCGACGGCAGCGCGGGCCGCGCGGTCCTCGAAGACGGGCCGCTCTCCGTCAAGGCCCCGCCCGACGGGGTCGGCCTGTACGACAGCAGCATCCAGCGCTCCCTCGCCCGCGACGACCAGGCGCAGCCGATCGCCGCCTGGATGCTGCACCTGGGAACCTGGGACGCGCCCCGCTACCCGGTCGTCCACGTCAACCTCGCGGCCGCCCCGCACCTCATCCCGGCCCTCCTCAAAGTCGACCAGGGCGACCTGATCCGCATCACCAACCCGCCGCCGTGGCTGCCGCCCGGCGACATCAACCTGATCGTCCAGGGCTACACCGAGTCCTTCGACCAGTACGCCTGGGACGTCTTCTTCACCTGCACCCCGGCCGACCCCTGGACCGTGGCCGGCCTCGCCTACTACGAGGACTTCCAGGACACCACCTACGTCATCCCCTTCACCAACGGCGGCACCCTGCCCTGGACCCGCTCGCAGGCCCACTACAACAGCGGCACCTGGGCACTGCGCTCCGGGGCGATCACCAACAACCAGACGTCCGACGCCATCGTGGCCGTCCCGCCGGGCATGACCGAACTGCGGTTCTGGTACTGGACGTCCAGCGAAGCGTCCGGGCCCGGCTTCGAGGGCGACCGGCTGCTCGTCCTCGTCGACAGCGTCCAGGTCCTGCGCGCCCAGGGCATCACCCCGTGGACGCAGGCCATCGTCGACGTCACCGGCAAGAGCACCGTGACGTTCCGCTACGTGAAGGACAACAGCACGGCGGGCGGCGAGGACGCCGTCTACATCGACGACCTCTCCTTCACCGGCCGGGCCCCGGTGCGCGTGGACACCGACGGCTCCGCACTCACCGCCGGCATCTCGGCAACCGCCACCTCGATCTCCGTCACGACCACGTCCGGACCGGTGTGGACGCAGGACCCGGTAGAGCTCCCCCTCGACATCCGTGTGGGAGGCGAGGTCATGAAAGTCACCGGCATCACCGGCGCGTCCAGCCCGCAGACGTTCACGGTCGTCCGGTCGGTCAACGGCATCGTCAAGAACCACTCCGCAGGCACGGACGTGCGCCTCGCCCACCCCGCCTACCTGGCTCTCTGAAGGGAGAACACATGGCCTTCCTCGCAGGAGAGCGGCTCACCGCCGGACGCGCCAACCGGTTGCAGCCGCGGACGTACCCCATAGCGATCGGTACGGGCACCGTCCCCGCCTCGTCCACCAACGTGGACGTCACCGGCGCCACCATCACCCTGACCACCGAGATGCCGGGGGCGACCTTCAAGGCCTGGGCGGTCTTCGACTTCAACTCGCTGGGTGCGTCGGCCGGATCCTCGACAGGCCGTCTCGTGGTCGACGGCGCCAATCAGCTGCCGTTGGCGGTGTTCCGCCAGGACGCCGCCGCAGACCGCGGCACACACCCCCAGAGCTACGTCGGCACCCTCGCCGCAGCGGGCAGCCACACCTTCAAACTCATCGCGAGCACGTCCACGAACACGGAGTGCCTGGGCAGCAACTGCAGCCTCGTCGTCGAGATCACAGAGGTGGCCTGACCGGTCGCGTACCGTCCCGCACCCATCGCCCCGCGCCGATCCGGCCCGGGGCTTACCCATGCCCTGGAGGGCCCATGGACCTCATCACTCGAGCAGAATGGGGCGCACGGCCGTCCCGCTACGACCTCGTCTACATCTCCTCCACCGAGGGCACGAAGGTGCACTACGAGGGCGCCTACGTCCCCAAGAGCCTCGCGGACCCGGGCGCGCACAGCAGCTGCTACGCCCACATGCGCGACCTCCAGGCCGCCCACCTGGCCAACACGAAGGAGGACTACTCCGACATCGCGTACAACGACGTCGTCTGTCCGCACGGCAGCGTCTTCGAGGGTCGGGGCGTGCACCGCAGGACCGGCGCGAACGGCACCGCCACCCTCAACTCCCGGCACTACTCGGTGTGCGCGATGCTCGGCGCCTCCGGCCTGGTGCAGCCGACCGACGCCATGCTGCACGGCCTGGTCGACGCGATCGAGCGCAACCGCAGCGCGGGCGCCGCCGGCGACGACGTCCTCGGCCACCGCGACGGCTACGCCACCGCCTGCCCGGGCGACCCGCTGTATGCGTGGGTGCAGGCGGGCGCGCGCCGGCCGGACGGCACCAGCACCGGTGGCGGTACGGGCGGCGGCACAGGAGAGATCGCCCGCTACCAGGTCGTGATCAACGGCTTGTCGTACGGGTACGGGGCGCACGGCGACCACGTCACCACCGTCGGCGAGGCGCTCGTGGCGCGCGGCTTCGGCTCGCACTACCAGGTCGGGCCGGGCCCGGACTGGAGCGACGCCGACACCGAGAACTTCAGCGACTTCCAGGTCAGTCTCGGCTACTCCGGGACCGCCCCGCACGAGGATGCCGACGGTGTGCCCGGCGCGGTCAGCCTGCAGCAGCTGCTCGGCTACCTGCCCGGCGCCACCGCTACGACCGCCGCACCGCCATTCCCCGGCCGCTCCGCCTTCATCCTCGGCAAGACCAACCCGGCTGTGACCGTCCTCGACAAGGGCCTGATCCGGCGCGGCTTCGCCCGTCACCACGACGGCGACGGCTACCAGCCCGGGCCCCGATTCACCCGGCACACCCGCGACAACGTCCGTGACTTCCAGCGGGCGACGCCCGCTCTCGCCGGCGACGCGGACGGCTACCCCGGCCCGCTCACCTGGCGGCTGCTCCTCTCCGGAAAGTGAGACACCATGCAGGACTCCACGAAGCGCACCGCACGCACGATCCTCCAGACAGCGATCGGTATTGCCGTCGTGCTGCCGGCCGTCGTCGACGCGTCCGGTATCCCGGCCGCGCTGCCGTGGGTCGCGGGCGCGCTGGCCATCGCGGGCGGCTTCACCCGGGTTATGGCCGTGCCCGGCGTCCAGAGGCTGTTGCCCGGCTGGCTGCGTACTGACGGCGCAGGCCGCCAGGACGACGACGTCCTCGCCGCGCTGAAGCGTGCGGGCCGTGAGAGCGGGGGGACGAGATGAGCCAGAGCACGGGAGTGACCGCGGTCGACGCCGCGGCGGTGTGGAGCGTGGCAGCCGTGACGATCGCGGGTGCCGCGGTACTGGCGTGGCGTGTGGCCCGGGGGCTGCGCAGGCTGGTCGACCGGATGGACGACATGGCCGACGACTGGCACGGCGTTCCGGAGCGGCCCGGCGTCCCGGCCCGCCCCGGCGTCATGGTCCGCCTCCACCACATCGAGGAGCGCCTGGCCCGTGTCGACCATGAGCTGCAGCCCAATTCGGGCGGGTCCCTCCGGGACGCGGTCGACCGCGTTGACCGGCGCACACAGACCCTTGCTCCCGACCCCGGAACAGAATGAGCGACGCCCCCTGCACGGCCCGTAAGCGGGCCGTGCAGGGGGCGTTCCGTCATTTGCTGCCCACGCTGTCATGGGTGGCCGTTATGCTGCCTGTATCGCCCCGGGCCCCGACACCTGGGGCGCTCTGCTGTCGGGAGTAGAAGGGCGCCGTCATGACCAGCCGTTACCTGGTGAGGTACCGAGTCCTGCCGCCTGGCGCCGGGCCGGACGACTATGAGCCTGCCGACCTCCCGCTGCGCGAGGAGGAGTTCGAGTTGTCCGACCCGGAGCCTGCGGGCGAGGCCGGTGGACAGGCACTCCGCTACGGCCCTCATCACCACGAGGTCGAGGCCGCTGTGCGCGAGCGCCTGGCCGACGGCGAAAGCCCGCTCATCCTCCGCTACGACCTGGTCTAGGCCCGCTGCTCGGCGTCCTCCGCCCGGGCCTGGTAGTACGCGTAGTCCCTGGGGTAGCCGGCCAGGGCGGGTAGCGCCTGGCGGAAGCCGTCCGCGGCGTCCCGCCATCTGTGGCAGGCGTAGGCGGCATCGGCGACCTGCAGCTGAGACCTGGTCGCGTCGAGCCAGTACAGCCAGCCCGGGCGTTCCTCCTCTTCCGGTGCCCGCAGCGCGAGGGCGTGGGCCTCGTCGGCGAGCCGCGCCGCCCGGTTCCGCTCGCCGAGCCGGGCGGCCGCCATCGCCTCCTGGTGGACAGCCACCGCCTCCGCCGCGGGAGAGAGCGGCCTCGGGCCCACATACCGGGCGGCCTCAGCCGTGCGCAGGGCACGCACCGGATCGCCGTACGTCAGGCTGTAGTACGCCCGTACGCGCTGGGCCCAGGACGCCATGTCCGCGTGGCCGCCGTCGACAGCCCAGCCGTGCGCGAGGTCGATCCACGACAGGGCCGGTCCCCGCTGTTCTTCCTGCCAGGCCACCCACGACAACCAGTGCGCGTGCTCCGCGGCGAGCAGCATGAGGGAGTCCGCGGCCGCGCCGGCGGCGAGGGGGATGAGCTGTGTGACCGCGTCGAGCTGCGAGCGGACGACGGGCCACAGGGCGCGGCCGCCGATCGTGTCCTCGGCGCGTCGGTGCTGGCTGAGTACGACGCCGATCCAGTCGGCCGTACGCAGGTCCGCGCGGCCGGTGGTGTGGGCATGGGCTATCCGGTCGCGCAGCTCTGCGGACGGAGCCCACTGCTGTGACTCGTCGCCGCTGTTGCGTACGCCGCCCAGTTCGATCGGCACTTGCAGTCCTCTCACGAATCGGGCGATGACGTCTTCACTGACCACCCGCAGCCTGCCCCGTTCGAGGCGGGACACGTAGCCCTGCGTCATCCCGACCAGTTCGCCGAAGCGCTGCTGCGAGATGCCCGCCAGGGCCCGGTACCGGCGGATGAGCGTGGGCCAGTCGCGGGCAGCCCACGCTGCACGCAGACGCCCGTCAGCCCAGAGTTCCCGACCACTCATGCCGTGACCATACGGCCACGGTATGTCAGGTTGGTATGGGATCGGCGAATCTTCCTCCTGACGATGGGGCTCCATACCGAGTCGGGTCGGAAGGAAAGCGCATGTCGTCCCACATCAGGGCTCTGTCGCCCGTACAGACGGACCCCGGAGTGCTCGTGCACCCGGGAGCCGATCGTCGACTGGCCACCGAGCACTGGCTGTTGTCCACTCTCCCGAAGGACGCCCGGGAACGGGCACGCAAGGAGTGGGGTGAGCACCGGATCGCGATGCTGCCGCTGGGCACGTTGTTCTCCGCCGTACGGCTGCCCGCCCACCTGGTCTACGCGGTGGCCGGCGGGACCCGGCCCTCGAGGGAGGTCGATGCCTTCCTCGACGAGGCCCTCGACGGAGGCCCGGTCATCTGCGACCCGCACGGCCGCCGCTACTACCTCATCGTCCCGGCCAGCATGCCGAGGACGTGGAACGAGGCCGTCGACGACTGGCGCCGGCGGGACCACGAGGTCGACTTCCTCGGCCGCGAGTCGTACCTGGGAGTGCCACGGCTGGACGTCACGGACCCGGACCCGGCGATCGCCTCCTACTGGGCGGTCCCGATGTCCTCTGCCGCGACGCTGTGTGCGCCGCTCACCGTCGCGCGGCTGATCTCCGCCGCGGTGCACATGCTCGGGAAGGGGGCCGACGATGCGCAGGATTGACTGGCGCCTGGTCGCGTACCTCACGGTCCTGGCCGCACTCGGAGCCGCACTGACCTGGGCAATCGCTGATTGCACCTGCTAGGCCGCGTACCAGACGGCTGTCGTTCTTCGCCGATCGGGGCGTCGGCATGTCGCCCGCCCCCCGCTCCTAGACTGGCGCGGCCAGCCCGCCACGAAAGGGAGATCCACATGCGTCCACGAAGGCTTCAGGACTTCGTCCTCGACACCCTGAAGAACACCGCGGGAGCCCTCCAGGTGCGGACCCTGGCGGAGGCCGGCGACGACAAGCACCCCTTCGGTATCGCGGTCAGCACGGCAGACGGCGAGGCCCGCTGGCAGATCATCGGCCAGCTCGCCGACGGCGAGCGCCACGACCACCAGGAGCAGCCTGTCGAGGGCGAGCCGGCCGCATGGACCGACGCAGTCCCTGGGGACAGCCCCGAGGGCTGGCTCGCCGGGGCGATCGGCCAGGCACGCTCGCCGGAGATCGCGCGCATCGAGCGCTGGTCGACCCGCGACGGCAAGCAGGAGCAGGGGATGACCCTGTACTTCCACAACGGCGCGAAGGCGTACGTGCGGAAGCTCTGACCCTCCCCGCCCGGCCGGCCGGGCGGGGAGCAGCACAGCACCACCTGTCAGCACCACCCACACGACGTGAGGAGCTCGATATGGAGGAATGCATGCACGCCCGCCCCGGTGGCCGGTTCGACCCGGGCATGACCGAAGGCTCGTGCCCTGTCTGCGGGGCCGGCGTCGGCGCCGCACCCGGTGAGCCCGTGGCCATGCACCAGCGGCAGGGCTCGCTGGAGACCTGCCCCGGCAGCGGCCAGCCCGCCAGCTGACGACCCCACCCGCGCGGCCGCCGCACCCCCCCGGTGCGGCGGCCGCAGCGCGTTGGCACCACACCTTTGGTTCCTTTAACAGACAGACTGTGGAGAATCAGCTTCATAGAGGACCCAGACTCTGGTAGACCGTACGCATGTGGGATGTGCGAGGGCTGAGGGCCCGGGAGTACCGGCGGCTGTCCGACCGTAAGGGCGGCCGGTCCATCGAGGATCAGGGGCGGGACAACCGGCTCGCCGCCGACGACCAGGAGTGGACGCTCGGGGAGCCGTACATCGACGACGGCCGCAGCGCGAGCCGGTACGCGCGGCGCCGGCGCGACGACTTCGATCGCCTGGTGGCCGACCTCCAGACCGGCCCGACCGGCAGGCAGAGCGCGTTCGGCGCGGACGTCCTGATGCTCTGGGAGTCCAGCCGCGGCAGCCGCAAGGTGGGCGAGTGGGTTGCCTTCATCGAGCTGTGCGAGCAGCAGGCCGTCCGTATCTGGGTCACCACCCACGAGCGGCTCTACGACCCCGCCAACGGCCGCGACCGCAAGGCGCTCATCGACGACGCGGTGGACTCCGAGTACGAGTCGTACAAGACACACCGGCGCCTGGTGCGCACCGCGCCGGCGGACGCCGAGCGGGGCCGCCCGTACGGGAAGGCGCCGTATGGACTGCGGCCCGTCTACGACCAGAAGAACGGGCGACTCCTCACGTGGGAGGCGGACCCGGCGCGCGCCTACGTCGTCCAGGAGCTGTTCAGGATCCTGGAGGCAGGGCACACCCTGGCGGCCGCCGAGCGGGAGTTCCTCGGCCGCGGCCACCTCAACGCGAGCGGCCGGCCGTTCCAGCGGGAGCAGCTGCGGGCCATGGCGCTGCGCCATGCGTACGCGGGCCTGCGCTACTACAAGGGCACGGTCTATCAGGGCATCTGGAACGGCATCGTGCCCGAGCCGCAGTTCTGGAACGTGCACGGCATGCTCACCGCGTCCGGCCGTGGGACCTCCCCCGGCGGGGAGCTGTTGCACGCCGTCACGGCCGCACTGACGTGCGGCCGCTGCTGGACGCTCCTGGGGCCCCGGTATGAGGAAGGCCGGCCGGACGTCTACCGGTGCGCGAAGTGCGGCGGGTCCAAGATCCAGAAGGACCCGGTGGACGACTTGCTGATCGGGACGGCAGAGGAGCCCGGGGTGATGCTCGCCTACCTCGCCCGCCCCGACATCTACGAGGTGCTGAGCGCGCCCGCCGGCACTGACACCACCGTCCGCCAGGTGCAGGCGGACCTGGCCCGCGCCCGGGCGGAGCGCGACGAGCTGAGAGCGGCGACCGGCGAGACGCTCGCCGAGGTCCGGCTGCTGGCGGCCTCGCTGGCCAAGAAGGAGCAGCAGGTCTTGGAACTGGAAGCCAGGGAGCGCGCGCTGCTGCTGCCGTCGGTGGTGCAGAGCATCGTGCAGCCCGGTAGGGACGTGGGGGAGTCCTGGGCCGCCGCTCCGTTGAAGGCGCAGCGGATGCTGGTCCGGTTGATCTGCAGGCCCGGCTATCTCGGCCGGCCCTGCGTCATACCCAGCACGCATGCCGGCCGCAATCAGCCGCCTGTCACCACCCGGATCGAGTGGCGGCATGAGATCCCGTCATCTGCGCTGGAAGCGTGATCTGCGCCGGACCGGAGTCGGGCGGCTGGACCGCTGAGGTCTGCTGCTGGCGGTCGACGGAGCCGCGGCCGGCCGTATGAGCAGCCGGAGATGGGCCTTCGCGTACACCTCGACCGATGCGTCCGCGCCCGACTCTTCGCTGTCTACGTCCGGCGGCCAGTCACGCCGGTACGACTCCACACCGGCCACGATCGCCTGCACTGCAGTATCGATCCTGCGCTGCCGCTCGGCCCTTCGCTCGACATCCCTCGCATTGACGACGAGCACCGCGGCGATACCGAGCAGGGCGCCGCCCGCGAGGGCTGCAACGAGCTGGCCGAAATTAGACATGTGCGACTCCCCCAGTCCATGTATGTGGCATATGCAGTGACTGGGGACCACTGTCTGTAAGACGAGTGTCACTCTGGTAGAAACTGAAACGGTTCGTGACCTTACCGTTACTATCCAGTGCGGTCATTTCGGTCATTACCCCCGCTATCACCCTTACGTGACCGGTGGGTAACCTCGATATTCAGCCGCACCCGCTGCCATACCTCGTCAGCCTCTTCGCGTGACAGCTTCATCTCCCGGACGGTTGCCGCAAGAAGGCGTTCGGCCAGCTCCAACTCCTGCCCGAGCGAGGGCCCTTGAGGGGGTGATTCAGCGTCGGGGGCTGGCGGGGCCGGCGCCTCCAGCAGTGTCGGCTCGCCGCCGTCGAGGACTGAGGCGATGCTGCCCCGACCCCATTCCAGGGCCCTCTCCAGCTTGAGGTATGTAGAGCCGCGCGCCTTCATGCCCTTGCGGATCTTGCCGAGCGTCTCGTCGGAGATCTCCGCGCGTCGGCAGACCTCTGCGTACTCCAGGGCCAGTGCCGCGATCCGGCGTTCGATGTACTGCGCGAGCCGGACTCTGGGCTCAGGGGCAGCTGTCATGGGCCGAGAGTACATGGGCACTCCAATGCATTCCAATGTTGTCGAATGTGGCCCTGCGCTGCGGGTCTGCTGCCTCGCGGAGCGCTGAGTAACTCCAATGTCACCCAATCACTGTCCAAGTTACTCCACGGTAAGGATTGAGAAATCCAATAAGTGGAGTACCTTGGAGTCATGTTGAGCCGGAAGATATCCGGGGCCAAGCTCCGGCGTGCTCGCGAGGATCGGTGCCTGAAGGTATCCGAGGTCGCGGAAGTCGCCGGATGCTCGCGCTGGAACATCTACAAGATCGAGCAGGGCGAAACCCAGCCTTCCCCGCAGGTGTACGCGGCCCTGAAGACCGTTCTGCAGGTCGCGGACGAGGACCTCGTCGACGAGATCCCCGCCGGAGCCAGCGCTCCCAGGAGCGCGGGGTGACCGCGGAGGAACGGCAGGCCTACGTCCGCCGGATCGCCAACGCTGCGCCTCCGCTGTCCCGCGAGGACGCCGACCTGGTACGCGCGCTCATGCCGCTGCAGTCGCGCCTCGCCGCAGAGCGCGCGGTCGTCCACGGCCGGCCGCAGCCGGTGCACCGCCACGCCGCCTGACCCCCAGACATCAGTACGGGGCCGCGCCCGGCTCGACCCCGGAACGCGACCCCTCGGCACATCCACACACCACAGGAGTGGAAACCGTGACCACAGCATCTCAGACCCCCGGAGCACTGCCCCCGGAGACGCCGCCCGCGCGGCCGCCGCTGCCGCTCAGCGAGGCACTCGCCGCCCCGACGCCGAACCCGGAGGTGCCCCACCGCCTCCGTGCGCCGTTCCCCGAGCCGGCCATGCCCGAGTGCTGCATGTGCAGCACGGGCCCGCAGGCCGGCCCCCTGTCCCCGGACCCGCGCGGCCGCCGGTACGAGTCCGGTGCCCAGGTCCTGTACTGCAAGGCGTGCCTGCCTCCGCCTCTGCCGGTGCAGGCCGCCGAGGGCGTCATCGCTGCGGCGATGAAGGCCGGTGCGGTGACGTCCCGTGAGATCGCGCAGGCCGAGCACGAGGCCGGGATCCTCTTCGACGCGCAGGCCGCCGCCGACATCGCGGCCGCCGCGTACGAGCAGGCCCAGGCCGAGGACGAAGCCGAGCTCGTCGAGCGCGGCCGTCAGCTCGCCCGCATGGCCGGCGACCACCGCAAGCTCACCGCGGTGCTGCGTCTCATCGAGGGCCGCCCGGGCACCGACCTGCTGACCGTCGCGCAGATCGCGGTGGCCGCCGAGTACGGCACCACCGCCCTGGACTCCTTCCCGATGACGCTGGCCTGGAACGGCAGCGTGGACATTCCCGGGCCCGGCGACACGCACAAGAAGGCCGTCATCGGGTGCACGTCGTCCTACGGCGGCCGCGCGGACCTGGTCGTCGAGGGCGACGCCCGGATCCGGCTCGCGTCCCTCGTCGACGCCGAGGTCCGCGACGTCCACGCGCCGTGCCCCACCGATGGCTGCGGCACGGTCGAGACTCCGCGCTTCGGTACGGCCCTGTCGGGCTGGGTGCGCATCGAGGTCGCTGGCACCGAGGACACGGCGCCGCGCTGGTACTGCTCGCCGATGTGCGTGTCCGACGCGCTGGCCCGCGCCGGCGAGCAGCTGGCCGCCGCCGACGACCAGGCCGCGGCCGCCGGCGGTGAACTGTGAACTCGGCCCTCGACACCTACCTCGGCTGGGAGCAGCCGCAGCACCGCACGGGCTGCAAGCGCCCGTCGTGGGAGATCGGCCTCCGCCGTGAGGAGAACGCCTACCGCCGCACCTGGCACGGCGACCCGCCGCTCACGCACTCCTGCCCCCAGGAGGAGTGCGGGCACGGCAACAGCTACGAGCAGACGATGGTCCGGATCGTGTGCCGCTCGTGCGGCGCCGCGCAGGTGATCACCGGCGAGGCCACCGTGGACACCGGCACCACGATGACCAGCACGAAGACGCTCGGCTACGGCCTGCCGCCGCGCCAGGCGGCCGGCCTGCTGCTGTGGCCCGGTCAGCCGTGGCTCGACTTCGGGCGCGCCGTCGACGACGAGCCGCACGACTTCGTCGTCACCCGCACCGGCACCAAGGAAGTCACGAAAGACACCGTCGTCGGGCAGATCAGCCAGGGCCGCGGGAAGCTCGGCGGCATCCTCTGGACGGCGCTCGCCGTGCCCGACCCGCAGGGGCCGTACGGCTACGGGCAGCACGTGCGGTGGGCGCACGCCAGCGACGGCCGTGGCCGCGGTGGTTCGCCCCTGCGTACCGTCGCGGCGGCCGCGAGGTGGATCGGCGCCCGCCTCGCCGAGCAGACGGGCGGTGCGAAGTGAGCGCCGCGGGCCAGGCCGCCGTGGCGGACGTGTCCGGGAAGAGCACCCACGACAGCGCGCTGTCCGTGGACGACGCCACCCGCGCCACCCTGCCGCAGCTGCCCTACGCCGACGCCGTGCATGGCGCGCTCGCGGAACTCGTGCTGCTGCCGGACACGGTGGAGACCGGCATGCGGATCGAGGGCGACAGCCGCCGCCGTGAGCTGTTCTTACGGCTGGAGTGGCTGCCCGGCCACGACGACCTGGTGCAGCCCGAGGCCTGCGCGTCCGGGATGACGGTGCAGTGGTCGCACCTGGCCGGCTGGTCCGTGGCCGCCGCGGGCGACCTGGTCGTCCTCGACGTCGACGAGCTGGCCGACCCGGCCATGGTCGCAGAGGCCGCAATGCACGCCGCCCTGTGCGGCCTGCGCTGCGCCTGCGAGCGGGCCCCCGGCCAGGACGCCCGATGGGACCAGGCTGTCTACCTCGACATCGCCCTCGTCGCCTACGACGAGCGCACGAACGGGGTGACCGGATGATCTGGCTCATCGTCCTCGCCGCGGTCCTGGCCGCGTTCGTCGTCCTCGCCGCCGACGACACCCGGTGGAGACGACGGCGCCTGCCGCCGGTGACCCAGCGCCCGCCGCGCGTGCCGTACCTGCCCGAGACCACCACCGGTCCGTGGCATGCCCAGTTCCACCTGACCCGCGGCCGACGCGTCCGCCAGGCCCGCGCCCGCTACCGCTACCCACAGGAGCCCTGATGGCCCGCACCGGCATCGTGACCGCCGCCGCGATCGACCTCCTCTCCGCTGCTCTGTCCCGCGAGTTCCGGCTGGAGCAGGACGAGCTGCGCCGCATCGCCGAGCGCCAGGCCGCCGACCTCGCCCGCGCCGGCTTCCGCGTCACGGTCCCGGTGGAGGCCCTCCCGACCACTCGGCGCCGCACCCGCGGCGCCTGACCACCCGAGACCGCCGGGCGGGCGGGACGTGCCCTGACGACCGTCCCGCCCGCCCGGCCACCACCTCAGCGAAGGACACCCCATGCGCCGCACCGAGGCATTGCAGATCATCACCCGCGTCCTGAAGAAGCCGGTCGACGACGTCGTCACGGCCGACATGATCAGTGGCTACCCCGCCGCCTACTTCGACCCCCAGGTCACCGAGCGCCCCCAGCCGTGGGCCATCCAGGTCGACGTGCTCGCCATGCGCATCGCCGCCCAGCTCCCGCTGAGCGACGACGTGGACCAAAGCCCGCTCGCCCAGGCCGAGGACGCCAAGCGTCGCCGTGACCTCGGCGGCGAGATCGACGCCCTCATGAAGGCGGGCAACGCGCTGGAGTCCGCGCCCTGGTACCCGGCCCGGCCCGGGGACCTGGTCCACGTCCACTACCCGGCCGCCGGCGACTTCCCCGCCTTCGGCGAGACGTACATCGTCGGCGACGCCGGCGACGGCCTGCTGTCCCTGCAGCCGCTCGCCCACACGCTGCCCGACACCGTCGAGCACGCCGCGGGCATGGTCGGCTGCTTCGCCACCGAGGCGGCCGACGAGCCGCTCTACGAGCTCTGGTTCGAGGCGGGCCCGCACCTGCTGACCATCGTCCGCGACGGCCGCCCCGTCCACACCGGAGGCACCCGGTGAGCCCGGCGTCCGCGCGCGCATTGCGCCGCCGCCGGGTGGCCGAACTGCGGGCCGCCGAGCCCGACCTGAGCCTGCGCCAGATGGCCGACCGGCTGGGCATCTCACGCGACACCGTGACCCGCGACCTGGAGGAGATCGACCGCGCGGCGGCCGATTCTGCGCCACCGACCGACGAGCCCGTACGGCCGGTGGACGATTCTGCGCCGCAGGCCAGCGCCGGTGACAGCCCCGTATCGGTCACCCCGGCGGCCGAGGACGCGCCACCGGCCGAACCGGTCCAGGCCGCCGGCCCCGACCGACCGGCCGAGACTGCGCCGACCGCTCTGCCCCGGCGCACTCCGGCCGAGGAAGTGGTGATCGACCTCGGCCAGTGGCCGAGCCTGCGCCGGGACCTGGCCGTGCTCGCATCGGCCGGCCTGAGCCACCAGGAGGCGATCGCCCAGGCGGTGAACGTGCTGGCGGCCGGCTACCGGCAGGGCATCACCCGGCAGCGCATCCAGCCGGGCCCGTTCGTCGTGCGGGACGTGATCGTCGGCCCACTGCTGCCCGACCAGTTCCGGCCGCGCAAGCCCACCGTGCCCGAGAGGGCCTGAGACCGGTCCGGCCGCCCCACCGTTCACCCCGCGGCGGAGGGCGGCCGGACCACCCCACCAATTCGAACACATAACCGAATCGAGGACCTGTGTACCGGACCTGGCTGCTCGTATCGACGCTCATGCTCGCCGCGGTCCTCGACGCCGCCGGCCAGCTGCCGACGTGACCCACTGGCCGCCCGCGCTCGCCTTCTTCGGCCTGCACGTCGACGGCGGCCACTGGCACAACGACCGCCGCATCTGGCTGCGGCTGCCCGTCGCCCGCTTCACCTGTCGCCACGGCTGCGAGTACACCGCGGTCGGCGCGGCTGACGTCGCCCACCTCACCCAGACCATCACCGCCACCCACGCCCGGACCTGCCCCGGGCCGTCAGAAGGAACCGCATGAACACGAGAACCGCACCCACCCCGGCCGTCCTCGCCCCGCCCCGCGGCTACGACCGCGACCGCTGGGTCAGCGCCGTCCTGGCGAGCAACCTGCAGCGCAACCAGCGCCACCTCGCGCTCATCCTGGCCCACCGCGCCGGCCCGTCGGGGGAGCTGCCCGCGGGCGGTAAGCACCAGGAGGCCGGACACCTCGCCGGCGACATGCACCTCGACCCCAAGCGCGTCCGCCTGGTCCTGACCGAGCTGGAGCTGGCGGGCTGGATCCGCCGGCCGGACATCCACACCTGGAGCCCCGGCTACATGGTCCGACCGATCACCCTCGTCTTCCCCGTGGTCGCAGACGCGCCCTGTGCCGACCGCACCGAGCCAGCCCATACCGGCGAGCCCGCCTCATGACCGACAGCCACCAGGCGCCGGGGCAGTTACCGCTGCTGCCCGCCGACCCGCCCCGCTGGGGCGGCCCGGCCGCCGTCACCGCGGACCCCATCGCCACCTCCGGCCGCACCGAGTACACGGTGCGCTGCGACGGCGAAGGAGGCTGCGGCCAGCGCCACCGCCACACCGCCCCGGGCATCCGCACCGCCCCCTGCGGGGCCACCTACACCGTCCCCGAGTCCGACGACGACACCAGCTAGGACACCGTGACCCGCCAGCCCGCGCGCTCCGCCGAGCCCCGCCACTCCCGTGGCGGGGCCGGTGGTGCTGCGGGTGCGGACGCGGAGCCCTGGTACGGGCAGAAGGTCAAGGTTCCCAGGCGCGTGTGGGGGAGCGGCCGTTACAGCCCCGGGGCCGTGGCCTGGCACGCGCAGATCACCGCTCTGCAGAAGCGCCCGGAGCGCTGCCGTGCGTCCGTCGCGCGGCTCGCCGGGTGGATGGGCGACAGCAAGCGGACCGGCGAGCGCTACCTGGCCGAGCTGCACGCTCCAGGCCCGGACGGTGTTCCCGAGCTGACCACGATCCGGCACACCGACTCGGCCGGCGATGGCGAGACCGCCGAGCGCTGGACCCGTTCCCTCGCCCGTGACGAGCACTTCGCGTACGTCCCGGTCCTCGCCGCGAAGACGCTGCGCCACCGCCTGTTCGTCCTGTACTGCGCCCTCGCCTACGCCGTCGCGACCCGCACCCCGGCCACCGCCGTCGACCTCGCCGGCGTCCTCGGCGTCACCGAGATGACCGCCCGCCGCATGACCACCGAACTCGAGGGCCTCGGCTGGATCACCGTCCACCGCCGCGCCGGCGCCCACGGCCGCCACGACTACGAGGTCCACGACGGCCCCCTGCACGCCGTACCCGCGCCCGCGGCCGTGTCGTCAGATGGCGGATCGGGAGCGAGCGCAGGTGGCGGATCCCTCGCGACTAAGGAAGACGCTGTACTGACAGACCAGAGAAACAACCCGCCCACCGCCGTCTTGGGTATCCGCCGTAGGCGACCTACAGCAACCAGCGCGTGCGAACGCGACCTGGTCGTGGACACGTTCGGACGGCGCACCGGCCTCGACCTCACCGCTGCCGCCTGGAAGACCGTCCACGCAGTCCTGGCCCCCGTACGACACGAACTCCCCAGGCTGACCGGCTGGGAGTGGGAACGGGCCGTCCACGAGGTCCTGCGCCACCTCGGCGACGGACAGCACCCCGACCGCCTCCGAGACCGACTCCAGCGCCGCTACCCCCAGATGCGCTCCGCAGGTACCCCCGACGACGGCCGCCCCGCTGTGCGCTCTTTCGCCCGCTGGCTCATCGGAGCCGCCCTCGTCCGCCGCGGCTGCGCCGACCCGCGCTGCGAGACCGGCGTCATCTGGTCAGCCGACCCCGACGACCACCAGGCCGGCACCGACTGCCAGACGTGCGCCTACGCCCGGGAAGCAGCCACCGCCCACAGACAGCTCCTGCGGGAGATCGAGGAGAGCGAACGCCGCGTTGCCGCCCGACGCGCCCAGAAGCGACCCCACACGCCCCCACAGGCACCTCCGGCACCCGAGCCTGCCCCGGGCTCCCCTCACGCCCCACAAGCGCCCCCGCACGCCCCCACCGGCCCCGTAGGCCCACCACCCGGCACCGGCGGATGGCGCGCCCTCGTCGCCCGCGAACGCCCCCACGCCGCCGCCCAGGCCTACCAACATCGCTGGACCGGCGACCACGCCGAACACATCCGCCCCGCCCGCGACACCGCCTGACCAGAACGGACCCGATGCCATGTCCACCCCGATACCCCGCCCGGCTCCCACCACCGGCTACGGAACCTGCGACGACTGCGGAGCCCGCGTCCTGTGGTGCCTCACCGAGGCCAACCGCCGCCGCATCCCCATCGACCCGCCCGAGGACCCCACCGGCAACCAGGCCGTCCGCGTCGACGCCGACGGCACCTACTGGGCTCGCCAGCTCTCCCGCAGCCGCCCCCACGTCGAGCTGCGCGAGGTCCTGCGCCGCCCCCACATCGCCAGCTGCCGCATCGCCCGCGCCCGGGCCGCCGCCCGCCGCCGCACCCCCCACCGAGCCACCCACGGCGTACGGCCCGTCAGGTGGCAGCGATGAAGATCCGCGACGACGTCGCCCGCATGCTCCGCGCCGGCACCCCCTACCGGAAGATCAAGGCCGAGCTGCACGTCAGCCACGCCACCATCGTGGCGACCCGGAAGGCCCTGCGGATCGACCTCGTACGCCCGGCCCCGCTCACCCAGCTCGCCGGAGACGAACTCCGCGCCGCCATCGAGGAGCGCTACCCCCAAGTCGCCGCCATGCTCCGCGCCGGCGCCACCCTCCAGGAGATCTCCGACGTCACAGGCGTCTCACCGCCCACCAGCGTCAAGGTCCGCCGCATCCTCGGCATCCCCACCCCCCAGCGCGGCATGCAGGCCCGCAGCATCGGCCAGACCATCGACCGCTACCTCGAGCACCACGGCGACGGACACGCCCGCTGGACCGGCCCCTTCGCCAACGGGCAGCCGCAGCTGTGGGCCAACGGTCGCTGCTACGCCGCACGCCGCGAGATCTTCCGCAGCCACCACGGCCGCACCCCCGAAGGCACCGTCCGCACCACCTGCACCCAACCCGGCTGCATTGCCGGCGCCCACCTCGCCGACCGCATCCACCGACAGGCCGAACAACAGCTCGACGCCCAGTACGCCGCGATCTTCGGACCGGAGGCACCGTGACGCCCAACCAGGTATTCGCCGTCGCCATGCTCGGAGGCCTCGCTGCCGTCATCGGCCTGGTTGCCGTCGCCGCCCTCGCCGCCGGCCTCTACACCGCCGTCGACCGCCTGCTCGACAAGCAGCAGCAACGGCGCGAAGAGCAGCAGCATCGCGAGGCCATCGCCGTCTGCCGCGCCATCGAGGCCCTGCCCACCCACGACCCCAGGAAGCCCAGATGAACGACTGCCAGCCCGGCACCTTCTGCCCCGACCAGCCCTTCGACATCGCCCTCCTGGTCCTCATCGGTGCGGCCGCACTCGCCTTCACCCTCGCCGCTATCGCCCTCATCGCGCTCACCGCCATCATCACCGCGGCCGCCAAGGCCCTACGCCGCCGCCTCACCCACACCACGGCGGCCGCCGAGGACCTGGAACCCGTACCACCCGCCCACCTCGCCGTCATCGCCGCCGCCCTCGACGACTGGTGGCTCATCACCGACCCGCACGTCGAGTTCAACGGCGCCGACATAGCCCCCCGCGTCGAGATGTACCTCCTCAGCAGCGGCTACCGCGTCACCCCCAACCCCTGACCCCTCGCGCGCGCGTACGCGCCTGCGATCGCACGCGCGCAATCGCAGGCGCGCGAGGAACCACCCTTGCCCACCACCACGCACCACCGGAGACGCTCCACCATGACCGCCTGCGCGATCTGCCCCCGCACAGCCCCCGACGGGCAGTACGCGTGCGCCCGCTGCGCCGATGACCTCCGCGGGTGGCTCGCCGAGCTCCCCGGGCAGGCACGCCTCCTGGGCGCCGAGTTCCTCACCCCCGGCCAAGCGCCCACCCGCGGCCGCCTCGGCGGGACCGGCCGCGCCCACGCCCCGCTCCCCGTCGACCTGCGAGTGCTCACCCTGCTCGGCCCCGGCCGCTACGACCCCACCGGCCCCGACGACGACGGCACCGCACCCATCGCCGCCATCCTGGCCGCCTGGGCCGGCCACATCGCCTACCTGTACCCCGCCGCCGGCCGCGACGCCCACGGCACCGCCCACGTCCGCCCCTGCGAACAGGCCGTCCCCCACCAGGGCCCCACCATCACCGGATGGTGCACCTGGCTCACCGCCTACCTGCCCTACACCCTGACCCAACCCGTCGTCGCCGGCCTGCACGACGCCCTCGGCGAACTCGTGCACCGCATCCGCGGCCTCACCCACGCCACCCCCCACCGCCACCCCAAGGCCGCCCCCTGCCCCGAATGCGACGCCTTCGCCCTCGTCGCCGTCGACGGCCAGTGGGGCATCACCTGCACCGCCTGCGGCCACCACCTCGAACCCCTCGCCTACGACGCCCACGCCGCCGCCTACTACACCGCCCACCAGAGCACCGAACCCGCCCCGCTGGACAAGATCGCCACTTAGCGTCAACATGGCGCCAGCAGCACACGTCTGCCCATAACTGAACATCGGCAGCCCCGGACCCCCACGGGCCCGTGGCTGCGGCACATCTCAGGGAAGGAAGGCGGCACATGAGCGACCTCTACACCGGCACCCAAGCCGCCGCCCTCGCCACCCGATGGCGACGCACCGTGAGCGCCAACGCCGCCGCCGTCAGCCGCTCCGCCATCTGCCACTGGGTCCGACGCGGCCACCTCACCGCCGCCGGCCTCGACGACCAGAACCGCCCCCTCTACGCCCTCCCCGACATCGCCCGCGCCGAGAAAGCCACCCGCGGCCGCGCCCTCCGCCTCGTCGGCATCGGCACCCCCTGAACGGTGCGGGGCCGCGTCCGACCCTCCCAGCCCGTTGGACGGCGCGCCCCAGGCAAGGCCGTCACGGACCGGCGCGGCTCCGGCGGCCCCGCACCCCGCCCTGCAGACGCGAGACCGAACACGCGTCACAGGCTCGTCACAACGCCACCACGCCCCCCGCACGCCCCGCATGATGGCCCCTCACCACACACCAGTCCCTGGGGGGAACCATGCGCACCCGTACCGCCACCGCCACGGCGGCCGCCGTCCTCGGCGTACTCGCCGTCACCGGCTGCAGCAGCACCGACGACAAAGCCACCGCCAAGCCCACGCCGAGCACCACCCAGTCCGGACTCACGGACGAACAGAGGGCCCAGGCACGCGAGGCAGCCGGCTTGCCGCCCACGCCCCAGGCCGCCGACTGGAAGGCCTACATCAAGGCCCTCGACGCCCTCGACCCCGACATCGTCCACGGCAAGGAAGACAAGGCCGTCAGCCGGGGCATCGACACCTGCAGTGCCTACAAGCGCTACCCCGGCGACAGCGCCCAGCAGGTGAAGGTCACCCGCATGCGCTTCACGTCGCCCACGCACCCCGAGGGCCGCGACGCCACCACCGCGCAGAAGATCCTCGACGTGGCGCACAAGCACATCTGCCCCACCTACTGAGCCCAGCGCCCACCGGCCCGGTCCCTCGCAGAGCGGCCGGGCCTCACCACGTCCAAGGGGAGGCACGTGGCCACCGACCGCGCCGAACTCACCGGCTACCAGTTCAGACAGCTACGCGCCCGGATCCTGCGCGAGAGCGACGTGTGCATCGTGTGCGGCCACGGCCATGCCGACGCCGTCGACCACATCCACCCCGTCAGCAAGGGCGGCGCCCGCCTCGACCCCGACAACCTCGCCCCCATCCACGGCGTGGCCGGCTGCCCCATCTGCCTCCGCCGCTGCAACAACGAGAAGGGCGACCGGCCCCTGGCCGACGTCGTCCAGCTCCACACCAGCGTCGACTGGTTCGCCGGACCGTAGAGAGGACGCCATGCTCGGGCTGCTGCGCCGCATCGCCCGGCGGTGCGAAACCCACGACCGCCCGTCCTACCCACGCATCCGGGACCTGGAGGCCAGCCTCGGCCTGGCGCCCAGCGCCCCGCCAGCCAGCCTGGTCGACGCCCTGTGCGATCCCGCGCTCATCGACTGCGGTCACGCCTGGTGCCGCAGCCGAAGGAGGTAACCGTGCCCGCTGACTACGACACCCCATACGGCCCGCGCACGGCGGTAGCCGAGTGGCTGTGTGCCAACGACGTCGACCCCAACGGTGTGCCGATCGAGGGACCGATCACCATCGAGCCGTTGACTCTCGGCGGTCAGCGCTGCATCCGCTACGACGCGCTGCTGCGCAACGAGGACGGCCACCTCTACGTGGACCCGGCCACGGGCGAGGCAGCCCGCGAGGAACGGACCGCAATCCTCAAGGTGGCGCCACCTGAAAACGTGCAGGTCAGAGACGAATCTGACGAGATCTCCGAGGAAATCGACGGAGTTTTTTAGGAAAGATCATCTCCTCAACCCCGCGCCCAGCTTTTATTTTTCTCTCCCCGGGCCGGCCAGGCCCCCGCCATGATCGCGGGCTGACCCTCGGCGTACAGAGGAGGCGATGATGGCGGCTCGGGCCATCCAGATTGGCGAGTCCGGCGCGCACTTCGCGGGCGCCGTCGTCGAGCACCGCCAGCGCCGCGGCTGGGACCAGGCCCACCTCGCCGGCCGCATCACCGACGCCGGCCGCGCCATGAGCACATCGGTCCTCGGCAAGATCGAGTCGGGTGCGCGCCGCGTCGACGTCGACGACCTGGCGGCGATCGCGGCCGCCCTCGACGTCGCGCCGCAGCAGCTGCTGCCCGGCGCCGACACCCCGGCCAGCGATCCGTCCGGGGCAGCCACCCGGCCGGGCCCGGTGCAGGCCCGGGTGCTGGAGGACATCGCCGCACTCGGAGACCTGGAGACCCTCGACACCACCGCCCCCACACTGGCCGCCATCGCCGTGCGGCTCGCCGCCGAGGTCGATGCGCCGGCGTCCCTCGGTAACTCGCTGCAAGGGCTGTCCAAGGAGCTGCGCCAGGTCCTCGCTGATCTGCGCTCCCTCTCGCCGGAGGAGCCGGACGATGACGACCTCGACGATCTGGCGACCCCCGACTGAGTTCACCGAGGACCTGCGCGAGCGGTACGGGCTGACCTGCCCCCCGGTGTGGGGCACCCCGCGCCGCCCCGACTTCCTGACGCTAGGCGGCAAGGTCGCCAAGGTCATGGAGCGCCTGGGCTACAAGCCGATGCCGTGGCAGCGGTACGTGTGGGACGTCGCCCTCGAGATCGACCCGGTCACGGGGAACTTCTGGTATCGGCACGTGGGCCTGTCCGTCCCCCGGCAGCAGGGCAAGACCCAGGGCCTGCTCGCCGTCATGGTCCACCGCGCCCAGGCGTTCCGGCGGCAGCGCATCGTCTACGCCGCCCAGAACCGGACCATGGCGCGCGAGCGCCTGGAAGACGAGTTCTGGGCGACGATCGAGATCAGCCGGCTGGCCCGCAGGTTCTTCATCCGCAAGGCCAACGGGCGCGAGGCGATCATCAGCCGGACGACCCGTTCCCGCATCGGCATCACCGCCAACACCGAGTCCGCCGGCCACGGGCCCTCGCTCAACCTCGGCCTGATGGATGAGCTGTTCGCCCACGTCGACGACCGGCTGGAGCAGGCATTCTCGCCGGCCATGCTGACGCTCGAGGAAGCACAGCTGTGGTGGGCGTCCGCCGGCGGCACCGAGAAGTCGGTGCCGCTGAACAAGAAGCGCGCGGCCGGCCGGGCGATGATCGAAGAGCTGTGGGAGACCGGTGTGTTCCCGCGCACCGCGTACTTCGAGTGGTTCGCCCCGGACGACCTGGACCGGGCGGACCCGGCGACCTGGCGGGCCACGCTACCCGCGCTCGGCTACACCGTCTCCGAGGCCGTCATCCAGCACGAGCTCGACACGATGGACCCGGCCGAGTTCGACCGCGCCTACCTCAACCGCACCCGCAAGAAGACCCCGCCGCCTGACGTCAACGTGCCCGCGGCCGCTTGGCCCGCGCTCACCGACAAGACCAGCCGGCCGGTGCAGGCCAGCGTGGCGCTGGCGCTGGACGTCGCGCAGGACCGCAAGCATGCATCTATCAGCGCGGCCTCGCTGCGGCCGGACGGTCGGGTGCACCTGGAGGTCGTGGCGCACCGGCCCGGCACGGACTGGGTAGTGCCCGCGATGGCGCGGCTGCACCGGCTGTGGGACCCAGTCGCCGTGGCGGTCGCATCCTCCGGGGCGCCGGCCGCCTCGCTGATCGACGACCTGATTGCGGCGGGCATCGACGTGCCGAAGGACAAGGACAAGCCGCAGCGCGGGGACCTGGCCGTCATGCGCGCGGGGGACATCGCCGAGGCGTGCGGGCAGATGGCTGACGCCATGAACCAGGGGACGATCCGGCACCTGGACCAGGTGCCGTTCACCGCCGCGGTGACCGGCGCCCGGACCCGCCGCGTCGGGGACGCCTGGACGCTCGACCGAACCAACAGCCTGACCGAGGTCAGCCCGTTCGCCGCGGCGATCTTCGCCCGGTGGGCACTGGTCATCCGAGGGCCGCACGTGATCGACGACTACGACATCGCGGACTCGTTCGCGTGAGGGGAGGTGGACATGGGCGCCTGGTCCAGGCTCAAGGGCGCGTTCACCCGGGACGCCCAGATCGGCTCCGCCGAGGACGCCCTGACGCAGTCGCGGGAGCGGCGCTCCAGCCGGGTGCACGTCACCAGCGAAACGGCGCTGCGCAACAGCGCGGTGTGGGCGTGCCTGCGGCTGCGGGCCGACCTGATGTCCAGCTTCCCGATCGACGTCTACCGGTACGTCAACGGCATCCAGGTCGAGGTGCCCAAGCCTCCGGTCCTGGTCTCGCCGGGCGGCACCGAGGTCGGCATGAAGGAGTGGATGTACTCCACTGAGTTCGACCTCGACCGGGGCGGCAACTGCTTCGGGATCATCACTGAGCGGTCCGGGGTGATCGGCCCGGACGGGCGCGGCCTGCCCGGCCGGGTCGACCTCGTCGAGCTGGGTTCGGTATCGGTCCGCGGCAACGGTTCGACGATCACGAAGTTCGTGATCGGCGGCAAGGAGTACGAGCCGTGGGAGGTCTGGCATGAGAAGCAGTACACCGTCGCCGGTTGCCCGCTCGGTCTGTCGCCGGTGGCGTTCGCCGCGTGGACGATCGAGGAGTCTCTGTCCGCCCAGCAGTTCGCCCGCGACTGGTTCGCCGGCGGGGCGGTGCCGCTGGCTGAGCTGAAGAACAACCAGAAGACCGTCGACAAGGACAACGCCCGGATCGCCCGTGAGCAGTTCCGCGCCGCCGTCGACAGCTCTGGCCTGTTCGTCCACGGCATGGACTGGGAGTACAAGCCGATCCAGGCCGTCGCCTCGCAGTCCTCGTTCCTCGAGGCCCGCCAGTACGGAGCCTCCGACATCGCCCGCTTCTTCGGTGTCCCCGGCGACCTGGTCGACGTGGCCGTGTCGGGCAGCAGCATCACCTACGCCAACATCGGGCAGCGCAACCTCCAGTTCCTGATCATGAATCTGGGGCCGGCCGTCGGCCGCCGCGAGGACGCGTTCAGCCGCAAGCTCGTGTCCGGCCCGCGGTTCGTGAAGCTGAACACCGACGCACTGCTGCGCATGGACCCCGAGGCCCGGGCCCGCACGATCGGCTCGCAGATCACCAGCCGGATCCTCGCCCCCTCCGAGGCGCGCGCGCTGGAGAACCGGCCGCCGTTCACGGACGACCAGCTCGCCGAGTTCGACCGGCTGTTCGGCTCGCGGTCCGTCCCCGCCCAGCCCACCACCGCCGTACCGGGAGCACCGTCATGACCACACCCACGCTCGCCGCGGCTGCGGCGGAACGAGCCCAGCACATCCGTCAGCGCGCAGACCGCCCCTCGCAGCGGAGGTGCGCCGAGCACGCCGGCGCCCGGGCCACGGTCCGCGCCGCACTGTCCGGCGTCCAGGTCCGCGAGAGCGGCGACGCCGGCGGCACGCTGGAGTTCGTCGGCCGGGCTTCGGTGTACGAGCAGGCCTACGAGATGTGGGACATGTTCGGCCCGTACACCGAGATCGTCACCGAGGGGGCGGGCTCCGACTCGCTCGCCCGCGCGGACCTCGACGTGCCGCTCGTCCTCGGGCACGACCAGCTGCGGCGCCTGGCCCGCACCACCACCGGCACGCTGTTCCTCACCGAGAGCGCCGACGGCCTGGACGTGCGCGCGCCCGCTCTGGACCCGGCGGACTACGACGTCGCCTACATCGCGCCGAAGCTGCGGTCCGGCCTGGTCGACGAGATGTCCTTCGCGTTCCGCATCGAATCGGGCCAGTGGTCCCCGGACTACACCGAGTACCGGATCAACCGGTACGACATCCACCGCGGTGACGTCGCGATCGTCGGCTACGGCGCGAACCCCTACACCGGCGCGAGCATGCGCCAGCCCGCGGCCGCACCGACGTCGAGCCGCGCCCGCGCCCTCCTTGAGATTGCGCTCGCCCGATGACGCGCCGCATGCTCCGCCACCGCATCTTCGTCACCGGCGAGCCGCAGGTCCGCAACATCCACAGTGACCCGCTGCACGTCGCGGCCGAACGACTCGGTGTGAGCGAGGACGCCCCGCACGTCGTCGACTTCTGGGCTGAGGGCTCCCTCGAGGAACCGGGCGCCGACCGGACGTTCCTCGTCGTGGGCACCGGCCAGCCGATCCCCGACGGCGCCCGCTGGTGGGGCACCACCGCCCGCACCGCCGACGGCCTGGTCTGGCACCTCTACGAGCTGCCCCAGACCTGACCCTTCATTTTCCCGCCGCCCGGCGGGAGCTACTGCCCTGCGCTCTGCGCGCACGAGTCCACCCGGCGCACTGCCTCGGGTGGCCGTCTGTCTGGACCGGGGCGCCTGGAATCCATACTCAGAGAGGACCGACGAGATGACTCTCGCCGAGCTGATCGCCCAGGCGCGCACCGCGCTGGACACGGCGATCACCGCACGCCAGCAGGAGCAGGACGCGCTGATGGCGCTGCGCTCCGACGACAACCTGATCGAAGAGGCGGTGGCCGCGCAGGTCGCCCGCCGTGACGCCGCGGACGCGGAGGTCACCCGCCGCCAGGAGGCCCTCGCCGGCCTGGAGGCGGAGCAGGTCCGCGAGGACGAGCTGGCCGCGCTGCAGGCCCGCACCGTCCCGGCTGCCACCCGGGCTCCGGCCTACGACCAGGTCCACCGCGTCGGGCAGGACGAGCGCACCTACCGGCCCGACCAGGACCGGCGCGGCGCCGCCTTCGAGCGGGACGTCGCGGCCGCGTTCATCGGCGACTACGACGCCCAGGCCCGCCTCGCCCGGCACATGCAGGAGGAGCGCGTCGAGCGCGGCGACCAGCTCCAGCGCGCCGTGGGTACCGGGGCGTTCGCTGGCCTGGTCGTGCCGCAGTACCTGACCGACATGTACGCCCCGGCCGCCCAGGCGAACCGTCCGTTCGCGGACGCCATCCGCCGCCACGACCTCCCGCCGCAGGGCATGCAGGTCAACATCTCCCGCGTCACGACCGGCTCGTCCGTCGACCTCCAGTCGGCGGAGAACGCGGCCGTGGCCGAGCAGGACATGGACGACACGAACCTGTCGATCCCGGTCCAGACCGCGGCGGGCCAGCAGACCATCGCCAGGCAGGCCGTCGAGCGCGGCGCCGGCGTCGAGGCCGTCGTCCTCGACGACCTGTTCCGCCGGTACAACACCAACCTCGACAACAAGCTGCTGAACCAGGCCGCCACGGGCCTGACGAACGTGGCCACCGCCGTCGCCTACACCAGTGGTTCGCCGACCGCGACCGCGCTGTACCCGAAGGTCATCGAGGGCCTCGCCGGGGTCGAGGGCGCCATGCTCGACATGGCGTCCGGCGACAACCTCGCGGTGATGCACTCCCGCCGCTGGTACTGGATGCAGAACGCGCTGGGCTCCACCTGGCCGCTGATCACCCAGCCGGGGATCATCGCCCAGACCCTCGGCGCGAACTACGCCACCGCCTACGGGCGCGGCATCCGGGGCGTCCTGCCCAACGGCACGCCGGTCGTCGTCGACAACAACATCGCGACGAACCTCGGCGCGGGCACGAACGAGGACGAGATCTACCTCGTCGACCGGCAGGAGTGCCACCTGTGGGAGGACCCCGACGCCCCGATGTACATCCGGGCGGAGCAGGCCAAGGCGGCCTCGCTGGGTGTCCTGCTGGTGGTCTACGGCTACTTCGCCTACACCCACCAGCGCTACGCCCACGCCCGCAAGATCGGCGGGACCGGCCTGGTCGCGCCGGCCTTCACCGGCCAGTAAGGGGCGCTCAGATGGCGTGCAACGTCGAGACCTTCGCGTACCCGGCCTGGTGGTCGGGGGCTTCCACCGTGCAGATCAGCTACGTCAGCGGCGGCTTCACCACGGTCAACCGGGCCGACGTGGAGTTCCTGCCGCAGGGCGTGTCCACGGCGGCCGGTCTGCTGGTGCCGTGGGCGAACGTCAAGGACGTGCAGCTCGTCTGACCATGCCCGTCACGTGGTGCCCGCTCTCACCCCGGGGGCGGGCACCCGCTCAACGCAGGAGCCAAGCAATGACCGAAGACACGATGATCGCTGCCCTTCTCCGTGAGCGGGAAGGGTACGCGGGCCTGGGCCTGGACGACCGCGTCGCCGAGGTCGACGAGCAGTTGCGGCTGCGCGGCGTGCAGCCGCCCGCCGCCGTCCGTGACGTGCCCGCCGGGCCGTCCACCCGCACGACGCCGCCGAAGGGCCGCCGGGTCCGGGGCGCCGAGCAGGCCTGACGTGGCCAACGAGTACGTCACCCTTGAGGAGCTGAAGGCCCAGTTCGGCATCGAGCCTGGCGACACCAGCCGGGACGCGCAGCTGAACCGGGCCCGTGCCTCCGCGTCCCGCAGCATCGACAAGACCACCGGCCGCCGCTTCTGGCTCGACGAGGCTCCGGTGCAGCGGGTGTTCAACCCGCGGGGCCGCATCGTGCGCGAGGACGACGGGGACCTGTTCCTCGTCGACGACATCGGCAGCGCCGAGGGCCTGGTCGTCGAGACCGGCTCGGGCTCGTCGTGGTCGGCGGTCACCGCCTACGAGACGAGCCCCGACAACGCGCTGGCCGACGGCCGGCCCGTCACCGGACTGTTCCGCTCGCTCGGCACGTGGGGCACGTCGACGGGGCGTCTGCGGATCACCGCCCGCTTCGGCTGGCCGGCGGTCCCGGACGACATCCACGAAGCCGCCCTCATCCAGGCCTCCCGCCTCTTCAAGCGGAAGGACAGCCCCGAGGGCATCATCGGCTCGGCCGAGTGGGGCGTGCGCAACCTGTCCCGCCGGGACCCGGACGTGTGGAACCTCATCGAGCCGTACATCATCCCCGGGTTCTGAGAGGAGGCAGCGTGCAGATCTCCGCCGTGCGTGAGGCGATCGCCGAAGCGGCCCGCTACGTGGTCCTGCCCGAAGGCGTCGGCAAGCTCACCTGCTCCGGCTACGTGCCGGACGCCGTGACCGCGCCGCACTTCTTCGTCGCCGAGTACGAGCAGCTATTCGACCGGGCCATGAGCCGCGGCCTGGACGAACTGACCTTCACCAGCCGTGTCCTGGTGGGCAGGGCTGACGACCGGGCAGCTCAGCGGATCCTCGACGCGATGCTGTCCGGCTCGGGCCCGGCCTCGCTGAAGCAGACGATCGAACTCGCGCGAGGGGCGCCCGGCGAGTACGCCCTGGGCGGCCTCGCCCACGACCTGCACGTGATGCGCGTGCAGGGCTACCGCTGGTACGAGCACGCCGGCACCACCTACGTCGGCGCCGAACTGATGATCAAGATCATCGGACAGGGGGACGGATGAGGATCCGCATGCTGGTCGCCATGCCCGAAGGTGCCGCCCGCAACGGCGAGCCGTGGCCGGCCGAGGGCGAGGAGGTGGATCTGCCGACCGCTGAGGCCGCGCACCTGGTCGCCTCCGGCGTCGCCGAGGAAGTCGCCGCCGATGCGGAGCCTCCGGCCGCGCCGCGCCGGCGCCGGGCGGCCCACCCCGAGGGCGAGGCGACATGAGCAAGACCGTCCTGCTCAACGTCCGCACCTTCGCCGCGGGCGTCGACCTCACCGGAGCGTCCAACAAGATCGAGCTGTCCGCCGAGGTCGAGGACAAGGACAGCACGAACTACGCCAGCCAGGGCTGGACGGAAGTCCTCGGCGGACTCCGCTCGGCCGAGCTGTCCGGCGAGGGCCAATGGGAAGCGGGCGACCCGAGCAAGGTCGACGACTCCTCATGGGCCCACCTCGGCACCGTCATCCCCTGGTCGGTCAGCGCGAACAACGGCGCCGCCGTCGGGGACCTGGCGTACTTCATGGCGGCGCTGCGCTCGGACTACAAGCTGTTCGAGGCGGTCGGGGAGGTTGCCCCCTGGTCCGGCACCGCGAAGTCGTCGTGGCCGCTGGTGCGCGGGCAGTTCGCCCACCCGCCCGGCACCGCCCGCACCGCGACCGGCACGGGCACCGCCCTCAACCTTGGCGTGGTCGCCGCCGGCAAGCGGCTGTACGCGGCGCTGCACGTCCTGTCCGTGGCCGGTACGACGCCGTCGCTGACGGCCCGTGTCGAGTCGGCTCCGGACAACACCTTCGCCGCGCCGACGACGCGGGCGACGTTCACCGCGGCGACGGCCGCCGGCGGCCAGGTCGCGCGCACCGACGGCACCGCGATCACCGACAGTTGGTGGCGGATCGCCTGGACCATCACCGGCACCACGCCGTCGTTCCTGTTCGTCGCCTCGCTCGGCATCCAGTAACCCCACACCACCCCGCGGCCCGGCCCCTGTCGGGTGTTTCGCCATGCCCTGGAAGGGGGCCCCATGCCCAAGATGGTTCTGCTCGCTCAGCACCTCACGCTGAACGGCACCGATCTGAAGGACTTCACCAAGAAGGCCGAGCTGTCCGTCGAGGTCGAGGACAAGGACGTCACCACCTACGCGTCGCTCGGGTGGAAGGTCGTCCTCGGTGGCCTTAAGTCGGGTGAACTCTCGTGCGAGTTCCTCCAGGACTTCGCCGCCTCGCAGCTCGACGCGATCATGTGGCCGCTGCTCGGGCAGGTCGTCCCGTTCACAGTCCGCGCGGACCAGGCCGCGGTCGGCACGTCCAACCCCCAGTACTCCGGCAACGTCCTCATCAAGGGGTGGAACCCCATCGAGGGCAGCGTGGGTGACGAGGCCACCGTGGGGCTGACGTTCCCCACCTCGGGGGCCGTGGCGAGGGCGACGACCTGATGGCCGGCGGGGGCCCGCCGTTCAGCCTCGGCGTGGAGACGCACGAGGGCCTGGCCGCTCTCACCCGTGCGATCCGTGCGGAGGAGGACGGGAAGCAGCTGCGCAAGGAGCTGGCCCGCGATATGCGCGAGGCGCTGAAGCCGGGGGCCGCCGCGGCGAAGAGCGCCGTCATGGCCGTCTCGTCGGCCGGCCTGCCCACGGCCCCCGCCCTGCGCTCGTCCGTCGCGAAGAAGATCCGGCCCGAGGTCAAGCTCGGCGGCCGCTGGAGCGGGGCCCGGGTGAAGGCCTTCAAGACAAAGAACATCCGCGGCTTCCCCAACGCGCCGAAGCGGCTGAACAGGGCGGGCGGCTGGCGGCACCCGGTGTACGGCAACCGCGAGATCTGGGTGCAGCAGCACGGCAAGACCGGCTGGTTCGACGAGGCATTCCAGGGGCGCGAGGGCGTCTACAAGCAGGCCGTCGAGGCGGCCATGGAGAACATGGCCCGGCGCATCGCCGACCGGGCCGGATGAGGAGAGACACGTGTTCCTGGTCTACACGCCCGAGGGGCAGGACGAGCCGACGCGCTGGAAGTACAACCCGCGCAAAATGATGTCCTCCGAACGGGAGAGCATCGAGCGCCTGACCGGCCGCACCTGGACGGAGTTCACCAAGGACGTCGTCCAGGGATCGAGCCTGTGCCGGCGCGCGCTGCTGTTCACCTTCCTCAAGCGCGACCACCCCGGCGCCGTGAAGTTCGACGACGTCGACTTCGCGTGGGACGAGCTGTCGCTGGAGTACTCCCGGGGCGAGCTGCGGCAGATGCGCGAGGCCGCCGAGGAAGGGGCCAGCGCCGAGATGCGGCCGATGATCCTGGCCCGCCTCGACGAGCAGATCGCCGCCGCGGCGGAGGACCCGGAGGAAGAGGGAAAAGCCCAGCCGCCCGTCGCCGAGTAGCGCGCTACGGCGACGCGGCCCGCCTGCTGTCCATCCGCCCGTGGGAGTGGGAGCTCCTGACGGTCGAGCAGGAAGACGCCGTCCTGTCCTGGCTGGACGCCTACGAGGAAGCGCAGACCAAGGCGCTCGAACAGATGAAGAGCAGGGGCCGCTAGCCCCCTGACCACAGGGGGTGCGCGGTGAGCGATACGTCGCTGGTGTTCAACCTCGTCGCGAGGGACAACACCGAGCAGGGTCTGTCGTCCGCGCGCGAGCGGTTCGACACCGCGGCCACCGGCATCGGTGCCGGTGTCGCGGCCGCGCTCGGCGTCAGCCTGGCACAGGAGATCAACACGGACGCGGCCAACGCCAAGCTGGCCGCGCAGCTCAGCCTCGGCCCGCAGGAAGCGGCCGACGTCGCGAAGGTCTCAGCATCGGTCTACCAGAACGCCTGGGGCGACTCGGTCGACACCGTGAACCTGGCGATCAAGGGCGTCTACCAGAACATCGGCGACACCTCCGCCGCCGAGGGCGGCCTTGAGGGCGTGACCACCAAGGTCACTGCACTGGCCGAGACCTTCGACCAAGACCTGACGATGGCGACCGCGGCCGCCGGACAGATGGTCCGCACCGGCCTGGCGGACAACGTCGACGAGGCCCTCGACATTCTCGCGGCCGGGCTCGGCACCGCGGCCGACAAGTCCGGCGACCTGCTGGAGACCTTCAACGAGTACTCCACCCAGTTCCGCCGGCTGGGCATCGACGGCCAGACCGCCACCGGCCTGATCTCCCAGGGCCTGGAGAACGGCGCCCGCGACGCCGACCAAGTCGCGGACGCACTCGGCCAGTTCGGCGAGCGCGCCCTGGCCGGCGGCACCGCAGTCGACACCGCCTACAAGAGCATCGGCCTGTCCGCCTCCGACATGGCGAAGATGATCGGCGCGGGCGGGGACAGCGCCGAGCAGGCCCTGTCGATGACCCTCGACGCGCTGCGCGGGACAACGGACGAGCAGACCAGGCTGAACGCCGCGGCCGCCCTGTTCGGCGACCCGGCCAACGTCATGGGTGACGCCCTGTACGCGCTCGACCCGGCGACGGCGGCGGCCGCCTCGGGCATGGACAAGGCGGACGGCGCCGCCGACCGGCTGACCGAGACCATGGGCGACAGCGCGGCCAAGAGCCTGGAGCGCTTCAAGCGGCAGGCGCTCGGCAAACTCGGCGAGGTCACCGGCGGCTTCGTCTCGTTCGCGATGGACAACCAGGCCGTGTTCGAGCCGCTCGCCTACACCCTGGCCGGGCTGGCCGCCACGGTGCTGGTGGTGCGCGGCGCGATGATGACGTACTCGGCTATCTCCACCGTGGTCACCGCGGCGCACACCGTCATGACCGCCTCGACGTGGGGCGTGATCGGCGGCTGGCTGCGGATGAACGCCGTGGGCCTGGGCGTCTACCTGCGGCTCGGCGCGGCCGCCACGCTGTCGGCGCTGCGGACCGCCGCGGCGTGGACCGGCTCCGCCCTGGTGTCGATCGGTACCTGGATCCTGGCCGTCATCCGCGCCGGCGTCACCGCCGCCGTGCAGTTCACGCTGATGGCCGCGCGGGCGGTCGCCTGGGCCGCGGTCATGGCCGCCCAGTGGCTGATCGCCATGGGCCCCATCGGCTGGATCATCCTCGCCGTCGCCGCCCTGGTCGCGCTGATCGTCGTGTACTGGGACCAGATCAAGGCCTGGACCCTGGCCGCCTGGAACTGGGTGGTGGACAAGCTGATCTGGGCGAAGGACATGATGATCAATGCGTTCATGAACTTCACCCTGATCGGACTGCTGATCAAGCACTGGTCCTCGATCAAGAGCACGGCCGCGTCCTGGTGGAACGCGCTCGTCACCTGGATCAAGGGCGTGCCCGGGCGGATCTACAACCTGTGGCTGAACTGGACGCTGGCCGGACTGATCGTCAAGCACTGGCAGTCCGCCAAGCAGGGCACGATCACCAAGGCCAACGAGATGATCGCCTACGTGCGCGGCCTGCCCGGCCGGATCAAGAGCGGCCTCGGCAACCTCGGCAGCCTGCTGTGGAACTCCGGCTCCGCCCTCATCAGCGGCTTCATCAACGGCATCAAGTCGCGGATCGGCTCCGTGCGCGACGCGGCCAGTGACATCGTCTCCGCGGCCCGGGACTTCTTCCCGTTCTCCCCCGCCAAGACCGGCCCGTTCTCCGGCCGCGGCTACACCAGCTACTCCGGCCAAGCCCTCGTCGAGGACTTCCAGCAGGGCATCGCGGGCCGGATCCCGGCACTGCGCGCCGAGCTGGACGCCATGCCCGGCGTGGCCCCGCAGTCCGTGCAGCCCGCCCCGCTCGGCCTGGGCATGGCACCCGTCCTGGGCATGGCCGCGGGCGGAGGCACGGCCCGCGTCATCCTCGACGTGCGCGGCGCCGACGAGGACTGGAAGCGCCTGCTCCGCAAGATGATCCGCGTCGACGGACGCGGCAGCGCCGACGGCCTCGTCGGCCGGCGATAGGAAGGAGACATCCGCGGTGGCGTTCCCCCAGACCCCGCTCGACATCCAGGCGGACCTCAAGATCGACGGCGTATGGCAGCCCATCACCGCGGACGTCTACACCCGCGACCTGATGACGATCGTGCGCGGCCGCCCCGACGAGGGCGCCCGCACCGACCCGGGCAAGTGCAAACTGACCTTCAACAATGGGGCCAGCAAGGTCGCGCCGGGCGTCTCCGGCCGCTACAGCCAGGGCAACCCGCTCTCCGACCTGTACGGGAAGATCGGCCGCAACACGCCCGTGCGGGTGCACCTGCCCGCGGCCGAGGCGCACCTGGAACTGGACGGCGATGCGACCGGCACCGTCTCCACCCCGGACACCGCCGTGCTCGACATCACCGGCGACATCGACGTCCGCGCCGAGTTCGACATCGACATGACCGACACCGCCCTGAGCCAGGCCATCATCGGCAAGTGGGGGCCGACCCCAGCCGAGCGGTCCTGGACGCTGCGCGTCTTCAACGGGAACATCGTCTTCAACTGGCTGGACGCCGGCGCCGTCGTGCAGACCGCGTTCCTGACGGCGGCCTACTACGGCGGCCGCGCCCTGCGGGTCACCCTCGACGTCGACAACGGCGCGGGCGGTCTGACCCTGCGCTGGTACCAGGCCGACTCCCTGGACGGCCCGTGGGAGCAGATCGGCGGCGACGCCGTCGGCGCGACCACGACCAGCATCCAGGCCACCAACAGCCCGCTGTACATCGGCCCCGCCGACGCCACCACCACCCCGCCGAGGAAGCCGTTCACCGGCATCGGCACCCGCTTCCAGGTCCGCTCCGGCATCGACGGCACGATCGTCGCCAGCCCGGACTTCCGTTCCCTGGCCGACGGCGCCACCTCGTTCGTCGACAGCGCGGGCCGGACCTGGACCGTCAACGGCACCGCCAAGGTACGGGCACGCGAGGACCGGTTCGTCGGGGAGATCTCCGCCTGGCCGCCACGCTGGGACGTCTCCGGCAACGACCGCTGGGTGCCGGTCGAGGCGGCCGGGGTGCTGCGCCGCTACGGCCGCGCGACCGCCCCGCTCGCCTCGACGCTGCGCCGCCGCATCCCCTCCGGGAACCCGGACGCCTACTGGCCGATGGAGGAAGGCTCCGGCGCCACCCAGGCCTACAGCCCCATCACCGGCGTCGCACCCATGACGGTGACCGGCCTGCAGTTCGCCGGCGTCGACACCCTGCCCGGATCAGAGGCGCTGCCCACGCTCGGCTCCGCGTCCACCGTGAAGGGCACCGTGCCGAGCGGCACGGCGACCGGCTGGCACGTCGAGATGGTCTACCGGCTGGAGGCCCTGCCCGCCACCCAGCAGCAGATCGCCTGCGTCCGCGTCTCCGGCTCCGCCATGGCGTACTGCACCGTCCTCGTCGGCACCGGCGGCATCCGCATCGAGGCCCGCGACTCCGACGACACGGTCCTCGGCTTCATCAACTACACCGACGCCGACGCCCTCGCCGCGCTCACCGGACCCTGGAACCGCCTGCAGATCTACACCTCCGCCAGCGGCGGCACGACGTTCCTGCACGCGTCCTGGCGCCGCACCGACGGGCTGGCCTCCTACTGGTTCGCGCGCACCTCCTTCACCGGCACGCCCGGCCGCGCCGCCCAGATCCTCGGCAGCTGGGGCTCCGACTTCCAGGGCATGAGCCTCGGGCACGTCGCGGTGTGGACCGGGGTCGCCGCGTCCCTCGCCTCCCCCTACCCGTCGGCCGTCACCACCTACGAGTCCGCCGACGACGGGTTCCTCGGCGAGTACGCCGGGACCCGGCTGCTGCGCCTGGCCAGCGAGGAGAACATCCCGCTGTCCGTGCGCGGCCTCATCACCGGGCAGGAGGCGATGGGCGCCCAGCGTCCCGCCCAGCTACTCGAACTGCTCGGCCAGGCCGCCGACTCCGACGGCGGCATCCTGATGGAGCACCGCGCCCGGCCGGCCCTGCGCTACCGCGGCCGCACCACCCTCTACAACCAGGCCCCGGCCCTCACCCTCAACTACGCCGCCGGCGGGGAAGTGGCGCCGCCGCTGGAGCCGCTGGACGACGACGCCGACGTGGTCAACGACGTCACCGTCCAGCGCATCGACGGCAGCGCGGGCCGCGCGGTCCTCGAAGACGGGCCGCTCTCCGTCAAGGCCCCGCCCGACGGGGTCGGCCTGTACGACAGCAGCATCCAGCGCTCCCTCGCCCGCGACGACCAGGCGCAGCCGATCGCCGCCTGGATGCTGCACCTGGGAACCTGGGACGCGCCCCGCTACCCGGTCGTCCACGTCAACCTCGCGGCCGCCCCGCACCTCATCCCGGCCCTCCTCAAAGTCGACCAGGGCGACCTGATCCGCATCACCAACCCGCCGCCGTGGCTGCCGCCCGGCGACATCAACCTGATCGTCCAGGGCTACACCGAGTCCTTCGACCAGTACGCCTGGGACGTCTTCTTCACCTGCACCCCGGCCGACCCCTGGACCGTGGCCGGCCTCGCCTACTACGAGGACTTCCAGGACACCACCTACGTCATCCCCTTCACCAACGGCGGCACCCTGCCCTGGACCCGCTCGCAGGCCCACTACAACAGCGGCACCTGGGCACTGCGCTCCGGGGCGATCACCAACAACCAGACGTCCGACGCCATCGTGGCCGTCCCGCCGGGCATGACCGAACTGCGGTTCTGGTACTGGACGTCCAGCGAAGCGTCCGGGCCCGGCTTCGAGGGCGACCGGCTGCTCGTCCTCGTCGACAGCGTCCAGGTCCTGCGCGCCCAGGGCATCACCCCGTGGACGCAGGCCATCGTCGACGTCACCGGCAAGAGCACCGTGACGTTCCGCTACGTGAAGGACAACAGCACGGCGGGCGGCGAGGACGCCGTCTACATCGACGACCTCTCCTTCACCGGCCGGGCCCCGGTGCGCGTGGACACCGACGGCTCCGCACTCACCGCCGGCATCTCGGCAACCGCCACCTCGATCTCCGTCACGACCACGTCCGGACCGGTGTGGACGCAGGACCCGGTAGAGCTCCCCCTCGACATCCGTGTGGGAGGCGAGGTCATGAAAGTCACCGGCATCACCGGCGCGTCCAGCCCGCAGACGTTCACGGTCGTCCGGTCGGTCAACGGCATCGTCAAGAACCACTCCGCAGGCACGGACGTGCGCCTCGCCCACCCCGCCTACCTGGCTCTCTGAAGGGAGAACACATGGCCTTCCTCGCAGGAGAGCGGCTCACCGCCGGACGCGCCAACCGGTTGCAGCCGCGGACGTACCCCATAGCGATCGGTACGGGCACCGTCCCCGCCTCGTCCACCAACGTGGACGTCACCGGCGCCACCATCACCCTGACCACCGAGATGCCGGGGGCGACCTTCAAGGCCTGGGCGGTCTTCGACTTCAACTCGCTGGGTGCGTCGGCCGGATCCTCGACAGGCCGTCTCGTGGTCGACGGCGCCAATCAGCTGCCGTTGGCGGTGTTCCGCCAGGACGCCGCCGCAGACCGCGGCACACACCCCCAGAGCTACGTCGGCACCCTCGCCGCAGCGGGCAGCCACACCTTCAAACTCATCGCGAGCACGTCCACGAACACGGAGTGCCTGGGCAGCAACTGCAGCCTCGTCGTCGAGATCACAGAGGTGGCCTGACCGGTCGCGTACCGTCCCGCACCCATCGCCCCGCGCCGATCCGGCCCGGGGCTTACCCATGCCCTGGAGGGCCCATGGACCTCATCACTCGAGCAGAATGGGGCGCACGGCCGTCCCGCTACGACCTCGTCTACATCTCCTCCACCGAGGGCACGAAGGTGCACTACGAGGGCGCCTACGTCCCCAAGAGCCTCGCGGACCCGGGCGCGCACAGCAGCTGCTACGCCCACATGCGCGACCTCCAGGCCGCCCACCTGGCCAACACGAAGGAGGACTACTCCGACATCGCGTACAACGACGTCGTCTGTCCGCACGGCAGCGTCTTCGAGGGTCGGGGCGTGCACCGCAGGACCGGCGCGAACGGCACCGCCACCCTCAACTCCCGGCACTACTCGGTGTGCGCGATGCTCGGCGCCTCCGGCCTGGTGCAGCCGACCGACGCCATGCTGCACGGCCTGGTCGACGCGATCGAGCGCAACCGCAGCGCGGGCGCCGCCGGCGACGACGTCCTCGGCCACCGCGACGGCTACGCCACCGCCTGCCCGGGCGACCCGCTGTATGCGTGGGTGCAGGCGGGCGCGCGCCGGCCGGACGGCACCAGCACCGGTGGCGGTACGGGCGGCGGCACAGGAGAGATCGCCCGCTACCAGGTCGTGATCAACGGCTTGTCGTACGGGTACGGGGCGCACGGCGACCACGTCACCACCGTCGGCGAGGCGCTCGTGGCGCGCGGCTTCGGCTCGCACTACCAGGTCGGGCCGGGCCCGGACTGGAGCGACGCCGACACCGAGAACTTCAGCGACTTCCAGGTCAGTCTCGGCTACTCCGGGACCGCCCCGCACGAGGATGCCGACGGTGTGCCCGGCGCGGTCAGCCTGCAGCAGCTGCTCGGCTACCTGCCCGGCGCCACCGCTACGACCGCCGCACCGCCATTCCCCGGCCGCTCCGCCTTCATCCTCGGCAAGACCAACCCGGCTGTGACCGTCCTCGACAAGGGCCTGATCCGGCGCGGCTTCGCCCGTCACCACGACGGCGACGGCTACCAGCCCGGGCCCCGATTCACCCGGCACACCCGCGACAACGTCCGTGACTTCCAGCGGGCGACGCCCGCTCTCGCCGGCGACGCGGACGGCTACCCCGGCCCGCTCACCTGGCGGCTGCTCCTCTCCGGAAAGTGAGACACCATGCAGGACTCCACGAAGCGCACCGCACGCACGATCCTCCAGACAGCGATCGGTATTGCCGTCGTGCTGCCGGCCGTCGTCGACGCGTCCGGTATCCCGGCCGCGCTGCCGTGGGTCGCGGGCGCGCTGGCCATCGCGGGCGGCTTCACCCGGGTTATGGCCGTGCCCGGCGTCCAGAGGCTGTTGCCCGGCTGGCTGCGTACTGACGGCGCAGGCCGCCAGGACGACGACGTCCTCGCCGCGCTGAAGCGTGCGGGCCGTGAGAGCGGGGGGACGAGATGAGCCAGAGCACGGGAGTGACCGCGGTCGACGCCGCGGCGGTGTGGAGCGTGGCAGCCGTGACGATCGCGGGTGCCGCGGTACTGGCGTGGCGTGTGGCCCGGGGGCTGCGCAGGCTGGTCGACCGGATGGACGACATGGCCGACGACTGGCACGGCGTTCCGGAGCGGCCCGGCGTCCCGGCCCGCCCCGGCGTCATGGTCCGCCTCCACCACATCGAGGAGCGCCTGGCCCGTGTCGACCATGAGCTGCAGCCCAATTCGGGCGGGTCCCTCCGGGACGCGGTCGACCGCGTTGACCGGCGCACACAGACCCTTGCTCCCGACCCCGGAACAGAATGAGCGACGCCCCCTGCACGGCCCGTAAGCGGGCCGTGCAGGGGGCGTTCCGTCATTTGCTGCCCACGCTGTCATGGGTGGCCGTTATGCTGCCTGTATCGCCCCGGGCCCCGACACCTGGGGCGCTCTGCTGTCGGGAGTAGAAGGGCGCCGTCATGACCAGCCGTTACCTGGTGAGGTACCGAGTCCTGCCGCCTGGCGCCGGGCCGGACGACTATGAGCCTGCCGACCTCCCGCTGCGCGAGGAGGAGTTCGAGTTGTCCGACCCGGAGCCTGCGGGCGAGGCCGGTGGACAGGCACTCCGCTACGGCCCTCATCACCACGAGGTCGAGGCCGCTGTGCGCGAGCGCCTGGCCGACGGCGAAAGCCCGCTCATCCTCCGCTACGACCTGGTCTAGGCCCGCTGCTCGGCGTCCTCCGCCCGGGCCTGGTAGTACGCGTAGTCCCTGGGGTAGCCGGCCAGGGCGGGTAGCGCCTGGCGGAAGCCGTCCGCGGCGTCCCGCCATCTGTGGCAGGCGTAGGCGGCATCGGCGACCTGCAGCTGAGACCTGGTCGCGTCGAGCCAGTACAGCCAGCCCGGGCGTTCCTCCTCTTCCGGTGCCCGCAGCGCGAGGGCGTGGGCCTCGTCGGCGAGCCGCGCCGCCCGGTTCCGCTCGCCGAGCCGGGCGGCCGCCATCGCCTCCTGGTGGACAGCCACCGCCTCCGCCGCGGGAGAGAGCGGCCTCGGGCCCACATACCGGGCGGCCTCAGCCGTGCGCAGGGCACGCACCGGATCGCCGTACGTCAGGCTGTAGTACGCCCGTACGCGCTGGGCCCAGGACGCCATGTCCGCGTGGCCGCCGTCGACAGCCCAGCCGTGCGCGAGGTCGATCCACGACAGGGCCGGTCCCCGCTGTTCTTCCTGCCAGGCCACCCACGACAACCAGTGCGCGTGCTCCGCGGCGAGCAGCATGAGGGAGTCCGCGGCCGCGCCGGCGGCGAGGGGGATGAGCTGTGTGACCGCGTCGAGCTGCGAGCGGACGACGGGCCACAGGGCGCGGCCGCCGATCGTGTCCTCGGCGCGTCGGTGCTGGCTGAGTACGACGCCGATCCAGTCGGCCGTACGCAGGTCCGCGCGGCCGGTGGTGTGGGCATGGGCTATCCGGTCGCGCAGCTCTGCGGACGGAGCCCACTGCTGTGACTCGTCGCCGCTGTTGCGTACGCCGCCCAGTTCGATCGGCACTTGCAGTCCTCTCACGAATCGGGCGATGACGTCTTCACTGACCACCCGCAGCCTGCCCCGTTCGAGGCGGGACACGTAGCCCTGCGTCATCCCGACCAGTTCGCCGAAGCGCTGCTGCGAGATGCCCGCCAGGGCCCGGTACCGGCGGATGAGCGTGGGCCAGTCGCGGGCAGCCCACGCTGCACGCAGACGCCCGTCAGCCCAGAGTTCCCGACCACTCATGCCGTGACCATACGGCCACGGTATGTCAGGTTGGTATGGGATCGGCGAATCTTCCTCCTGACGATGGGGCTCCATACCGAGTCGGGTCGGAAGGAAAGCGCATGTCGTCCCACATCAGGGCTCTGTCGCCCGTACAGACGGACCCCGGAGTGCTCGTGCACCCGGGAGCCGATCGTCGACTGGCCACCGAGCACTGGCTGTTGTCCACTCTCCCGAAGGACGCCCGGGAACGGGCACGCAAGGAGTGGGGTGAGCACCGGATCGCGATGCTGCCGCTGGGCACGTTGTTCTCCGCCGTACGGCTGCCCGCCCACCTGGTCTACGCGGTGGCCGGCGGGACCCGGCCCTCGAGGGAGGTCGATGCCTTCCTCGACGAGGCCCTCGACGGAGGCCCGGTCATCTGCGACCCGCACGGCCGCCGCTACTACCTCATCGTCCCGGCCAGCATGCCGAGGACGTGGAACGAGGCCGTCGACGACTGGCGCCGGCGGGACCACGAGGTCGACTTCCTCGGCCGCGAGTCGTACCTGGGAGTGCCACGGCTGGACGTCACGGACCCGGACCCGGCGATCGCCTCCTACTGGGCGGTCCCGATGTCCTCTGCCGCGACGCTGTGTGCGCCGCTCACCGTCGCGCGGCTGATCTCCGCCGCGGTGCACATGCTCGGGAAGGGGGCCGACGATGCGCAGGATTGACTGGCGCCTGGTCGCGTACCTCACGGTCCTGGCCGCACTCGGAGCCGCACTGACCTGGGCAATCGCTGATTGCACCTGCTAGGCCGCGTACCAGACGGCTGTCGTTCTTCGCCGATCGGGGCGTCGGCATGTCGCCCGCCCCCCGCTCCTAGACTGGCGCGGCCAGCCCGCCACGAAAGGGAGATCCACATGCGTCCACGAAGGCTTCAGGACTTCGTCCTCGACACCCTGAAGAACACCGCGGGAGCCCTCCAGGTGCGGACCCTGGCGGAGGCCGGCGACGACAAGCACCCCTTCGGTATCGCGGTCAGCACGGCAGACGGCGAGGCCCGCTGGCAGATCATCGGCCAGCTCGCCGACGGCGAGCGCCACGACCACCAGGAGCAGCCTGTCGAGGGCGAGCCGGCCGCATGGACCGACGCAGTCCCTGGGGACAGCCCCGAGGGCTGGCTCGCCGGGGCGATCGGCCAGGCACGCTCGCCGGAGATCGCGCGCATCGAGCGCTGGTCGACCCGCGACGGCAAGCAGGAGCAGGGGATGACCCTGTACTTCCACAACGGCGCGAAGGCGTACGTGCGGAAGCTCTGACCCTCCCCGCCCGGCCGGCCGGGCGGGGAGCAGCACAGCACCACCTGTCAGCACCACCCACACGACGTGAGGAGCTCGATATGGAGGAATGCATGCACGCCCGCCCCGGTGGCCGGTTCGACCCGGGCATGACCGAAGGCTCGTGCCCTGTCTGCGGGGCCGGCGTCGGCGCCGCACCCGGTGAGCCCGTGGCCATGCACCAGCGGCAGGGCTCGCTGGAGACCTGCCCCGGCAGCGGCCAGCCCGCCAGCTGACGACCCCACCCGCGCGGCCGCCGCACCTCCCCGGTGCGGCGGCCGCAGCGCGTTGGCACCACACCTTTGGTTCCTTTAACAGACAGACTGTGGCGAGACGATCTGGGACCCGGTACAGCTCGCCGCCAAGACGGACAACGTCGTGGGACTGCTGTTCGCGCTGGTGACGGTGCTGGTGGCGACGCTGTCGGTGAACATCGCGGCCAACCTGGTCTCGCCGGCCTTCGACTTCTCCAACATCGCGCCCCGGAGGATCAGTTTCCGCACCGGTGCGCTCGCCACCTGCGTGCTCGGTGTGCTGATCTTCCCGTGGAAGCTGTACTCCGACCCGCAGGGCTACATCTTCACCTGGCTCGGCCTGGTCGGCGGGCTGCTCGGCACGGTCGCCGGCATCCTCATCGCCGACTACTGGATCCTGCGCCGCGGCAAGCTCGACCTGGCCGACCTCTACCGCACCGGAGGCCGGTACTGGTACGACGCCGGCTGGAACTGGCGGGCCGTCGTGGCCTTCGCGGTGGGCGGTGTCCTCGCCGTCGGCGGCGCGAGTTTCGAGCCGATCGTCGACGGGCGGCCCGTCCCGGCGCTGGAACCGCTGGCCGACTACGGCTGGGCCGTGGGCCTGGGCACCTCGATGGCGCTCTACGTGGTGCTGATGCTGTCGAGGGGACGGGAGGGGAGCACCGCGTGACGCGTGACGCGTGAGGAACGGTGGGCGGGGCGGCCGGCGGGTGGGAACCCTCCGGCGCCCTGTTCCGGCCGGGGCTCAGTTCACCGCGGCGGCCTTCAGCGAGGCGACCGCCTCCTTCGCCGCCTTGATCGCGCCCTTGTTGATCTCGTCCGTGCTCGGAGCCTTCTTCGACTCGAAGTCGCTGCCGTTGTAGGTGACGACGACGAGCGCGTTCGCCACCCGCGCGATGACGGTGCCCTCACGGGTCTGCTGCTTGTCCTCCGTGGTCAGGTTCACCACCGAGTAGCCCTCGTCCCCGAGCCCCGGAACGGCCCCGCCGCCGTTCTTCTCCGTGGTGCGGTCCTGGTACGAGGACGCGGCGGACTCGTCGGACTCCAGCAGCTCGAAGGAGACGTCCAGCCACCGGTAGTCGTAGCCCTTGAGCGCGTTCCAGGAGCAGGTGCGGCGCAGGGAGGTGTCCGTCGACGGGATCTCCTTGCCCGCCGTCTTGGCGGCCGGCACCAGCGAACTCACCGTCTTGGCGGCCACACTCGTGCAGGGCGGGGGAGCGGCGCCGTACGTCTTCGTGACCGCCGTCGAGGACGGGGCGGACGACTCGGACGACTCCGACGACTCCGAGCGTGACTTCTGCGTGTCCTTGGCCGCGGTCTCCTTCCCGGAGTCGAGCGGGCCGGACGACAGCGCCCAGCCCGCGCAGGCGAGCACGATCACCGGGGTCAGTCGCGCGGTGAGGGCGAGCGGCAGGGGGAGAGAACGCACGGCGCGCTTTCGTGGGGACGGCGCGGACGAGGTCCACGACGCGGACGGGGACGTCAGTTTCACACGACTCCCTGTGGGGAGGAAGTGCGAACTCGCTCCGTGGTGGCGTGGTGACAGCGGAGGGGAGAATTTCCGCCACGGCGGCCGGGGACACCGTCCGGGCGCCGGGCCACCGGCCGCCGCGTCGGCGCGGAGGCGGGAAGCGGGGCGAGAGGTGCCGTTCACCACCCGTCCCACCCTCCGGAGCTGCCCGGACGGTGTACCGGGTTCACGGGCGGCACCGCGCTGCGGCGTGGGTCAGCGGCCGAAGACGACGGTCCGGTGTCCCGCGGCCAGGGCGTGCTCCCGCATGACGACGTTGACGGCGGCCATGGGCAGGTCCTGAGGCACGTCGAGGTCGGCCGTGGCCAGTGCCACCACGGTGAACACGTACCGTTGGGCGCGGTCCCCGGGCGGCGGGCACGCGCCGCCGTACCCGGTCTCGCCGAAGTCGCTCCGGCCCAGTACCGCGGGCGCCGGCAGGCCCGGATCGCCCGGTGCGACGGTACCCGCGGGCAGCGAGTGGGTGCTTGCCGGGATGTTCCACGCGGACCGGTGCCAGAACCCGCTGGAGGTCTCCGAGTCGACGTCGAACCTGGAGATCAGGAAACTCCTGGTCCCGGAAGGAGCGCCGTGCCACTTGATCGCGGGTGACTTGTTCTTGCCCGTGCATCCGTACCGGTTGAGCGTTTCCTCCTCCCCGAAGGTCCCTCCTCGGGGGATGTCCGGCAGGGTCACGCGGGAGGTCGGGAGGTCGGGAGGTCGGCGGGGAGCGCCGGCCGCTGGGCCACGGTGACCGTCGTCTCGTCCTTGGATCGAGCAGGCGCCGCCGCACCGGACGCTAGCGCGACTCGGCGTCACGTCGGGCGCAGCGCTGCGCGCACAGATTCGTCGAGGCCTCCGGGGCCGACGGGCTCGGCGGCATTTCCGAGGAGGCAGGGGTGCTCCGTGGGGAACAGGTTCCGCCGTCCTGGCCGTTACTCTGACTTCGCGTCACGCCAGCCGGCGCAGTGCCACCACCATGGCCGACCGTCTCGATCGAGAGGACCGTCACAGGATGACCACCCGAGCAACCGGTACGTACACGACGAAGTCGTGGAAGGAGAACCCGTACCACAAGGAAGACGGCTCGGCGACCCTGACCCGCGCGAGCGTGGAGAACGGCTTCACCGGTGATCTCGCAGGCGACGGGATTCTGGAGTACCTCATGGTCTACGCGGCGGACGGAACGGCGACCTACGTCGGCCTCCAGCGCTTCGAGGGACGCCTAGGTGAGGCGCAGGGAACGTTCGTCGCCCGCATCGAGGGCGCCTTCACCAGCGCCGCCGCGGAGACGTGGACCATCGTCGAGGGTTCCGGGACCGGTGGGCTCAGCGGCATCTCGGGCACCGGCTCCGTCCGGTCGCTGGACGAGAAGACGGCCGAGTACACCGTCGACTACACCCTCTGACGCGTATTCAGGGACCGCGGGGGCCGGGGCGCGCGTCGTCCCGGCCCCCGCGCCGCGTCGCGGCCGCCGCACGGGAAATTCTTCCGATCGCATGCCCGCGATGCGCTGTGGTGAGCATCCTGTTCCGTTCCCCGTTCCTCACGTGGGCTCGTCCGAGTCCGCCGGAACGGCGAGTATGCAGAAGATCAGGAGCGCCATGACCGTCAGGCCCGCCGACGACCGGTCGGCCGCCGAGGAACGCCACGACTCGGGCCGGAGCAACGTGCTCGTTCGGCTGATCCTCGTCACGCTGCCGATGCCGAGTTGCTCATCCAGGTCGACCAGACCGTCGTCAACGTTGCCCCGCTTTTCATCCAGCGCGATCTCGACTTCACGCAGTCGAACCGGGCTTCCCACCCACCGGGAGCCGGGGAACACCCGCAACACCGACCCTGCGCGCGGCAGCGGCCGACACCGGCAGCCGGAGCCGGGCGGAGGAGGCGACGGGGCCACGGGGAGGAGAGGGTCTCACTCGTTGCTCCCCAGCTGCTCCCCACGGCCCGTTTCGTGGGGGACAGGCCGACCGGCGTACACGAACATCGAGGTCAGACATGCAGTTCACGACTCGCCCCACCCTGAGCGGCACCTTCGGCATGGTGTCCGCCACCCACTGGCTGGCCTCCCAGTCGGCGATGGCCGTCCTGGAGGACGGCGGCAACGCCTACGACGCCGCCGTGGCCGGCGCCTTCGTGCTGCACGTCGTCGAACCCCACCTCAACGGTCCCGCCGGAGAGGTGCCGATCCTGCTCGCCCCCGCGGGCGGCGAGGTGCGGGTGCTGTGCGGGCAGGGCGTCGCCCCGGCCGGCGCGACCGTCGCCCACTACCGCGGGCTCGGTCTGGACCTCGTCCCCGGCACGGGCCCCCTCGCGGCGGCCGTGCCCGGCGCCTTCGACGCCTGGCTGCTCCTGCTCCGCGACCACGGCACCAAGTCCCTCGACGACGTCCTGAAGTACGCCATCGGCTACGCCGAGCACGGGCACGCGCCCGTGGAGAACGTCGGCGCGACCGTCGAGACCGTACGCGAGCTGTTCGAGACCGAGTGGACGTCCTCCGCGGAGGTCTACCTGCCCGGTGGCCGGGCGCCCGGCCCCGGCCGGCTGCTGCGCAACCCCGCGCTCGCCGCCACCTGGAAGCGGCTGCTCGCCGAGACGGCCGGCGCCGGGGACCGGACCGCCCGCATCGACGCCGCGCGGGAGGTCTGGCGCAGCGGATTCATCGCCGAGGCCCTCGTCCGGCAGGCCGGGCGCCCCACCCTGGACACCAGCGGCGAGCGCCACGCCGGCACCCTCACCGCCGCCGACCTCGCCGGCTGGTCCGCGTCCTACGAGGCGCCGGCGACGTACGACTGGAACGGCTGGACCGTCTGCAAGGCGGGCCCCTGGAGCCAGGGCCCGGCCTTCCTCCAGCAACTCGCCCTCCTCCCGCCGGAGCTGCCCGCCCACGGCTCCGCCGACTACGTCCACCTCCTCGTGGAGGGCTGCAAACTCGCCATGGCCGACCGCGAGGCCTGGTACGGCGACGCGGCCGGGGTCCCGCTGGACGAGCTGCTCTCGGCCCCGTACAACGCCGGCCGGCGCGCGCTGATCGGCGACAAGGCGTCGTACGAGCTGCGGCCGGGCCGCCCCGGCGGACGCGAGCCCCGGCTGAGCGCCCACGCGCGCGTGGTGACCACGGACGAGCCCGGGTTCAGCCCCATGGGCGCCGGCGAGCCGACCGTCGCCAGGCGTCCGGCCCCGCCGGTGCCGGGGGAGCCCGAGACCGCCGCGGACGGGACCGTCCGCGGCGACACCTGCCACCTCGACGTCGTCGACCGCTGGGGCAACATGGTCGCCGCCACGCCCAGCGGCGGCTGGCTCCAGTCCAACCCGGTCGTGCCCGAACTGGGCTTCCCGCTCGGCACCCGGCTGCAGATGACCTGGCTGGAGGAGGGCCTGCCGAACTCCCTCACCCCCGGCCGCCGCCCCCGCACCACCCTCACGCCCTCGATCGCGCTGCGCGACGGCGTCCCGGTCCTGGCCTTCGGCACCCCCGGCGGCGACCAGCAGGACCAGTGGCAGCTGCACTTCTTCCTGGCCGTGGCCCTGCGCGCGCGGGTGCGCGGCGGCCTGGACCTCCAGGGCGCGATCGACGCCCCGAACTGGCACACCGACGCCTTCCCGGCCTCCTTCCACCCCCGCGGCATGCGGCCGGGCAGCCTGACCGTGGAGTCCCGCATGCCGCGGCCCGTCGTCGAGGACCTCCGCGGCCGCGGCCACGACGTGACCGTCGCCGACCCGTGGTCCGAGGGCCGGCTGTGCGCCGTCGCCCGGGACCCGGAGACGGGGATCCTGTCGGCGGCGGCGAACCCACGCGGGATGCAGGGGTATGCGGTGGGGCGCTGAGGCGGGGCCGGGACAAGGGCCGGAGGCGGGGACCCTCTCCCCTCTCCCCTTGTCCCCCCTTCTCCTCTCTTCATCCCGATTCCACCGAGTGTGCACCGGCGCGGCGGGGATTGTCAGTGGGGCGTGTTCTCATGGAGGCATGATCGGAGACACGGAAACCATCGACGAGTTTCTCGCCCGCCACGCCGGTGACGTGGCGGACGCCGTCCGCAAGGCCGCCGCCGCGGAGATCCTGCCGCGCTTCCGGCAGCTCGCCGCGCACGAGGTGGACCAGAAGACCGGGCCGCACGACCTGGTCACGGACGCCGACCGCAATGCCGAGCTGTACCTCACCGAGGCCCTCGGCGCCCTGCTGCCCGGTTCGATCGTCGTCGGCGAGGAGGCGGTGCACGCCAACCCGGTCGTCTACGAGGCGATACGGGGCGACGCCCCGGTGTGGATAGTCGACCCGGTCGACGGCACCCGGCAGTTCGTGCACGGCGACGACGGCTTCTGCACCCTGATCGCCCTCGCCCGGCACGGCGTCGTGCACGCCTCCTGGACGTACGCCGCCGCCCGCGACCAGCTGGCCACCGCCGTGCGCGGCGGCGGCGCCTTCCTGGACGGCGAGCGGCTGTTCGCCGGTCCGCCCGCACCCGGTCGCGACCTCACGGTGGCGACCTCGCACCCCGACTACACCACCGACGACCAGAAGCGCGCCCTGCTCGGTCTGTGGACGGACGGCGTCGCCCCGCGCGCCTGCGGCTCGGCGGGCCTGGAGTACCTCGCCGTGGCCCGGGGCGAGTTGGACGCCACGGCCTTCTCCTGGGAGGCGGCCTGGGACCACGCGGCCGGACTGCTGCTGGTCGAGGAGGCGGGCGGCGCCCACCTCACCCTCACCGGCGAGCCGTTCAGGATCACGGGCGGCAACTCCCTGCCGTTCACGGCCGCCCGGGACACGGCGACGGCCCGGCGGGTGACCGGCCTGCTGTCCGGGGCCCGTCCCTGACCCCCGCCGCCTGAACCCCGTCCCCGGCCGTGACGGCGTCCGCGTCGGCGGCGGCCCACCGCCACGTTCCACCGCGCCGCCTACGCCGTCGTGCTCCCGGCATATCCTGATCCCGGAGGCCGCCGGCTGACGAAGGGGTCCAAGTGTCGTCGATGCTCGATGTCGTCGTGGTGGGAGCGGGGCCGAACGGCCTGACGGCCGCCGCGGAGCTGGCCCGCCGCGGTTTCTCCGTGGCCCTCTTCGAGGCGAAGGACACGGTGGGCGGCGGCGCCCGCACCGAGGAACTCACCCTCCCCGGCTTCCGCCACGACCCGTGCTCCGCCGCACACCCCCTCGGCGTCAACTCGCCCGCGTTCCGCGCCCTGCCCCTGGAGCGGTACGGCCTCGAATGGCTCCACTCCGAGCTGGCCATGGCGCACCCCTTCCCCGACGGCAGCGCGGCTGTGCTGTCCCGCTCGGTCGCCGAGACGGCCGCCTCCTTCGGCCCCCGCGACGCGGGCGCGTACCGCAGGCTGGTCGAGCCCTTCCTGCCCAAGTGGGACGCCCTGGTCCGGGACTTCATGGCGCTGCCGCTGACGGCACTGCCCCGCGATCCCGTCACCCTCGCCCGTTTCGGACTGGTCGGCCTGGCCCCGTCCACCTGGCTGACCCGCCGCTTCCACGACGAGAAGGCCAGGACCCTCTTCGCCGGACTCGTCGCCCACGTCATGGCCCCCCTCGGCGGCTTCGCCACCGGCGCGGTCGGCCTGGTCTTCGCGCTCGCCGCGCACGCCCGCGGCTGGCCGGTTGCCCGCGGCGGTTCCCAGGCCATCTCGGACGCCCTGGCCGCCTACCTGAAGGACCTCGGCGGCGCCATCCACACCGACTACGAGGTCAAGCGCCTCGACGACCTGCCCCCGGCCCGCGCCTACGTCTTCGACACCTCGCCCACCGCCCTGGCCCGCATCGCCGGCCTCGGCCGCTTCTACGAGCGCTACCGGTACGGCGCCGGCGTCTACAAGATCGACTACGCGCTCGACGGCCCGGTCCCCTGGACCGCCGACGAGGCCCACCGCGCCACCACGGTCCAGATCGGCGCGGACAGCGCGGAGATCGGCGCCGCCCTGCGCGCCGCCTCCCGGGAGGGTCGCCCCCCGCGGAAGCCCTTCATGATCACGGTGCAGCCCGGTGTCGTGGACCCCACCCGGGCCCCGGCCGGCAAGCAGGTCTTCTGGGCCTACGCCCACGTGCCCAACGGCTGGAGCGGCGACCTCACCGACACGATGGAACGCCAGCTGGAGCGCTTCGCGCCCGGATTCCGCGACCGCGTCCTGGCCCGCGCGATCGCCGGCCCCGCCGAACTCGCCGCCCGCAACGCCAACTACGTCGGCGGCGACATCGGCACCGGTGCCGCCTCCGGCCTCCAGCTCCTGCTGCGCCCCAGACTCTCCCTGTCCCCGTACTCCACCCCGCACCCGGCCGTCTTCATCTGCTCCTCGGCGACCCCGCCCGGCCCCGGCGTCCACGGCATGTCGGGCCACAACGCGGCCAAGGCGGTCTGGCGCAAGCTGCGGCAGCAGCCGTAGCGCCGCCGTCACCGCGTCGCAGACCCCGCGTCGCAGACCCCGCGTCGCAGACCCCGCGTCGCAGACCCCGCGTCGCAGACCCCGCCTTCGCGGAGAGAGGCCGATCCGCCATGACCGCCGTCACGTTCGTCCAGGGCGACATCACCGCCCAGTCCGTGGACGCCGTCGTCAACGCCGCCAACTCCTCGCTGCTGGGCGGCGGCGGGGTCGACGGCGCCATCCACCGCCGCGGCGGACCCGCCGTCCTGGAGGAGTGCCGCAAGCTCCGCGCCGGACACCTGGGCAAGGGCCTGCCCACCGGCAGGGCCGTCGCCACCACCGCCGGCCGGCTTCCCGCCCGCTGGGTGATCCACACGGTCGGCCCCCGCCACAGCGCCGAGGAGGACCGTTCGGAGCTGTTGGCCTCCTGCTACCGCGAGTCCCTACGCGTCGCCGACGAACTCGGCGCCCGCACCGTCGCCTTCCCGGCCGTCTCCGCCGGCATCTACGGGTGGCCCGTGGACGACGCCGCACGGATCGCGGTGGAGACCGTACGGGCGACGCCGACGGCGGTGGAGGAGGTCAGGTTCGTCCTCTTCGACGAACGGGCGTACGCGGCGTTCGCCGCGCGACTGGGCTGACGGGGGACACGGCCCCCCCGCCGCCTCGTCCCCCGTTCCCGGCGGGCCGGCTCCGTCCGGCACCCGTCGCCGTCGACGACACGCGGGCCGGGCCGGGCCGCAGCGACCGTGGCCGGCGTCCGTCCGGCATCCGTCGCCGTCCGCGGCACGGGAGCCGGGCCGCCACGCCCCGGACCGGTGCCCCGCCGGTGAGCCCGAGCGCGGGCCGCCGCGCGCGTGCCCGCTCACATCCGGCCGTCCTCGGCTGTGCGCCGGGATTAACCCCCGGCGGCCGGTCCGGGAGACACCTGTGTAATGCACGGTTCGTACCGTCGCGGAAGGCTCGCGGTGGCTCTCACCAGGCCGATCGTCAGGAAGAAGGGGGCGCCCGTGGCCGTGCCGGACCCGCGGACCGACAGCACGACGAAGGTGCGCACGGTCTGCTCGTACTGCGGCGTCGGCTGCGGCCTGGTCCTCGACGTGGGCCGCGGACCGGACGGACGCCGTACGGTCCTGAAGGCGTCCGGCGACAAGGAGCACCCGGCGAACCTCGGCCGGCTGTGCACCAAGGGCGCCACCACCGCCGACCTGCTCGCCGCACCGGGCCGGCTCACCACCGCCCTGGTCCGCCCGGACCGCGGCGAGGAACCCGAGCCGGCGCCCGTCGACGCGGCCGTCGCCGAGACGGCACGCCGGCTGCGCGCCGTCGTCGACGAGCACGGCTCCGACGCGGTCGCCCTCTACGTCTCCGGCCAGATGAGCCTCGAAGCCCAGTACCTCGCGAACAAGCTGGTCAAGGGGTACCTGCGCAGCAACCAGATCGAGTCCAACTCGCGGCTGTGCATGGCCAGCGCGGGAACCGGCTACAAGCTGTCCCTCGGGGCGGACGGCCCCCCGGGCTCCTACGAGGACCTCGACCGGGCGGACGTCTTCCTCGTCATCGGCTCCAACACGGCCGACTGCCACCCGATCCTCTTCCTGCGGATGATGGACCGGGTCAAGGCGGGCGCGAAACTGATCGTCGTCGACCCGCGCCGCACCGCCACCGCCGCCAAGGCCGACCTGTTCCTGCAGATCAGGCCGGGCGCCGACCTCGCCCTGCTCAACGGCCTCCTGCACCTCCTGCACGAGAACGGGCACACCGACCCCGCCTTCATCGCCGCGTACACCGAGGGCTGGGAGGCGATGCCGGAGTTCCTCGCCGACTACCCGCCCGCGACCGTCTCCGGCATCACCGGCATCCCCGAGGCCGACCTGCGCGAGGCGGCCCGGCTGATCGGCGAGGCGGGGGAGTGGACCAGCTGCTGGACGATGGGCCTCAACCAGTCCACGCACGGCACCTGGAACACCAACGCGCTGGTCAACCTCCACCTCGCCACCGGCAGGATCTGCCGTCCCGGCAGCGGTCCGTTCTCCCTCACCGGCCAGCCCAACGCCATGGGCGGCCGGGAGATGGGCTACATGGGCCCAGGCCTGCCCGGACAGCGGTCCGTGCTGGTCGACGCCGACCGGGCCTTCGCCGAGGACGTGTGGGGGCTGGAACCCGGCACGATCCGCGCCGACGGCGTCGGCAAGGGCACCGTCGAGATGTTCCGGAAGATGGCCGCGGGCGACATCAAGGCCTGCTGGATCATCTGCACCAACCCCGTCGCCTCCGTCGCCAACCGCCGCACGGTCATCGAGGGCCTGGAAGCCGCCGAGTTCGTCGTCGCGCAGGACGTCTTCTCCGAGACGGAGACCAACGCCTACGCCGACGTCGTCCTGCCCGGCGCGCTGTGGACCGAGACCGAGGGCGTCCTCGTCAACAGCGAACGCAACCTCACCCTGGCCCGCCCCGCCGCCGACCCGCCCGGCGAGGCCACGGCCGACTGGCGGCTGATCGCGGCCGTGGCCCGCGCGATGGGCTACGAGAGCGGCTTCTCCTACGACAGCGCGGAGCAGGTCTTCGAGGAGATCAAGCGCTTCCACAACCCGCAGACCGGCTACGACCTGCGCGGTGTGACGTACGAGCGGCTGCGTGCCACCCCCGTGCAGTGGCCGGCCGCCACCGTCGACGGCCCCCACCGCAATCCCGTCCGGTACGTCGGCGAGGGCGGCTCGCTCACCTTTCCCACCCCCAGCGGCCGTGCGGTCTTCCACGCCCGCCCGCACGTCCCGCCCGCCGAGATGCCGGACGACGACTACCCGTTCGTCCTCAACACCGGCCGCCTCCAGCACCAGTGGCACACCCTGACCAAGACGGCGAAGGTGGCCAAGCTCAACAAGCTCGATCCGGGCCCGTTCGTCGAGGTGCATCCCGAGGACGCGGCCGGGCTCGGGATCGCCGACGGCGACTCGGTGGAGGTCGCCTCGCGGCGCGGCCGGGCCGTGCTGCCCGCCGTCGTCACCGACCGGGTGCTGCCCGGCTCCTGCTTCGCGCCCTTCCACTGGAACGACCTGTTCGGCGAGTACCTCAGCGTCAACGCCGTGACCGGCGACGCCGTCGACCCGCTGTCCTTCCAGCCGGAGCTGAAGGTGTGCGCGGTGTCGCTGTGCAGGGTGTCGACGCCGGTGAGCGTGCGGGCGCCCGGCAGCCTGCCGGCGCCCCCGCCGGCCGTCGGGCCGACCGCGGTCCGTCCCGCCACCGCGGCTCCCGGAACCGTGCCCCCCGTCACCGCGGCCCTCGTCGCGCCGGCCGTCTCCCCGTCCGACTCCGCGGCCGCCGCGTTCGGTCTGGAGCCCCTCCCGCCGCCGGTCCTGACCGAGCCGGAACGGCGGTACCTGGTCGGGTTCCTCGCGGGGATCCCGGCCGGCGCCCCCGGCGTACCGGTGCTGCCGCCGGACGCGCCCTTCAGCCCGGACCACGCCCTCTGGGTCAACGGCACCCTGGCCGGGATGTACTCCCGCACCGGCGAGGGGCCCGGCGCCCACCCGGTCACCGGCACCGCGCCGCGGCGGCCCGCGGGGCGCCGGGTGGTGATCCTGTGGGCCTCGCAGACCGGCAACGCCGAGGAGGTCGCCGCCGCCACCGCCGACCGGCTCGCCGCGGGCGGCCACACCCCCGCCCTCGTCGCCATGGACGAGGCCGACCCCGCCGCCCTGCCCTCCGACGCCGATCTCCTGCTGATCACCAGCACCTTCGGCGACGGCGACGCCCCCGACAACGGCGCCGGCTTCTGGGACGGCCTGGCCGGCCTGGACGCCGGACGCCTGACCGGCCGCCGCTACGCCGTCCTCGCCCTCGGGGACTCCTCCTACGACGACTTCTGCGGACACGGCCGCCGGCTCGACCACCGCATGGACGAGCTGGGCGCCGTACGGCTGGCGCCCCGCACCGACTGCGAACCGGACTACGAGCCGCAGGCCGACGCCTGGCTGGACCAGGTGCTCAGCGCGCTCAAGGAGGCCGAACCCGGGGGAGCGGCGGGGACCGGGGAGGCGGTACGTTCCGCACCGGCGGCCGGGTTCCTCACCCAGGCCCCACCGGTCCCATCCGTCCTGTCCGTCCCACCGGTCCCGTCAGCCGCGCCCTCCCCGCCCGTCACCGCCGCCGCCCGCCGCTCCGGGCGCCCCGCGCCCGTGACCGCCCGTCTGGTCGGCAACCGGTTGCTGAGCCGGCCCGGTTCCGGCAAGGAGGTGCGCCGCTTCACCTTCGACACCCGCGACAGCGGGACCCCGCTCGTCCACGAGGCCGGTGACGCCCTCGGCGTACGCCCCCTCAACGCACCCGATCTGGTCGCGGAATGGCTCTCCGTCACCGGGCTCGACGCGCACGCGCGGGTACGGCTGAACGGTGTCGGTGAGGTCGCCCTCGACGAGGCCCTGCTGCGCCACCTCGACATCACCCGGATCACCCCCGCCCTGCTGCGGTTCACCGCCGACCGCGTCCGCGACCCCCGCGAGCTGCGCAAGCTGCTGCGTCCGGACAACAAGGGCGAGCTGGCGAAGTGGTCCTGGGGACGGCAGGCCGTCGACGTGGCCGCCGAGTTCGGGGTGCGGGCCGGGGCGCAGGACTGGGCCGAGGCGCTCGGACGGCTCCAGCCACGCCTGTACTCCATCTCGTCGAGCCCGCTCACCGACCCCCACCTCGTCTCGCTCACCGTCTCCGTCGTGCGGTACGAGAACCTGGCGGGCCGCCCCCGGCAGGGCGTCTGCTCACCCTTCCTGGCCGACGCCGGGCCGGGCACCGAGGTGCCGGTGCACGTGCAGCGCTCACCGCACTTCCGGCCGCCCGCCGACCCGTCGACCCCGATGGTGATGGTGGGACCCGGCACCGGCGTGGCGCCGTTCGTGGGCTTCCTCGAGGAGCGCCGCGCGCGCGGCCACCGTGCCCCCAACTGGCTGTTCTTCGGCGAGCAGCGCCGGGCCACCGACTTCCTCTACGAGGAGGAACTGACCGCCCTGCTCGCCGACCGCACCCTGGAACGCCTGGACACCGCCTTCTCGCGCGACCAGCGCGCCAAGATCTACGTCCAGGACAGGATGCGCGAGCACGGCTCCCAGCTGTGGTCCTGGCTGCGGGACGGCGCCCACTTCTACGTCTGCGGGGACGCCTCCCGCATGGCCAGGGACGTCGACGAGGCCCTGCGGGACGTCGCCGTCGTCCACGGCGGCCTGGGGGAGCCGGAGGCGGCGGCGTACGTCAAGCAGCTGGCCGCTGACAAACGGTACGTACGCGACGTCTACTGACGGCCGGTCACCCAGGGTGATCTCCGTCAAGTCGCGTTGCGCCGACTTGAGTTGATATTCGGCCAATATCGGCGCGTCTCTGTTCGGTTTATCAACACCAACGGACAAGATCTGACGCACCCTCCGTCCCGTGCATCCGCACGGTTCGCCACGAGGAAGGTCATGGTCATGTCGCACCCGCACGTGTCGTCCATGGACCGGCCGGACCGCCCCCCGCGGGTGGTCGTCAGCCGTCGTCGTCTCCTCGAGGGATCGGCCGCCGTACTCGGCGCGCTCGCCCTCTCCGCCCCCGCCGCCGGCCGCCGCGCCGCCGCCGCGGAGACGACCCCGGAGTGGAACGGCCGGCTCGACGTCTTCCGGCTCGGCACCGAACCACCCCACACCACCCTCATGCCGTACGCGGACCTCGCCCAGGCCCTCACCGCCGACCGCACCCGCTCCCCCTACCGGATCGGCCTGGACGGGACCTGGAAGTTCGCGCACGCCGACCGCCCCGACGACCGCGACGCCGACTTCCACCGCACCGACCTCGACGACAGCGCCTGGGACACCATCCCCGTGCCGTCGGTCTGGCAGCTGCACGGGTACGACCGCCCGATCTACGTCAACATCACCTACCCGTACTGGGGCCCCAACGGCCACGGCGAGAACCCGCAGCCGCCCGCCGCGCCCACCCGCCACAACCCCGTCGGCCAGTACCGGCGCACCTTCACCGTGCCGGCGAACTGGGCCGGTCGACGAACGTTCCTGCACTTCGAAGGGGTCAAGTCCGCGCACTACGTGTGGATCAACGGCCGTCTCGTCGGCTACCACGAGGACTCCTACACCCCCGCCGAGTACGACATCACCGACCACCTGAAGCCCGGCACCAACCAGATCGCCGTCGAGGTGTACCGCTATTCCGACGGCGACTGGCTGGAGGACCAGGACATGATCCGGCTGAGCGGCATCTTCCGCTCGGTCTACCTGTTCTCCACCCCGGCCGTCCACCTGCGCGACTTCAAGCTGGACACCCCGCTCGGCGCCGACCACACCACCGCGGAGCTGGCGGTGACGGCGAGCGTGCGGGACTACGCGGGCGGATCCGGTGGACGGTACACCGTCGACACCCTTCTGTACGACGCCGACGGGCACCCCGTCTGGCCCCGCCCGCTCCGGCAGACCGTCGACCTCGACTCCGGCGCCGAGGCGACCGTACGCGCCGCGAGGGCCGTCCCCTCCCCCCGCCTCTGGTCCGCCGAGGACCCCTACCTCCACACCGCCGTCCTGCGCCTGCGCGACCCCGCCGGAAAGGTGATCGAGACCCTCTCCCACCGGGTCGGCCTGCGCGAGTTCGCCATCGAGGACGGGCTGATGCGCATCAACGGCCGCCCCGTCTCCTTCCGCGGCACCAACCGGCACGAGATGCACCCCGCCCGCGGCACCGCCCTCACCCGCGCCGACATGATCCAGGACATCAGGATCATCAAGCGGCTGAACATGAACTCCGTCCGCACCTCGCACTACCCGAACAACCCGCAGTGGTACGAACTCGCCGACCAGTACGGCCTCTACCTCGTCGACGAGACCAACCTCGAGACCCACGGCATCCGCGCCGAGTACCCCGGCGACCACCCCGACTGGACGGCCGCCTGCGTGGCCCGCGCCCAGAACATGGTCCACCGCGACAAGAACCACGCCTCGGTCGTCATCTGGTCCCTCGGCAACGAGGCCGGCGGCGGCAGCACTTTCACCGCCATGCACGACTGGATCCGCTCCTACGACCCCACCCGCGTCATCCAGTACGAGGGCGACGACCGCCCCGGCGTCAGCGACATCCGCTCCGAGATGTACGACAGCCCTCAACGCGTCGAACAGCGCGCGAAGGACACCGCCGACACCCGGCCGTACGTCATGATCGAGTACAGCCACTCGATGGGGAACTCCACCGGGAACTTCAAGAAGTACTGGGACCTCGTCCGCCGACACGACGTCCTCCAGGGTGGGTGGATCTGGGACTTCGTCGACCAGTCCCTCAACTGGCCCACGCCGGCCCGCACGTTGTTCACCGAGGCCGGCCCCGCCCGGCTCCGCGGTGAACTCATGGCGTCCAGCGGCACCTTCGACCGCGCCCGGGGTGTCTCCGGAGCCACCGTCTTCGCCCGCGACCCCCGTCTCGACCTCACCGGCTCCCTCACCCTGGAGGCGTGGGTCACCCCCCGCTTCACCGGTTACCACCAGCCGATCATCGCCAAGGGCGACACCCAGTACGCCCTGAAGCAGAACGACCGGACCCTGGAGTTCTTCATCCACGGCGGCGGCCAGTGGATCACCGCCAACTGGACCGTCCCCGAGGACTGGACCGGCCGCGAACACCACGTCGCGGGCGTCTTCGACGCGGACGCCGGCACCCTCACCCTGTACGTCGACGGCGTGCCGCGGGCCACCCGCGCCACCACCCGCCGCCCGAGCGGCAACACCGCGCCCCTTGCCCTCGGCAACGACACCGACAACCACACGCGCGAGTTCAGCGGCACCATCCGCCGCGCCCGCGTCTACGCCCGCGCGCTGACCGCGGCCGAACTCGCCGACGACGACCGAGGTCCCGGCGACGACGGCGTGCGGTTCTGGTTCGACGCGGCGACCGTCGTCGTCGACGAGAGGCAGCCGCGCGAGAAGACCTTCCTCGCCTACGGCGGCGACTGGGGCGACCTGCCCAACGACGGCGCCTTCGTCGCCGACGGCATCGTCACCGCCGACCGCCGCCACACCGGCAAGGCCGCCGAGGTCAAGCGCGTCCACCAGGCCGTCGACGCGGCAGCGGTGCCGGGCGGCAGCCCCGGCGCGGTCACGCTGACCAACGAGTACCTCTTCACCAACCTCCGTGCCTTCGACGGAAGCTGGTCGCTCGTCACCGACGGGAAGGTCACGCAGAAGGGCCGGCTGACCCGCGGCCAGCTCGACGTGCCGCCGCTGACCCGCAAGGACATCACCGTCCCCCTGAAACTGCCCGCCGCCCCGCCGCCCGGCAGCGAGTACTTCCTCGAACTGTCCTTCACCCTCCGGGAGTCCACCCCCTGGGCCGAGGCCGGATTCGAGGTGGCGCGGCAGCAGCTCCCCCTGGAAGCGGGCAGTCCGGCCGTCACCCCCGTCCCCCTCCGGAGCGTGCCCGCCCTCACCCACGAGGACGGCGGCACGACGGTCACCGTCACCGGCCGGGACTTCTCCGTCACCGTCGACAAGCGCACCGGTGCCATCACCTCCTACGAGGCGGGCGGCGTCCCCCTCGTCGTCTCGGGGCCGGCGCCCAACTTCTGGCGGGCGCCCACCGACAACGACCTCGGCAACGGCCAGCACATCCGCAACCGCACCTGGCGCGACGCGGGCACCCTCCGCACGGTCACCGGTGTGAGCGTGCGCGCCCTGCGCGACCGGGCCGTGGAGATCGAGGTCACCGGCACCCTGCCGACCACGACCCCGTCGTCGTACACCACCACCTACACCGTGTTCGGGAACGCCGAGATCAAGGTCGACCACACCCTGCATCCGGGCGCCGCGGACCTGCCGTACCTCCCGGAGGTCGGGAGCATCCTGTTCCTGCCGGCCCGCCTGGAGCACGTGCACTACTACGGCCGCGGCCCCGAGGAGAACCACTGGGACCGCAACAACGGCACCGACGTGGGCCTGCACTCCGGGACGGTGACCGGCCAGTGGACGCCGTACATCCGCCCGCAGGAGAACGGCAACAGGACCGACGTGCGCTGGATCGCCCTCACCGACCGCGACGGCGCCGGACTGCTCGCCACCGGCGAACCCCTGCTGGAGGCCAACGCCTCCCACTTCACGCCCGAGGACCTGTCGGTCGGCGCTCGCCACGACTACCAGCTCACCCCGCGCCCCGAGGTCGTACTGCGCCTGAGCCACCGGCAGATGGGCGTCGGCGGTGACAACAGCTGGGGCGCGCACACCCACGACGAGTACAAGCTGTTCGCCGACCGCGACTACGCGTACACCTACCGGCTGCGTCCGCTGAGCCGCGTCGCGGACGCCACGGCGGCCTCGCGCCGGCCGACGGCGACGGAGTAGGCGCCACCTCGCACCCACGGCGGAGAGGACCTGCCGGAGCCGTCCCCGGCGGGTCCTCTCCGCAGCGATCTCGGACACACCGCGACGACCTCTGTGGCGGCGGGCGCGGGGGAGCGGAACAATCCACCACGGAACGGATAACGCCGAGCAAGGAAGAGGAACGTCCCATGGTGGAGCAGGACGAGCACTTCGATGTCGTCGTACTCGGCGCCGGGCCCGGCGGCTACGTCGCCGCGGTGCGCGCCGCCCAGCTGGGGAAACGCGTCGCCGTCGTGGAGGAGAAGTACTGGGGCGGCGTCTGTCTGAACGTGGGCTGCATCCCGACCAAGGCCCTCCTGCGCAACGCCGAACTCGCGCACATCTTCACCCGTGAGGCGAAGACGTTCGGGATCAAGGTCGACGGAGAGGTCTCCTTCGACTACGGCGAGGCCTACCGCCGCAGCCGCAAGGTCGCCGACGGCCGCGTCAAGGGCGTCCACTTCCTGATGAAGAAGAACAAGATCACCGAGTACGACGGCCGCGGCACCTTCCTCGACCCGCACACGCTCCAGGTGAGCGGTTACGACGGCGAGACCCGCACCATCGGGTTCACGCACTGCATCATCGCCACCGGCGCCACCCCGAAGCTGCTGCCCGGCACCAAGCGCAGCGCCCGGGTGGTGACGTACGAGGAGCAGATCCTCGCCGAGGACCTGCCGCAGTCGATCGTCATCGCGGGAGCCGGCGCGATCGGCATCGAGTTCGCCTACGTCCTGCACCACTACGGCGTGAAGGTCACGATCGTCGAGTTCCTGGACCGGATGGCGCCGCTGGAGGACGCCGAGGTCTCCGCCGAACTGGCCAAGCAGTACCGCCGGCTGGGCATCGACGTGCTCACCTCGACGCGCGTCGACGCGATCGACGAGTCCGGCCCGCAGGTCCGGGTCACCGTCACCGGCAAGGACGGCGCCCAGCAGGTCCTGGAGACCGACAAGGTCCTCCAGGCCATCGGCTTCGCCCCGAACGTGACCGGTTACGGCCTGGAGAACACCGGTGTGACGGTCACCGAGCGCGGCGCCGTCGACGTGGACGGCCGCTGCCGCACCTCGGTCCCGCACATCTACGCCATCGGTGACGTCACCGCCAAGCTGATGCTCGCGCACGCGGCCGAGGCGATGGGCGTCGTCGCCGCCGAGACCCTCGCCGACGCGGAGACCATGGAACTCGACTACGCGATGATCCCCCGTGCCACCTTCTGCCAGCCCCAGATCGCCAGCTTCGGCCACACCGAGACCCAGGCCCGCGACCTCGGGTACGACGTCAAGGTCGCCAAGTTCCCCTTCACCGCCAACGGCAAGTCGCACGGGCTCGGCGACACCACCGGTTTCGTGAAACTGATCAGCGACGCCAAGTACGGCGAGCTGCTCGGCGGCCACCTCATCGGTCCCGACGTCACCGAGCTGCTGCCCGAGCTGACCCTGGCCCAGCAGTGGGACCTCACCGTCCACGAGGTCGCCCGCAACGTCCACGCCCACCCCACCCTGAGCGAGGCCGTCAAGGAGGCCGTGCACGGCCTGGCCGGACACATGATCAACATGTGAAGAAGGGCGGCGGGCCCGTTCACCCGGACGGCCCCGCCGCGCTCGCCCCCGCCGTGGACCCGCGGTGTCCCGGCAACCGGCGGAACCGCGGCGGCGGACAGCGCCGGCGTCCTGGCGGGCGAAGACCGGCTGACGGGGGAAGGACGGCTTCCGTCGGCCCGGACCCGGCGGTGCGGCGGGTTCCGGGTCACTCGGAGGTGTCGCTGATGCCCAGGCGCAGGTGCTCCACGTGGTAGACGGCCTGGTCGAGGAGTTCGGCGACGTGGTGGTCGTGCAGTGCGTAGACGACCGAACGGCCGCGCCGCTCGCCGACCACGAGGCCCAGGTTGCGCAGCAGCCGCAGCTGGTGCGAGCACGCTGACTGCTCCATGCCCACCGCGGCGGCCAACTCCGTGGCGGGGAGCGGGCCTTCGCGCAGGCGCGCGAGGATCAGCAGCCGGGAGGGGGTGGAGAGGGCCTGGAGGGTGGTGGCCACCTTCGCCACGTTGTCCGCGTCCAGGCGCACGCGCTCGGTGGCTGTGGTGGTGACGGCTCCATGACCCATGCCGGTATCTTACCCACCTGACATGAACGAATGAACTGGTCTTCATGTGTTCCTGTACGGTGGGGCGGGTGTCCACCACCCTTGCCTCTCCCCCCACCGCCGCGGGCCCGGCGGCACCCCGCCGCCGCACCCGCCTCCTCGCCCTTCCGGAGGCCCGCTGGGCCCTCGCGGCCACGGTCGCCTTCCTGGCCGGCCTGGGCTTCGACGTCGGCGGCGCACCGTCGTGGGTGTACGGAATCCTGTACGCGGTCGCCTATGCGGCCGGCGGCTGGGAACCGGCCCTCGAAGGGCTGCGGGCCCTGCGCGAGAGGACCCTCGACGTCGACCTGCTGATGATCGTCGCCGCGCTCGGGGCGGCCGCGATCGGGCAGGTTCTCGACGGAGCCCTGCTCATCGTCATCTTCGCCACCTCCGGCGCCCTGGAGGCGCTGGCCACCGCCCGCACCGCCGACTCCGTCCGCGGCCTCCTCGACCTGGCCCCGGACACCGCCACCCGCCTCACCGACGACGGGGAGGAAACCGTCCCGGCCGCCGAACTCCGCGTCGGCGACCTGCTGCTGGTCCGCCCCGGCGAACGCATCGGCGGCGACGGCCGCGTCGTCGACGGGGTCAGCGAGGCCGACCAGGCGACCGTCACCGGCGAACCGCTGCCGGTGGTCAAGCGTCCCGGCGACGACGTCTTCGCCGGCACCCTCAACGGCACCGGCGTCCTCCGCGTGCGCGTCGAACGCGACCCCGCCGACTCCGTCATCGCCCGCATCGTCACCCTCGTCGAGGAGGCCTCCCGCACCAAGGCGCCGACGCAGCTGTTCATCGAGAAGATCGAGCAGCGCTACGCCGTCGCCGTCGTGGCCGCCACCCTCGCCGTCTTCGCCCTGCCGCTCGCCTTCGGCACGGACCTCACCGACGCCCTGCTCCGCGCGATGACCTTCATGATCGTCGCGTCGCCGTGCGCGGTCGTCCTGGCCACCATGCCGCCGCTGCTGTCCGCCATCGCCACCGCCGGCCGGCACGGCGTCCTGGTCAAGTCCGCCGTCGCCATGGAACGCCTCGGCGAGATCGACACCGCCGCCCTCGACAAGACGGGCACCCTCACCGAGGGGGCACCCGAGGTCACCGACGTGCGCCCACTGCCGGGCTCCGGCCTCGACGCCGACGCCCTCCTCGCCCTGGCCGCGGCCGCCGAGCACCCCAGCGAACACCCGCTGGCGCGGGCGGTCGTGGGAGCGGCCCGCGCCCGCGGACTGCGGATCTCCCCGGCGCGGGAATTCGTGGCGACTCCGGGACGCGGGGTCGGCGCGGTGGTGGACGGGTGCGTGGTGGAGGTGGGCAGGGTGGGGGACACCCACCTGCCGGCGGACGCCGACACACACGATCCGGCCCCCGCCCCCCTCCACTCCCGCCTCGACCGCCCTCACCCACGCCCCCCGGCCGGCACCACCGTCCTCGTCACCCGCGACGCCACCCCCGTCGGCACCCTCGTGCTCACCGACCGCCTCCGCCCCGCCGCCCCGGCCGCCACCGCCGCCCTCGCCGGGCTCACCGGCACCACCCCGGTCCTCCTGACCGGCGACAACGCACCCGCCGCCGCCCGGGTCGCCGAGGCCACCGGCATCACGGACGTCCGAGCGGACCTGCTCCCCGAGGACAAGGTGAACGCCGTCCGCGGCCTCCACCTCGCGGGCCGCAAGGTGCTGTTCGTCGGGGACGGGGTCAACGACGCGCCCGCGCTCGCCGCCGCCCACGCGGGTCTCGCGATGGGCCGGGCGGGCTCCGACCTCGCGCTGGAGACGGCCGACGCCGTCGTGGTCCGCGACGACCTCACGGCCGTACCGGCGGTCGTACGGCTCTCGCGGACCGCGCGCCGGCTGGTGCTGCAGAACCTGGTGATCGCCGGCACGTTCATCACCGGCCTCGTCCTGTGGGACCTCGTCGGCCACCTCCCGTTGCCGCTCGGTGTGGCCGGTCACGAGGGGTCGACCGTGCTGGTCGGACTCAACGGGCTGCGGCTGCTGCGGGAGCGCGCCTGGCAGGGGTGACCGGCGAGGGCGCAGTACACGCGAGGCTGATGTCGGATTCCCGCCAGCATGCGACGGGCCCGATGGCCGATGCTGGACGCATGCTGAACGGGATGTACACCGACCGGGAACGCTGTGTACGCGCCGTGCAGTCCAAGGACGCGCGGTTCGACGGCTGGTTCTTCACAGCGGTCCTGACCACCGGCATCTACTGCCGGCCGAGCTGTCCGGTGGTGGCGCCGAAACCGGAGAACATGGTTTTCCACGCGAGCGCCGCCGCCTGCCAGCAGGCCGGGTTCCGGGCCTGCAAACGCTGCCGGCCCGACACCAGCCCCGGCTCCCCGGAGTGGAACCGGCGCGCCGACCTCGTGGCCCGCGCCATGCGGCTGATCGCCGACGGCGTGGTCGACCGCGAGGGCGTGCCCGGCCTCGCCGGCCGCCTCGGCTACAGCACCCGCCAGGTCGAGCGCCAACTCCTCGCGGAACTCGGCGCGGGCCCCCTCGCGCTGGCCCGCGCCCAGCGGGCCCAGACCGCCCGACTGCTCATCGAGTCCACCGCACTGCCCATGGCCGACGTGGCGTTCGCGGCGGGCTTCGCCTCCGTCCGCGCGTTCAACGACACCGTGCGCGAGGTCTTCGCCCTCTCCCCGACCGAGCTGCGCGCCCGCGTCCCGAAGCGCGGCGACGCCACCGCGGCGGCACTCCGCACCCCCACACCCCCGACCCTGCCCTCCCCGACCCTGACGTCCCCGACCCGGCCGACGCCGGGCACGCCACTCGCCGGAACGGCCGCGGCACCCGCCGCCCCCGTCACCCTCCAGCTCCGCCTGCCGTTCCGCGCCCCCCTCAACCCCGACAACCTCTTCGGGCACCTCGCGGCGACCGCCGTGCCGGGCGTCGAGGAGTGGCGGGACGGGGCGTACCGGCGCACGCTGCGGCTGCCGTACGGGCACGGGATCGTGGGGCTCGCCCCGCGCCCCGACCACATCGCCTGCCGACTCACCCTCAGCGACCTGCGGGACCTCACCGTCGCCATCAGCCGCTGCCGGCGGCTGCTCGATCTGGACGCCGACCCCGTGGCCGTCGACGACCGGTTGCGGGCCGACCCGCTGCTCGCCCCGCTGGTGGACAAGGCGCCGGGCCGCCGCGTCCCGCGCACCGTGGACGAGGCGGAGCTCGCCGTGCGCGCGGTCCTCGGCCAGCAGGTGTCCACGGCGGCGGCCCGCACCCACGCGGCCCGGCTGGTGACCGCGTACGGGGACGCCGTCGACGACCCGGAGGGCGGCCTCACCCACCTCTTCCCGACGCCCGAGGCGCTCGCCGCCCTCGACCCCGCCTCGCTGGCGATGCCCCGCACCCGCCGTACGACGTTCACCACCCTCGTCGCCCGACTCGCAGACGGCGGACTGCACCTGGGAGTGGAGTCCGACTGGGCCGAGGCCCGTGCCCGACTGCTGGCACTGCCCGGTTTCGGCCCCTGGACGGCCGACGTCATCGCGATGCGCGCGCTCGGCGACCCCGACGCCTTCCTCCCCACCGATCTCGGAATCCGGCGCGCCGCCGAGGAGTTGGGCCTGCCGTCCACCCCGGCGGCGCTGACCGCCCGCGCGGCGGCGTGGCGCCCCTGGCGGGCGTACGCGGTCCAGTATCTGTGGGCGACCGGCAGCCACCCGGTCAACCACCTTCCGGCCTGAGCATGTTCACGAAGGGACGCACCATGAAGCGGCACACCGTCATCGACAGCCCGTACGGGCCCCTCACGCTCGTCGCCGACGACGGCGTCCTGTGCGGTCTCTACATGACCGAACAGCGCCACCGTCCGGTCGAGGAGAGCTTCGGCTCCCGCGACGACACCCTCTTCGGCGCTGTCGAGGAGCAGCTGGAGGCCTATTTCGCGGGTGAGTTGAAGGATTTCGCGCTCCCGCTCAGGTTGCACGGCACACCGTTCCAGCGCACGGTCTGGGAGGCCCTGCGGCAGATCCCCTACGGCGAGACCCGCACCTACGGTGAACTCGCCGGGGCCCTCGGCCAGCCGACCGCCTCCCGCGCCGTGGGTCTCGCCAACGGCCGGAACCCGGTCGGCATCATCGTCCCCTGCCACCGTGTCGTCGGCGCGAACGGCAGCCTCACCGGTTACGGCGGCGGCCTGGAACGCAAGCGGCAGCTGCTGGACTTCGAGAGCGGAAGGGGCGCCGCGGCACTTTTCTAGGCTCCGCTGACTTCGGGCCGTTTTCGTTCAGGTCCCTGAACAACAATCACATGCAGGACTGTTGACGCGCTCATGGCAAGCGCTTACCTTCCAGGGGCAAGCGCTTTCGTCCCCTGCGTGCCGGGCCCGGTCGTCCGCCGTGTTCACCTCGTCGAACCAGCCGTATGGTCGCACCGGGCCCGCCGCAGGGCAAAGGGGTCAGCGAACCCTCGTCGGTAGAGCCGCAACCACCTGGAGAGAGAACGATGCAACGGAGACCCGTCATCGCGTGCGTCGGCCTGCTGGCCGGCACACTCGTCGCGTTGTCCGGCAACACGGCGCAGGCAGCGTCCACCCGCTACGAGGCGGAGACCTCGCCCGCGGTCTGCACCGGCACCATCGACTCCGACTGGGCCGGCTACTCCGGCAGCGGATTCTGCAACGCCACCAACGCGGTCGGCGCGTCGGCGCAGTTCACCGTGAACGCCTCCGCCGCCGGCACGGCGACACTCGGCGTCCGCTTCGCCAACGGGACCACCGCCGCCCGGCCCGCGACCCTCACGGTGAACGGCTCGTCGGCCACCACGGTCTCCTTCGAGAGCACCGGCACCTGGGGCGCGTGGACGACGAAGACGCTGTCGGTGCCGGTGACGTCGGGCAGCAACATCATCCGGCTCAGCCCCACCACGGCCGCCGGACTGCCCAACATCGACCACCTCGACGCCGAGACCGGCGGCACCACCACCCCGCCGCCCTCGGCGACCGCCCTCTACGTGGCGCCCAACGGCACCGACAGCGCCGCCGGCACCCAGACGGCGCCCACCACACTCACCTCGGCGATCAGCCGCATCACCCCCGGCGGCACCATCTACCTGCGCGGCGGAACGTACAGCCACGCCCAGACGGTCACCATCCCGGCGGGCAACGACGGCACCGCCGCCGACCGCACCGAACTCCTCGCCTACCCCGGTGAGACGCCGGTCCTGAACTTCTCCGCCCAGGCCGAGGACCCCGCCAACCGCGGCCTCGCCGTCAACGGGTCGTACTGGCACGTCAAGGGGATCGTCGTCGAACGCGCCGGGGACAACGGCATCTTCGTCGGCGGCAGCAACAACATCATCGAGCGCACGGTGACCCGCTTCAACCGCGACACCGGCCTGCAGCTCTCCCGGATGCTGTCCAGCACCCCCAGCAGCCAGTGGCCGTCGAACAACCTCATCCTGAGCGCGGAGTCGCACGACAACGCCGACTCCGACGGTGAGGACGCCGACGGCTTCGCCGCCAAGCTCACCACCGGTCCCGGGAACGTCTTCCGCTACGCCGTGTCCCACAACAACATCGACGACGGCTGGGACCTCTACACCAAGTCGGACACCGGCCCGATCGGCCCGGTCACCATCGAGGACTCCCTCGCCTACGACAACGGCACCCTCAGCGACGGCTCCCAGGCCGGCAACGGCGACCGCAACGGATACAAGCTCGGCGGCGAGGACATCGCGGTCGACCACATCGTCCGGCGCAGCATCGCCTACCACAACGGCAAGCACGGCTTCACCTACAACAGCAACCCCGGCTCCATGACGGTGTCGGACAACATCAGCATCGACAACGCCCAGCGCAACTTCAACTTCGACGCCGGCACCTCGGTGTTCCGCAACAACACCTCCTGCCGCAGCGGCAGCGGCACCAACGACCGGATCATCGGCAGCGCCGACGGCACCAACCAGTTCTGGTCCGGCACGAACGGCTCCCGCTGCTCGTCCTACTCCGGGGCCCTGCACTGGTCCTACGCCTCGGACGGCCGGCTGGTCGTCACCTTCGGCGCCAACTGACCCGTACGGCGGGCGGACCGCCCACCCGCGCGCTCCGCCCCGACGCCCCGACGGCCTCCACCGGCCGCCGGGGCGTCACCGTCGCCCGGCGGGGGATCCGGGGGCCGCGAACGGACACCGAGCGGTCCCGTCCGGTGCTACCGTCCGGCCATGGCCAAGGTCGAAATCTCCCTCGAGGCCGATCTCGTCGTCGAGGTCATGGTCCTCACCGGTGTGGGGAGCCCCCGGGACGCCGTCGAACTCGTGGTGCGCGACTACGTCGAGCGCGGTCACCGCACCGAGGCGCGGACCGCCACCCGCGACGAGGCGCTGCGCGCGGTGGACGTCAAGCCGCGTGACGTGGAGGGCTGAGACCCCCACGAACACTCCGCCCCGGCGAGGGCGCCCCGCGGAACCCGCGGGTCCGCCCGTCACACCACCCGGTGGCCGTTCTCCAGCTCCGCTGTCCCCGAGCCGTCGGCCAGGACGTCCAGCGCGGCCAGCACCCGGTGGCCGAGGGTGCCCAGGAGGTGGTCGGTGATCTCCTCGCGCGGTACCAGTCGCCAGGACAGCAGCTCCTCCTCCTGGAGGCGGATCGCCTTGAGGTCCTCCTCGTCGAGGACTCCGCCGTCGTACACGTACGCCACCAGCGGTGGCCGGTTCCGACCCTGCACCCAGTCCACGGCGAGCAGCCGTCCCGGCTCGCGGTCGAGGCCGATCTCCTCCAGCGTCTCGCGGCGCGCGCCCTGGCGCGGGGTCTCGCCCTCGTCGGACTCGACCGTGCCGCCCGGGAGCACCCACCCGGCACGGTAGTTGGGCTCGACCAGCAGCACCCGCCCCCGCGCGTCCCGGAAGAGCGTGGCGGCGCCGGCCAGGACGCGGGGCAGCGAGGCGATGTACGCGGCGTAGTCAGTGGTGGTCATCCCCGAAGGGTATCCAGCCGGGTGTCCGGCCCCGCGCCCGCCGACGCCGCGCGCGGAGGCGGGGGACCGGCCCGGTCACGGGGCGTCCGCCCCCACCAGCCGCAGGGTGCGCCCCGCGAGCTCGCTGATCCGCACCCCGTCGAAGCCGAACACGGCACTGCGCACGGTGTCCTCCAGCGGCTCCGTCCACTGCGCGGGGATCGCGGCCGCCCCGGTCAGCACCCCGGCCACGGAACCGGCCGTCGCCCCGTTGGAGTCGGTGTCCAGGCCGCCGCGCACGGTGAGGGCGATGGTGCGGGTGAAGTCCCCGTCGCCGTACAGCAGCCCGGCGGTGAGGACGGCGGCGTTCGGGACCGTGTGGATCCAGCCCAGGCCCGCCGTCTCCTCCGCCACCGTGCCGAGCGTGTCCTCCCAGCTCAGGCGGGTGCCGTGGAGGGAGGTGACCCGGCGTACGGTCCGGGCGAGCCGGCTGCTCGCCGGGATCACCGCCAGCGCCTCGTCCACGGCGTGCCGCACCGACGGCGCGGTGAACGCGGCCGACACCAGCGCCGCCGCCCACATCGCGCCGTAGACCCCGTTGCCGGTGTGCGACAGCACCGCGTCCCGGCGGGCCAGCGCGGCGGCGCGGCGGGGCAGACCCGGGTTGGTCCACCCGTGGATGTCGGCGCGGATCAGGGCGCCGATCCACTCCTGGTACGGGTTGTCGTACGTCGCCGTCAGCGGCGGCTTCAGCCCGTTCGCGAGATTGCGGTAGGCCGCGCGCTCCGCGGTGAACGTCTGGAGGTACGGCAGCCGCAGCAGCCACAGATCGCCGACCTGCTCGGTGCTGAAGCCGAAGCCGTGGGTCTCCAGGAGGTCCAGGCCGAGGATGGCGTAGTCGACGTCGTCGTCGCGGCAGCTGCCGTGGACGCGGCCGCGGACGCACTGGCGCCACTCGGGGCGCAGCGGCGGCCCGTCGTGGCCGGGTCCCGGTTCGGGAAGGTAGTCGGTGAGCGGCAGGGCGCCCGCCCGCCGCAGATAGCGGTCGATGCGCTCGCGCGTCCACAGGTCGCCCTGCTCGACCGGCTTGCCCAGCATGTTCCCGGCGATGCGACCCAGCCAGCCCCCGAGGACACGGTCGGCGAGTCCGGGCTCGTTGCCCACAGCGGTCATGCTTCCGGTCTACCCGATCCCGCGACCTGCCGCGCCCCCGCGCGCCGCCCGTCCGCGCCCGGCCCGCAGGGGGACGGCGGCCGCGGACGGTGTCGTCGTGGCTGTTCACGGCCCGGACAGGGTATGACGGCGGGGGCGTCCGCCGGTTAAGGTCACAGCGGCGCGACGGCCCCGATGCGCGTGGGCCCGGAGAGCAAGGGGATGGAAGTGGCGGACGCTGGAGCGCGGGGCACCCGCAGGGTGCTCGTGGCCGCGGACAAGTTCAAGGGCTCGCTGACGGCCGTCGAGGTCGCCGAGCGGGTGACGGCCGGACTGCGCCGGGCCCTGCCGGAGGTCGAGGTCGAGGCCCTGCCGGTCGCCGACGGCGGCGACGGCACGGTCGCCGCGGCGGTCGCGGCCGGGTTCGAACGCCGGGAGGTACGGGTCGCGGGTCCCCTCGGGCAGGAGGTCACCGCCGCGTTCGCGCTGCGCGGCGACACCGCCGTGGTGGAGATGGCCGAGGCGAGCGGACTGCAGCGGCTGCCGGCCGGCGTGTTCGCCCCGCTGACGGCCTCCACGTACGGCTCGGGCGAGCTGCTGCGGGCCGCGCTGGACGCGGGGGTGCGCACGATCGTGTTCGGGGTCGGCGGCAGCGCCACCACGGACGGCGGCGCGGGCATGCTGTCCGCGCTGGGCGCCCGCTTCCTGACCGCGGACGGCGAGCCCGTCCCCCCGGGCGGCGGCGGCCTCGCGGATCTGGCGAGCGCGGACCTCTCCGGCCTCGACCCGCGCCTGGCCTCCGTGGAACTCGTCCTGGCCAGCGACGTCGACAATCCGCTGACCGGCCCCAAGGGCGCCCCGGCGGTCTACGGCCCGCAGAAGGGCGCCTCGCCGGACGACGTGGCGGCGCTGGACTCGGCGCTCGCGCACTACGCCACGGTGCTGGAGACCTCGGTCGGGCCGCGCGCCGCCGAGTACGCCGCCGCGCCGGGTGCGGGCGCCGCGGGCGGCATCGGGTACGGCGCCCTGCTGCTCGGCGCCCGGTTCCGGGCCGGCATCGAGGTCATGCTCGACGTGCTGGGGTTCGCGCCGGCGCTGGAACGGGCCGAGCTGGTGATCACCGGCGAGGGGTCCCTCGACGAGCAGACCCTGCACGGCAAGGCGCCCGCCGGGGTCGCCGCGGCGGCCCGCGCGGCCGGCAAGGAGGTGGTCGCGGTGTGCGGCCGCCTGGCGCTGCCGCCCGAGGTCCTGGGCCGGGCCGGCATCCGGCGGGCGTATCCGCTCACGGACGCCGAGCCGGACGTGGCCACGTGCATCGCGGAGGCCGGCCCGATCCTCGAGCGGGTCGCGGAGCGGATCGGCCGGGACTTCCTGACCTGACCTGATCCGGGCCGACCGATCCGCCACGAGGCGGGGAGAGGGACCGGCGGACGAAACGGGTGTGGCCCGGACCTCGCGGTCCGGGCCACACCCGTCGGTGAGGGGAGAGGGCTACGGCAGCTGTGCCGCCCGCGCCTCGCGCCGGTTGCCGCGGAAGTTGTTCACCCGGCGGGCCGTGGCGAACAGCGGGATGACCGCGCCCATGACCAGCTGGAGCGCGCAACCCGTCTGGAGCAGCAGCTGGCCACCGGGGGCGTCGAAGGCCCAGGCGGTCAGCAGACCCATCGACAGCACGATCCAGCCGAGCACCGCGCCGGCCAGGCGGCCCCGCGGCTTCGGGTACTCGACCCGGCTCACCATCAGCCAGGCGGTGCCCAGAATGGCGAGGAGCGTCGCCACGAAGGGCAGCTCCAGCAGCACGATCGACACGACCGTCAGCGCTCCGAACGGTGACGGCATGCCCTGGAACATGCCGTTCTTCGGTGTCACACAGGAGAAGCGCGCGAGTCTCAGCACCACCGCCAGCAGCACGACGATCGCCCCGACCGCGGCCACTCGCTGGTAGGCGTCGTCCGCCACCATGCCGTAGACGAGGACGAAGTACGCCGGTGCGAGGCCGAAGCTGATCAGGTCGGAGAGGTTGTCCAGCTCCGCGCCCATCGGCGACGAGCGCAGCTTGCGCGCGACCAGGCCGTCGAACAGGTCGAAGACCGCGGCGCAGAGCATCAGGATGACCGCCGTGGCCGCGCTGTTGCGCGCCATGCCGGATTCCTGGCTGTCGGTGAGGTGCGGGATGAGGATGCCGGTGGTGGTGAAGTACACCGCCATGAATCCGCACGTGGCGTTGCCGAGGGTGAGGGTGTCGGCTATCGACAGGCGGAGGGAGAGGGGCATCTCCTCCTCTTCGTCCACCTCGTCGGCCTCGGGCACCCAGCCCGCCTGGGTCTCCGGGTCAATCACGGTCAATGCGAGTCACCCCCGCCACGGTCTTCTGTCCCACCTCGACCGCGACGTCCACGCCCTCGGGCAGGTAGATGTCGACGCGGGAGCCGAAGCGGATCAGGCCGATCCGCTCGCCCTGCTCGACCTTCGTGCCCTCGGGGATGTAGGGGACGATGCGGCGGGCGACGGCTCCGGCGATCTGGATCATCTCGATGTCACCGAGCTCGGTGTCGAAGTGCCAGACGACGCGCTCGTTGTTCTCGCTCTCCTTGTTGAAGGCCGGCACGAACCCGCCCGGGATGTGCTCGACCGACGTCACCGTGCCGGCCAGCGGGGCGCGGTTGACGTGGACGTTGAGCGGGCTCATGAAGATCGCGACCCGGGTCCGTCCGTCCTTCCACGGCATGATGCTCTGCACCACACCGTCGGCGGGGGAGATGACCCTGCCGGACGCGATCTCGCGCTCGGGGTCGCGGAAGAACCACAGCATGCCCGCCGCGAGAGCGGTGGCGGGCACGGCGACGGCCTTGGCGACACCCGAGCGGCGGGCGCGGACCAGGCTGACGGCGGCGGTGGCGACGGTCGGGAGGAGCCACGGCGATGCTCCGCGCGCAAGGCGTACGCCGGCCAGGCTGTCGCGAGGTGCAGAGGTTTGGCTGTGGGGCATGGATGACCTTCGTAGCGAATGATGCCGCGCTTCGACAGGGGGACGGCGGCTTTACCGCGATCGTAGCGGTTCGGGGCCGTAACTGGGTAAGCCAGGAAGCCGAGTCGACGGCGTGAGGTGGTTGACGGGGTGTGATCTTCTTCTCGAAGAAAACACCCCCAACCGGACATCTAGCCCTGGAATCGATACTCTTCGAGCAGCCTGCGCCCGATGATCATCTTCTGGATCTCGGCCGTACCTTCACCGATGAGCAGCATCGGGGCCTCCCGGTAGAGGCGCTCGATCTCGTACTCCTTGGAGAAGCCGTAGCCGCCGTGGATCCGGAAGGCGTCCTCGACGACCTCCTTGCAGTACTCGGAGGCGAGGTACTTCGCCATCCCTGCCTCGAGGTCGTTTCGCTCCCCGGAGTCCTTTTTGCGTGCGGCATTCACCATCATGGCATGGGCGGCCTCGACCTTGGTAGCCATCTCGGCCAGTTTGAACTGGATGGCCTGGTGCTGGGCGATCGGCTTGCCGAAGGTGTGCCGCTGCTGGGCGTAGCCCACACCCAGCTCGAAGGCACGCTGGGCGACGCCGCAGCCACGCGCGGCGACGTTGACGCGGCCGACCTCCACGCCGTCCATCATTTGGTAAAAACCGCGGCCGGTGACCCCGCCGAGCACCCGGTTCGCGGGAACGCGCAGGCCGTCCATGATCAGCTCGGTGGTGTCGACGCCCTTGTAGCCCATCTTGTCGATCTTGCCCGGGATGGTGAGGCCCGGGCGGACCTCGCCGAAGCCCGGCTCCTTCTCCACCAGGAAGGTCGTCATCGACTTGTGGGGCGCGGTCCCCTCGGGGTGTCCTTCGTCACTTCGCACGAGAACGGCCACCAGCGACGACGTGCCGCCGTTCGTCAGCCACATCTTCTGGCCGTTGAGGACGTACTCCTCGCCGTCCCGCACCGCCTTCGACGTGATCGCCGACACGTCGGAGCCGAGCCCCGGCTCCGACATCGAGAACGCGCCCCGGATGTCGCCGGCCGCCATCCGCGGCAGGAAGTGGTCCTTCTGCTCCTGGGTGCCGTGCTGCTTGAGCATGTACGCCACGATGAAGTGCGTGTTGATGATGCCGGAGACGGACATCCAGCCGCGGGCGATCTCCTCGACGCACAGGGCGTAGGTGAGGAGCGACTCGCCCAGGCCCCCGTACTCCTCGGGGATCATCAGGCCGAACAGCCCCAGTTCCTTCAGGCCGTCCACGATCGCCTGCGGGTACTCGTCGCGGTGCTCCAGCTCGGTGGCGACCGGGATGATCTCCTTGTCCACGAAGTCGCGGACGGTGGCGAGGATCTCCTGCTGGACGTCGGTCAGACCGGCGGTCTGGGCGAGTCGCGCCATGGCTACTTCTCCTGTGCCTTCAGCTCGGGGCGGCCGGGCTGCTCGCCGCCGCGCTCCTTGATGTACGTCTCCGTGGGCACCATGACCTTGCGGCGGAACACGCAGACCAGCGTGCCGTCCTGCTTGTAGCCCTTGGTCTCGACGTGGACGATCCCGCGGTCGTTCTTCGACTTCGACGGCCACTTGTCGAGCACGGTCGTCTCGCCGTAGATCGTGTCGCCGTGGAAGGTCGGCGCCACGTGCCGCAGCGACTCGATCTCCAGGTTGGCGATCGCCTTGCCGGAGACGTCCGGCACGGACATGCCGAGCAGCAACGAGTAGACGTAGTTCCCGACGACGACGTTCTTGCCGAAGTCGGTCGTGTGCTCCGCGTAGTTGCTGTCCATGTGGAGCGGGTGGTGGTTCATGGTGAGGAGGCAGAACAGGTGGTCGTCGTACTCGGTGACCGTCTTGCCGGGCCAGTGCTTGTAGACCGCGCCGACCTCGAACTCCTCGTAGGTGCGTCCGAACTGCATCGCGCTCAGGCCTCCGGGATCTCGAACTTCGTGGTGCGCCGCATGCCGGCGGCGCGCCCCTTGCCGGAGATGACCAGGGCCATCTTGCGGCTGGCCTCGTCGATCATCTCGTCGCCGAGCATCGCCGAGCCCTTCTTGCCGCCCGCCTCGGACGTGTAGTAGTCGTACGCGTCCAGGATCAGCTCGGCGTGGTCGTAGTCCTCCTGGGACGGCGAGAAGATCTCGTTGGACGCCTCGACCTGGCCCGGGTGCAGCACCCACTTGCCGTCGAAGCCGAGCGCGGCGGCGCGCTGCGCGACCTCGCGGTAGCCGTCGACGTTGCGGATCTGGAGGTAGGGGCCGTCGATGGCCTGGAGGTCGTTGGCGCGGGCGGCCATCAGGATCTTCATCAGGATGTAGTGGTAGGCGTCCGCCGGGTAGCCGGGCGGCTGCTCGCCCACGACCAGCGACTTCATGTTGATCGACGCCATGAAGTCGGCCGGGCCGAAGATGATCGTCTCGATGCGCGGGGAGGCCTGAGCGATCTCGTTGACGTTGTTGAGGCCCTGGGCGTTCTCGATCTGCGCCTCGATGCCGATCCGGCCGACCTCGAAGCCCATCGTCTTCTCGATCTGCGTCAGCAGCAGGTCGAGGGCGACGACCTGCTGGGCGTTCTGCACCTTCGGCAGCATGATGCAGTCGAGGTTCGGACCCGCGCCCTCGACGACCGTGACGACGTCGCGGTACGTCCACTCGGTCGTCCAGTCGTTGACGCGCACGACCCTCGTCTTCCCCGTCCAGTCGCCCTCGTTGAGGAACTTGACGATGGTGTGCCGCGCCTCGGGCTTGGCGAGCGGCGCGCACGCGTCCTCCAGGTCGAGGAAGACCTGGTCCGCCGGGAGGCCCTGCGCCTTCTCCAGGAAGCGGGGGTTGCTGCCCGGAACCGCGAGACACGAGCGGCGGGGACGCAGACGGTTGACGGTCATGCGGGGACCTCCAGGGGGTCGAGCTTGTTCGCTTTCCGGATCTCGTCGACGATGCGGCCGATGATTCCGGTGATGTCGAAGTCCTTCGGGGTGAAGACCGCGGCCACGCCGGCAGCCCTGAGCTGTTCGGCGTCTCCATTCGGGATGATGCCACCGGCGATCACCGGGATGTCTGTGGCACCGGCCACACGCAGCCGTTCGAGGACGTCCGGCACCAGCTGGGCGTGCGAGCCGGACAGGATGGACAGGCCCACGGCGTGCACGTCCTCCTCCAGCGCGGCGTCCACGATCTGCTCGGGCGTCAGCCGGATGCCCTGGTAGACCACCTCGAACCCGGCGTCCCGCGCGCGTACGGCGATCTGCTCGGCGCCGTTGGAGTGCCCGTCCAGGCCCGGCTTGCCGACCAGGAAGCGCAGCTTGCCGACGCCCATGTCCTTCGCGGTCACGTCGACCCTGCGGCGGACGTCGGCCATGGCCGAGCCCTCCTCGGCCGGCACCGCCACCGGCGCCGACGACACGCCCGTCGGGGCGCGGAACTCGCCGAACACCTCGCGCAGCGCCCCGGCCCACTCGCCGGTCGTGACCCCGGCGCGGGCGCACTCCAGGGTGGCCTCCATGAGGTTGGCGGTGCCCTTGGCGGCCTCCTTCAGCTTCTCCAGCGCCTTGCACGGGCGCGGATGGTTGAAGGGCGGCTGGTAGCGCGTGTCGCGCCAGTTCTGCAGGGAGGCGACGACCCGGGCCTCGACCGCCGGATCGACCGTCTGGATGGCCGTGTCGAGATCCGCGGTGAGCGGGTTGGGCTCCGTCGTCTCGAAGACGTTGACGCCGATGATCTTCTCCTGCCCGGACTCGATCCGGGCCCTGCGCTCGGCGTGCGAGGAGACGAGCTGCGACTTGAGGTAGCCGGACTCGACGGCGGCCATCGCGCCGCCCATCTCCTGGATCCGCTCGATCTCCGCGAGCGACTCCTCGACCAGCTCGCCCACCTTCGCCTCGATCACCTTCGAGCCCTCGAAGATGTCGTCGTACTCCAGCAGGTCGCTCTCGTAGGCCAGCACCTGCTGCATGCGCAGCGACCACTGCTGGTCCCAGGGGCGGGGCAGGCCCAGCGCCTCGTTCCAGGCCGGCAGCTGCACGGCACGCGCGCGTGCGTCCTTCGACAGGGTCACGGCCAGCATCTCCAGCACGATCCGCTGGACGTTGTTCTCCGGCTGCGCCTCGGTCAGTCCGAGGGAGTTGACCTGGACGCCGTAGCGGAAGCGGCGGTGCTTGGGGTCCTCGATGCCGTACCGCTCGCGCGTGACGCGGTCCCAGATGCGGCCGAAGGCGCGCATCTTGCACATCTCCTCGACGAAGCGGACGCCCGCGTTGACGAAGAAGGAGATGCGGCCGACGACGTCGCCCATGCGCTCCTGCGGCACCTGGCCGCTGTCGCGGACCGCGTCCAGCACGGCGATCGCCGTCGACATCGCGTACGCGATCTCCTGGACCGGTGTGGCGCCCGCCTCCTGCAGGTGGTAGCTGCAGATGTTGATCGGGTTCCACTTCGGCATGTGGGAGACCGTGTACGCGATCATGTCGGTCGTCAGGCGCAGGCTCGGCCCCGGCGGGAACACGTGCGTGCCGCGGGACAGGTACTCCTTGACGATGTCGTTCTGGGTCGTGCCCTGGAGCCGGGTGACGTCCGCGCCCTGCTCCTCGGCGACGACCTGGTAGAGCGCCAGCAGCCACATGGCGGTGGCGTTGATGGTCATCGAGGTGTTCATCTGCTCCAGGGGGATGTCCTGGAACAGCCGGCGCATGTCACCGAGGTGGGCCACCGGCACGCCGACCCGGCCGACCTCGCCGCGGGCGAGGACGTGGTCGGAGTCGTAGCCGGTCTGCGTCGGCAGGTCGAACGCCACCGACAGGCCCGTCTGGCCCTTGGCGAGGTTGCGCCGGTACAGCTCGTTGGACGCCTCTGCCGTGGAGTGACCGGCGTACGTGCGCATGAGCCACGGCCGGTCCTTCTGACGCTCAGTCATCTATGACCCCGGGTGTCTCAGATGTTGCGGAAGCGGTTGATGGCGTCGACGTGCCGGGCGCGCTTCTCCTCGTCGCGCACGCCCAGGCCCTCCTCGGGGGCCAGGCACAGCACGCCGACCTTGCCCTGGTGGAGGTTGCGGTGCACGTCGTAGGCGGCCTGGCCGGTCTCCTCCAGGGAGTAGACCTTCGACAGGGTCGGGTGGATCTTGCCCTTGGCGATGAGGCGGTTGGCCTCCCAGGCCTCGCGGTAGTTCGCGAAGTGCGAGCCGATGATCCGCTTCAGCGACATCCACAGGTAGCGGTTGTCGTACTCGTGCATGTAGCCCGAGGTCGAGGCGCAGGTGGTGATGGTGCCGCCCTTGCGGGTGACGTAGACGCTCGCGCCGAAGGTCTCGCGGCCGGGGTGCTCGAAGACGATGTCGATGTCCTCGCCGCCGGTGAGTTCGCGGATGCGCTTGCCGAAGCGCTTCCACTCCTTCGGGTCCTGGGTGTGCTCGTCCTTCCAGAACCTGTAGTCCTCGGCGTTGCGGTCGATGATCGCCTCGGCGCCCATCGCCCGGCAGATGTCCGCCTTCTGCGGTGAGGAGACGACGCAGATCGGGTTGGCGCCGCCCGCCAGCGCGAACTGGGTGGCGTAGGAGCCGAGTCCGCCGCTGGCGCCCCAGATCAGGACGTTGTCGCCCTGCTTCATGCCGGCGCCGTTGCGCGAGACGAGCTGCCGGTAGGCGGTGGAGTTGACCAGGCCCGGGGCGGCGGCCTCCTCCCAGCTGAGGTGGTCCGGCTTGGGCATCAGCTGGTTGGACTTGACCAGCGCGATCTCGGCGAGGCCGCCGAAGTTGGTCTCGAAGCCCCAGATGCGCTGCTCGGGGTCGAGCATCGTGTCGTTGTGGCCGTCGCTGGACTCCAGCTCGACCGACAGGCAGTGTGCGACGACCTCGTCACCGGGCTTCCAGGAGTTGACGCCGGGGCCGGTGCGCAGGACGACGCCCGCGAGGTCGGAGCCGATGATGTGGTACGGCAGGTCGTGGCGCTTGCTGAGCTCGCTGAGCCTGCCGTAGCGCTCCAGGAAGCTGAACGTCGACACCGGCTCGAAGATCGAGGTCCACACCGAGTTGTAGTTGACCGAGGAGGCCATCACGGCCACCAGGGCCTCGCCCGGGCCGAGTTCCGGCACCGGCACGTCGTCCAGGTGGATCGACTTTCGGGGGTCCTTGTCGCGGGTGGCGAGCCCCGCGAACATCTCCGTCTCGTCCTTGTGCACGGTGATCGCGCGGTACGACTCAGGGAGCGGCAGAGCGGCGAAGTCGTCCGGGGTCGAGTCCGGCGACTGGATCGCGTCCAGGATGTCCTTCACGGTCACGGTGTTGCCTCCGGCGGTGAGCGCCCTGAGGGAGGGGCGCCGATGGTTACGTCGGTGTTGCTGAGGGTGGGTGGGGGTGTGCCGTCGGTTCGGCGGGTGGTGCTGTTCGGCGGCGCTTTGTGGCGCGGGAGGTTGCCTGTGACGCAGGCGTCCGGGCGCGCGAGCCGGGGTCCCCCCGGCCGGTGGGGCACTGGGGGAGAGCTTGCGGGGACAGCCGACGTACGAAAGGTCTCTGCACGCCGGCCGCCCGGACCCCTTCAACGTATGACACCGCGTGTCACCTCGCAAGGCACTGAGTGCCAGAACTTCACCTCAGATGAAATCTTTACGTAACAAATGAGCGATGATCGATCGAAGGGGCTCGGAAATCTGCGGGAAAAGGTGCTCTGACATGCCAAAACGGCCACCCGGTGGGGTGGCCGTCGTCACAGCGTCATGGGCTCGTGAGGGGTGGTTCAGCGCTCCTTGAGCGCCTGCTCGATGGTCCGCATGACCTCGTGCAGCGGGGCGTCGGTGCGGGCGACGGTCACCAGGACCTCGCCCTGCTCGGAGACCGCCGCGGCGGCCGGACGCGCCCCGGCGGTGCTGCGTCCGGCGCCGATGCCGGTGCCGAACGTCTTCCGCACGATCCCGAAGGCGTGGTCGAGCTGGGCCTCGACGTCGCCCTGGCCGCCGGCCCGCAGCCAGCGCCGCAGGACGTGGTTGTGGGCGGTGACCACCGCGGAGGCGGCGACCTCGGCCAGCAGCGGGTCGTCGTTGGCGTCGTCGTCGTGGGCGTGCTCGTCGAAGTGGCCCAGCAGGTAACGGGTGAAGAGGCGCTCGTAGCGCGCCACCGACGCGATCTCCGCCTCGCGCAGGGTGGGCACCTCGCGGGTGAGCTTGTAGCGGGCGACCGAGATCTCCGGCCGGGCCGCGTACATCCTCATCACTTCCTTGATGCCGCGGCACACCGTGTCGAGCGGGTGCTCGTGCGCGGGAGCCGCGTTCAGCACCGCCTCGGCCCGGATCAGGGTGTCGTCGTGATCGGGGAAGATCGCCTCTTCCTTGGAGCGGAAGTGGCGGAAGAAGGTGCGGCGGGCGACCCCGGCCGCTGCCGCGATCTCGTCGACGGTGGTGGCCTCGTACCCCTTGGTCGCGAACAGCTCCATCGCGGCAGCCGCCAGTTCGCGGCGCATCTTGAGCCGCTGGGCCGCCGCGCGGGAGCCGGCGGCACTCTCCGGCGCGTCGGGCGCGGCTGGTGTACGTGAGGACTTGGCGGGCTGGGGCATGCCCTGAACGTACTGCATGTGCGCAGCTCGGTGCGCGTGTCCGGCCCCTCCCCCGCCCCACGCGGGCGGGGGAGGGGGCGCCGGTCCGAGCAGCCCGCCCCAGTCCTCACCGGCCCTGAACCGGTCGCCGGCGCGGTCAGCGGCGGGCATGTTCGCGGAAGCCACGGCCCGTCTTGCGGCCGAGGCAGCCCGCGGCCACCAGGTGCTCCAGGAGCGGCGCCGGGGCCAGCCCCGGGTCGCGGAACTCGCGGTGCAGGACCTTCTCGATCGCCAGCGAGACGTCCAGTCCGACGACGTCCAGCAGCTCGAAGGGGCCCATCGGATAGCCGCCGCCCAGCTTCATCGCCGCGTCGATGTCGTCGAGCGACGCGTAGTGCTCCTGCACCATCTTGATCGCGTTGTTGAGGTACGGGAACAGCAGGGCGTTGACGATGAAGCCGGCCCGGTCGCCGCAGTCCACGGCGTGCTTCCTGATCCTGACGCAGACCTCGTGGACCGTCGCGTGGACGTCCTCGGCCGTCAGCACCGTGCGGACGACCTCGACCAGCTTCATCGCGGGCGCCGGGTTGAAGAAGTGCATGCCGATCACGTCCTGCGGACGCGAGGTGGCGCGGGCCAGCGCGACGACCGGCAGTGAGGAGGTGGTCGTGGCCAGCACCGCGCCCGGCTTGCACACCTTGTCCAGCGCCGCGAACAGCTGCCGCTTGACGTCCAGGTCCTCGGCGACCGCCTCGACGGCCAGGTCGACGTCGGCGAAGGCGTCGTAGGAGCCGGCCGGGGTGATCCGCTCCAGCGTCTGCGCGGCGGCCTCGGCGGTGAGCCGGCCCTTGTCCACGGAACGCGCGAGGGACTTGCCGATCCGGGCCCTGGCCGTCTGCGCCTTCTCCTCGCTGCGGGCGGCCAGGACGACGTCGTAGCCCGCCTTCGCGAACACCTCGGCGATGCCGGAGGCCATCGTCCCCGAGCCGGCGACACCGACGGCGCGCACCGGACGGCCGTGGGTGCCGGACGCGCCGGCGACGGGCGTCAGGGCGTCCGGCACGACCGTCGCGCTGCCGGGGGCGTCGTAGGTGTAGAAGCCGCGGCCCGACTTGCGGCCGGTCAGGCCCGCCTCGCCGAGTTGCTTGAGGATCGGCGCGGGGGCGTGCAGCCGGTCGTGGGACTCGGCGTACATGGCCTCCAGGACCGTCCGCGCGGTGTCGACGCCGATCAGGTCGAGCAGCGCGAGCGGGCCCATCGGCAGACCGCAGCCGAGCCGCATCGCGGCGTCGATGTCCTCACGGGAGGCGTACTTCGCCTCGTACATCGCGGCGGCCTGGTTGAGGTAGCCGAACAGCAGCCCGTCCGCGACGAAACCGGGGCGGTCCCCGACCGCCACCGGCTCCTTGCCCAGATCGAGGGCGAGATCGGTGACCGCGGCGACGGCGGCGGGGGCGGTCAGCACCGAGGAGACGACCTCGACCAGCTTCATCGCCGGCGCCGGGTTGAAGAAGTGCAGGCCGAGCACCCGCTCGGGGCGCGCCGAGTCGGCGGCGAGCCGGGTGACGGACAGTGCGTTGGTGCCGGTCGCCAGGATCGCCTCGGGGCGCACGATCCCGTCCAGCTCCCGGAAGATCTGCTGCTTGATCTCGTACGACTCCGGCGCCACCTCGATGACCAGGTCGGCGTCGGCCGCCGCCGCGAGGTCGGTGGAGGTGCGGACCCGGGCGAGGACGTCGGCGCGCTCCTGACCGGTGAGCCGGCCGCGCTCCACGGCGCGGGCGGTGGCGGCCTCCAGGGTGGCGAGCGACCGCGCGGCCTGGGCCTCGCTGACGTCGATGCCGATCACCGTGCGGCCGGCCTTGGCCAGGACCTCGGCGATGCCGGTGCCCATGGTGCCGAGACCGACGACGGCGATCGTCCGCAGGTCGGAGAGGGGGGTGGGGGACAGGGGAGTGGCCATGGCGGAACTCCAGGAATGAGGGTGACGACTGGAAGCGGCCCCGGGTGCGTCCGGGCGCCCCGAAGGGCGGTCCGGACGCACCGGGGGTGCGTGAAGAAGAGTGCTCGGTGCGGGTGTTGCCGGGCTGCGAGCGCACACGCCCGGGACCGTCACAGCGGACGTGCACACGTCCGGGGAACGGTGATGACCGACCGGCCCTGTCCCGTGGCCGGGTCGTGCGAAGCGGTACCTGGGGTACCGAACCGACTCCGTCGCGGCGGCTGCGTCACCAGGCCGTCACGAACGGGGGTGCGAGTGGGTAACTCGCTCGTATGAGCTTAACCGGCGGGTAACGAGCGCGCCAGCCCCTCGTGTTTGTGATGTACGTCCCGGCGCCGGCGCCACCGCTCTAGGCTCGACTCCATGGACGAAGAGTTGCGATCGCTCACGGAGCGCTTACGGCAGGAGTCGGGAGGGGCCGCCGCCTTCGAGGAGTTGGCGGCGACCGGTGACCACGACGCGCTCGCGGAGGTGCTCACCGCCGCCGCACAGCCCCTGTGGGCAAGGGAGCTGGCCGCTTTCCGCCTCGGGCTGGCCGGGGACCGGCGCGCCTTCGAGGCCCTCGTCCTCTTCCTGAACCACCGCGACCCGCCCCGCTGCGCCTCCGCCGCTCACGCCCTGGCCCGTCTGGGCGACCCGCGCACCGCCAGGGCGGCGGCCGCCCTCGCGACCAACGAACTGCGCGTCGCCTACGCTCTGCACCCCGTCCGGCTCCTGGTGGAGCTGCGCGCACCCGAGGCGGTGCCCGCGCTGATCACCACGCTGCGGCGGCGGCTGCGCCCGCACGACCCGTACCGGCGGGTCGCCCTCGCCTGCGTCGACGGCCTCGGCGACCTGGGCGACGCCCGCGCCCGCCCCGTGCTCGACGACGCCCTCGCCCACCCCCGCCTCGCCGAGGCGGCGGTACGCGCGCTGGCGCGCATCCCCCGACAGCGGTGAGCGGCGGGGCCGGGCCGTCACGCCGTCGTCAGGGAGCGGGTGTAGCGGACCTCCGGCACCCGCGCGCCGGCGACCTCGAAGGGTTCCTCCGTGCCGTCCGCCCGGAAGCCCGCGCGTTCGTAGAAGCGGCGGGCCGGGGTGTTGTCCTTGAGCACCCACAGGCGCATGCGGCGGTGGCCGGCGGCCGTGCTCCGCCGTACCGACTCGGCCAGGAGCGCCCCTCCGATGCCGCCGCCGACGCGGGCCGCGTCGACGTAGATCGCGTACAACTCGGCCTCGTCGGTGCGCACTTCGCCCTCGCGGTAGGCGCCGTGCGCGGCCCAGCCCACCACCTCGCCGGCCCGCTCCGCGACCAGGTTCACCACGCTGCCGTCGCCGCGCGTGAACCAGCCGCGGCGCCGCTCGGCGTCCTGGTCACGCTGAGGGCGTCGAGGTAGGACTGCGGCATCAGGCCCCGGTAGGCGCTCTGCCAGCCGCGGACGCGGATCTCCGAGACGCGGTCGCAGTCGCCGAGGGTCATCTCGCGCACCCGGAGGGCCGTCATGTGCCGACCACCGCGAACGCCTCGATCTCCATCAGAAACTCCGGCCGGACCAGCGCGGCCACCTGCACGGCCGAGGCGGCCGGCAGCCGGTCGTCGGGTATGTGCGCGGCGCGGGCCTCGCGGATCGCCGGCATGTGCGCCATGTCGGTGACGAAGCAGGTGAGTTTGACGACGTCGTCGAAGGTCGCCCCGGCGGCGGCCAGGCAGCGCCGCAGATTCTCGAAGACCTGACGGGCCTGGGCCCGCGGATCGCCCTCGCCGACCGTTCGGCCCCGCTCGTCCAGGGGCAGCTGGCCCGAGACGGCCACGAAACGGCCCGTGCCCAGCACGACGTGCGTGTACTGGGCTGAGGCGGCGACGCCGTCGGGAGCGGGAATCCTGGTCAGCTCACTCATGCGTCCATGGTGGACCACGGGGGTGACGACGCCCCCGACGGGGTCGCGGCCGACGGTGCGTCAGCCGCGGAAGCCGAGCAGCCCGTGCAGCGTCGTACCGTGCGCCGTCCCCGAGCCGACCTTCGCGCTCAGCGGCTTCGGGTCGGGCAGCGCCTTGCACACCGCGTCGGCCCGTCCGGGCCCGCGCGGCACCGTGCCGTCGCTCAGGTAGGCCGCCAGATGCTTGTCCAGGCAGGTGTTCCCGCTCAGCGTGATGCCGTGGTTGCCGCCGCCCTCCTCGACGACGAGGCTGGATCCGCCGAGCAGGGCGTGCATCATCGCGCCGCCCTCGTACGGGGTGGCCGCGTCGTCCGTCGCCTGGAACAGCAGCGCCGGCGACAGCCGGCCGTTCGCGACGTTCACCGGTCCCCGCGAGGGGGTCGGCCAGAACGCGCACGGCGCGTTGTACCAGGCGTTGCTCCAGGTCATGAACGGCGCCTTCCGGTAGGCCGGCCAGTTGTCGGAGCGCCACTCGTCCCAGTCGCGCGGCCAGTGGGCGTCGCGGCACTGCACCGCCGTGTAGACGCTGTAGCCGTTGCCCCCGGCGGCGTCGACCGCGCCGAAGTTCTCGTACGCCTCGATCAGCGGATCGGCGTCGCGGTCGTTGACGTACGCGGCGAACGCGTCGGCCAGATAAGGCCAGTAGCCGTTGTAGTAACCGCCCGGCATGAAGGTGTCCTCCAGCTCGGCGGCCCCCACCCTGCCGCCCGCCGGTTCCTCCGCCAGGGCGGCCCGCACGGCGTACCACTTCGCCTCGACGCGGTCCGGGTCGGTGCCGAGCCGGTAGGTGGCGTCGTGCCGCGCGATCCACGCCATCAGGGCACGGTGGCGGTCGTCGAAGGCCTGGTCCTGCGTGAGGTTGTTGTCGTACCAGACGCCGGTGGGGTCGACGATCGAGTCGAGGACCAGGCGCCGCACCCGATCCGGGTAGAGCTTGGCGTAGACCGCGCCGAGGTAGGTGCCGTACGAGTAACCGAAGTAGTTCAGTTCCGGCGCGCCGACGGCCCGGCGGATCGCGTCCATGTCCCGGGCCGCGCTCAGGGTGTCCAGGTACGGCAGCACGCGCGCGTACTTCTTCCCGCAGTCCTCGGCGAAGGCCCGGACCCGCGCGAGGTTGGCGCGCTCGATCTCACCGGTGGACGGGACGGAGTCCGGGCGCACCGGGGCGAAGTGGCCCGGCCGGCAGTTCAGGGCCGGCGTGCTCCGGCCCACCCCGCGCGGGTCGAAGCCGATGACGTCGTACTGCGCGGCCACCTTCTTCGGCAGCGACGACGCGACGAATCCGGCGAGCGTCAGTCCGCTGCCGCCGGGCCCGCCCGGGTTGACGAGCAGCGGCCCCTGGTACGTCCCGGCGGTGTGCGGCACCCGGGACAGCGCGAGCGTGATCTGCTCCCCGCCCGGGTCGGCGTGGTCGAGCGGCACCTCCAGGGACGCGCACTGGAGCGTCGGGTGGTCGGTGGTGCCGCACTTCTTCCAGGCGGGTCCGGCCGCCGTCGCGGCCTGTGCGGCGGGCGACGGGATCGCGTCGGCGGGCACGGCGGTCAACGCCCCGGCCATGACGGCGGCGGCACCGCACAGCGCTGCTGCGCGTTTCCTCATGGGGTCCTCCCAGGACGGAGGTCGACGGACCGCGTGGATCACGGTCCTCGGCGCATCGTCCCGGCATCGACGCCCGGAAGAACCTGTTCTGCCGATACTTGACCCGATTGGTCCGCCGGTTGCCCACGAACGTGCTCAGAGCAGGCTGAGCTGGGCCGGTCCGGCCGCGGCGGGCTCCGCCGCCGGCTCGGGCGGCCGGATCCGGCGGGGCATCCCCGCGCGCGTGGGGCCGATCCCGTACTCCTGGGCCAGGTCGTGGACCTGACGGGTGAGCCGGCGCTGGTACCACTTCGGCGCGTAGGCGCCGTCCGCGTACAGCCGCTCGAAGCGGCGCACCAGATGCGGGTGGTGCTCTCCGAGCCAGGTCGTGAACCACTCGCGGGCGCCGGGCCGCAGGTGCAGCACCAGCGGGGTGACGGAGGTGGCCCCGGCCGCCGCGATCGACCGCACGGTGGCGCGCAGTTGGTCCGGCCGGTCGCCGAGGAAGGGGATCACCGGCGCCATCAGCACCCCGCAGCCGATGCCGTGCGCGGTCAGCGTCCGGACCACCTCCAGGCGCCGCTGCGGGGCCGGGGTGCCCGGCTCGACGGTGCGCCACAGCTCGGTGTCGGTGAAGCCGACCGACACGGAGATGCCGACGTCGGTCACCTCGGCGGACTGCTTCAGCAGGTCGAGGTCGCGCAGGATCAGGGTGCCCTTGGTCAGGATCGAGAAGGGGCTCGCCCGGTCGCGCAGGGCGGTGAGGATGCCCGGCATCAGCCGGTAGCGGCCCTCGGCGCGCTGGCAGCAGTCGACATTGGTGCCCATCGCGACGTGCTCGCCGTGCCAGCGCGGCGAGGCCAGTTGGCGGCGCAGCAGCTCCGGCGCGTTCACCTTCACGACGATCTGGGTGTCGAAGCCGACGCCGGTGTCCAGGCCGAGGTGGCCGTGCGTCTTGCGGGCGAAGCAGTACACGCACGCGTGCGTGCAGCCCCGGTAGGGGTTCACCGTCCACTCGAACGGCATCCGGGAGGCGCCCGGCACCCGGTTGAGGATCGTGCGGGCCCGGATCTCGTGGAACGTCGTCCCGGCGAACTCCGGGGTGTCCAACGTCCTGGTGGTGACCGCGTCCGCGCCGAACAGCGCGGCGTCCGCCGGCCGGTCGCGGCGGGGTTCCACGGTGAGGTTCTCCCAGCGCATGAGGCCTCCTCGGTAGCACTGGACTCACAATGGAACACTTGCTCCCATGATCGTGCGAGGGTGCTTTCCGACCGGCCCGCGACCGCTTCCGCACCCCCGATTTGGGCGGCCGGGGACCGGGGTGGTTGGCTTGCCCCGATCCGAGGAACCACCGAGCAACAAGGACCTGGAGGAACCCCATGGCGCAGGTCGAGGCCACCACCGAGCGGGTCGTCGCGGCGGCCCCGGACACGGTGTTCGACGCGATCGCCGACTACAGCGGCACGCGCGCGAGGCTGCTGCCGGAGCAGTTCAGCGAGTACGAGGTGCGCGAGGGCGGCGACGGAGAGGGCACCCTCGTCCACTGGAAGCTCCAGGCCACCAGCAAGCGCGTCCGTGACTGCCTCCTGGAGGTCACCGAGCCCACCGACGGCGAGCTGGTCGAGAAGGACCGCAACTCCTCCATGGTCACCGTCTGGCGGGTCACCCCGGCCGGGGAGGGCAGGTCCCGCGTCGTCGTGACCACCACCTGGACCGGCGCCGGCGGCGTCGGCGGCTTCTTCGAGAGGACCTTCGCCCCCAAGGGCCTCGGCCGGATCTACGACGCGATCCTCGGCAACCTCGCCACCGAGGTCGAGAAGTAGCCCGCCCTCGGCGGCGGCTCGCCGCAGGTCAAGAGCCCGACGACTCCTGACCGTTGCTCCACCTCACCGGTTCGAGTGGTTCTCCCTTCGGACCGGGTCGATGCCGTAACTCGTCGCACTTGCTCGGAGTTGTCGCTTCACGCGGGACTTGTGCGGCAGGTGCGACGAGGGGAGCGATAGGTGGGTGGGACCACTCTGGTGCAGGAAGACCTGCACGACGGAGCGCGGAGCGCACCGGCGGCGGCACCTCCACCGCCCGCCCCGCCCGGGGCCGCCCGGAGCGCCGAACCGAGCCCTCGCCAGGTGCGGCTGGTCTTCTTCGCGCTGATGCTCGCGCTGCTCCTCGCGGCGCTGGAGCAGATGATCGTCGCCACCGCGCTGCCGAAGATCGTCGGCGAACTGCACGGCCTGGACAAGATGTCCTGGGCGATCACCGCCTACCTGCTCACCGCCACCGTCGGACTGCCGGTCTACGGCAAACTCGGCGACCTCCTCGGCCGCAAGGGCGTCTTCCAGTTCGCCATCGTCGTCTTCGTCGTCGGCTCCGCGCTGGCCGGACGGGCGCGGACCATGGACCAGCTGATCGCCTTCCGCGCCGTGCAGGGCGTCGGCGCCGGCGGGCTCATGATCGGCGTACAGGCGATCATCGCGGACATCGTGCCGCCCCGGCAGCGCGCCCGCTTCATGGGCCTCATCGGCGCCGCCTTCGGCCTCGCCTCCGTCGCGGGACCGCTGCTCGGCGGCTACTTCACCGACCACCTGTCCTGGCGCTGGTGCTTCTACGTCAACGTCCCCTTCGGCGTGCTCACCCTCGCCGTCGTCGCCGTCGTCCTCAAGCTGCCCAAGCCGCGCACCAGGCCCCGCTTCGACGTGCTCGGCACCCTGCTGCTCGCCACAGCCTCCACCTGCCTGGTCCTGCTGACCAGTTGGGGCGGCACCGAACACGCCTGGGACTCGCGCCTCATCCTGTCCCTCGGCGCGGGCGCCGCCCTGGCCACCGTCCTCTTCCTGGTCGCCGAGCGCTTCGCCGCCGAACCCCTCATTCCGCTGCGGCTGTTCCGCGACTCCGTCTTCACCCTGACCAGCCTCGTGGGGCTGGTGATCGGCGTCGCCCTCTTCGGCGCCGCCAGCTATCTGCCGACCTTCCTCCAGATGGTCGACGGCGCCTCCGCCACCGAGTCCGGGCTGCTCATGCTGCCCATGATGGGCGGCATCGTCGTCAGCTCGGTCGTCTCCGGACAGCTCATCACCCACACCGGCCGCTACCGGATGTACCCCGTCCTCGGCGGCGCCCTCGCCGTGCTCGGCATGTGGCTGCTGTCCCGGCTCGAGGCCGACACACCCCGGCTGCACTACAGCCTCTGGATGGCGGTCCTCGGCGCCGGCATCGGGCTGGTGATGCCCGTCCTCGTCCTCGCCGTGCAGAACTCCGTGCGTCCCGCCGATCTCGGCACCGCCACCAGCGCCCACAACTACTTCCGCCAGATCGGCGGCAGCGTCGGCGCCGCCGTCTTCGGCACCCTCTTCGCGAACCGGCTCACCGACTCCCTGCGCGAGCGCCTCCCCGGCGGCGCGGATGCCGGTGCCGGCCTCCCCGACCCCGAGTCGATCACCCCGCAGCTCGTCCACACCCTGCCCCCGGCGCTGCGCGACGCCTACATCGGCGCGTACGCCGACGCCATGCCGAGGATCTTCCTGTACCTGGTACCGGTGCTCGCCCTCGGCCTCGTGCTCACCTTCTTCCTCAAGGAGAAACCGCTGGTGTCCCACCACGCCACCGAAACGGAACCCGCGCCCGTGACCACCCCCATCCCGCAGGCCCGCGCCGCGTACACCGCGGGCATCCCCGTCTGCGGCACGGTCCAGCACCCCGACGGAACCGCCGTGCCGCGCGCCGCGCTCACCCTCATCGACGTGGCCGGACAGCAGATCGGGCGCGGTGCCAGCGGCGAGGACGGACGGTACGCGCTGGCCACGCCCGGCTCCGGGTCGTACGTCCTGATCGCCGCAGCCGGCGGGCACCAGCCGCAGGCGGTCTCCGTGACCGTCGGTGAGCGCCCCGTCGAGCTGGACGTCGTCCTCGGCGGTGCCGGACGCCTCGCCGGCGCCGTCGTCACCGCCGACGGCACGCCCGTGCGGGACGCCGCCGTCACCCTCACCAACGTCCACGGCGAGGTCGTCGCCAGTACCCGCAGCGGGCGCGAGGGCGGGTACGTCATCACCGAGCTGGTGGCCGGCGAGTACACCCTCGCCGCCAGCGCCCCCGCCTTCCGCCCCGCCGCGCTGCCGGTCACCGTGCAGGCCTCGCGGGAGACCCGCCAGGACGTCGAACTCGCCGGCGGCGCCGTGCTGCGCGGCACGGTCCGGGCCACCGGCGGGCGGCCCGTCGAGGACGCGCGCGTGACGCTCCTGGACGCCGCGGGCAACGTGGTGGACACCCTCACCACGGGCCCGGACGGCACCTTCCGCTTCGTCGACCTGTCCTCCGGCGAGTACACCGTCATCGCCGCGGGTTACCCGCCGGTCGCCACCGTGCTGCAGGTGGCCGGCGGCGGCCGCACGGAGCGTGATCTGCAACTGGGCCACGAGGACTGAGAGAACCCCGGGGAAGCCCGTCACCCAGCACTTCCCCGGTGGAACCAATTCCAGAATTGCCGCACATCCCGTACGGCGCGCGCCGTACGGTGGGGACTGCGGGGGAGATCATGTGCAGCTCTGGGGAGAGAGGGTCTGGGCCATGGACCGTGGCACCGAGAGGGACGCACCTCCCAGCCGCGGGGCGGAGAGCGGTGCGCCACCCGAGGCCGCGGACACCGGACGCATCCCGCTCGCCGTGGTCGTCGTCGACCGGGCCGGCCTCGTCTCGCACTGGAGCAGCGGCGCCCGCCGGCTGTTCGGCGTCCCCAGGGAAGAGGCGATCGGCGAGCCCGCCATCGACCTGCTGCCCGTCTCGGGCGCCCTCCCCGACATCGACGACCACCTGCCGTACGACGACCACGCGCCCTACGACGGCCTCGGACCCGGGCTGGGGAACTCCCTCGACGGCGGGCTGGGCTACCCGGCCGCCGGGCGGGCCCGGCTGACCGTGCCCGAGCGGGGCGGGACGGAGCCCCGGCCCGCAGGGTGGGAGAGACCCCGCGTCGACGTCCTGTGGTGGGCGTACCCCCTGGTCGGACCGGGCAGCGAGCGGCTGCTGGTGCTGGCCGCCGACGCCGAGCGCCTGCACCGGCCCGACAGGGACGACGGCCGGCGCGTCGAGCGCATCGCGCCCGGCTTCGCCCTGCACACCGACTTCCCCGGCGCCGAGGACCTCGCCCGCAGGCTCCCCGAGATCCTGCCCAGCATGAGCGTCCACGAGAGCGCCCGCATCGTCTCCCAGGTTCTCGAACTGGGCTATCCCGTACTGGAGTTCAGCCAGAACGACCGGGTGCCCGTCACCCCCGACTGGGGGGTCGCGCGGCGCGTCGAGCGCAGAGCCCGCCGCGAGCGGGCCGCCCGCGCCGCGGCCGCCGGCCGGCCCGCGCCCGCGGACCCCGACGACGAGGGCGAGGACCTCGAACACGCCGCCGTCCGCGAACGCCTGGAGTTCCTCAACGAGGTCAGCGGGAGGATCGGCACCTCCCTCGACCTGTCCCGCACCATCGGCGAGGTCAGCAGGGCCGTCGTACCGCGCTTCACCGACGTCGCCTGCACCTATCTGCGCGAACAGGTGCTCGCCGGCGAGGAGTTCCCCGACGGCGTGCCGAACACCACGACCATGTGGCACCGGGTCGCCCTGGAGCACACCGACGAACCCGGCCGCTGGGACGACGTGGTGCCCGTCGGCGAGGCCATGCCCTTCCCGGAGCACACGCCGTTCTTCCAGTGCATGACCAGCGGCGAACCCGTCCTCGTACCGCGCATCGACGAACGGCTGGGCCACGCCGTCGCCTCGCAGTTCGACAAGCGCGACCTCCGGCCCCTGATCACGGGCCGCTCGATGCTCGTCGTCCCGCTGAAGGCCCGCGACGTCGTCCTCGGCTTCATGGTCCTGCTGCGCCACCCCGAGCGCTCCGAGTTCGACGACATGGACCGGGTCACCGGCGCCGAACTCGCCGCCCGCGCGGGTCTGGTGCTGGACAACGCGCGCATGTACACCTACCAGGAGAGCATCGCCGACACGCTCCAGGACAGCATGCTGCCGCGCATACCGCCGCGGATGGCGGGCTGCGACATCGCCACCCGCTATCTGCCCGGCACCCTGCTGGGGCGGGTCGGCGGCGACTGGTTCGACTCCGTGAAACTGCCCGGCGCCCGCACCGCGCTCGTCGTCGGCGACGTGATGGGCCACGGTCTCCACTCCGCCGCCAAGATGGGCCAGTTGCGCACGGCCGTGCAGACCATGGCTGCGCTCGACCTGCCGCCCGCGCAACTCCTGCGCAACCTCGACGACCTGGCCCGGCGCCTCGGCGACACCTACCTCGCCACCTGCCTGTACGCCGTCTACGACCCGATCGCGAGCGAACTGCACCTCGCCAACGCGGGCCACGTCCCGCCCGTGCTGGTACGCGCCGACGACGGCCGCAGCGAACTGCTCGACCTGCCCACCGGCGCCCCCGTCGGCGTCGGCGGAGTGCCCTTCGAGGAGGTGCGCGTGCGCGTGGCGCCCGGCGACCGGCTCGTGATGTGCACCGACGGACTCGTCGAGATGCGCGGCGAGGACATCGGCGTGGGCCTGGCGGCCCTGTGCGAGTCCGCCGCCCACCCGGCCGCCTCCATGGACGACGCCTGCGACACCATCGTCCGCGCCCTCGCCGCGACGTTCTCGAAGGCCGGCCGGGGCAGCCGCAAGGACGACGTGGCACTCCTGATGGCCCGTCTCCACGGCATCGAGCCCGGGGACGTCGCCGAGTGGACCCTCCCCCTCGATCCCGCCCAGGTCGGCCGGGCCCGCGCCGCGGTCCGCGAACAGCTCCACGACTGGCGGCTCGCACAGTTGGCCGACCCGGCCGAGCTGATGGTCAGCGAAGTGGTGACCAACGCCCTGCGGCACGCGCACGGACGGCCGGTCACCCTGCGGCTCGTGCGCGGGGAGACACTGCTGTGCGAGGTGGACGACGACGACCACGAGCTGCCGACGCTGCTGAGCGCCGGACCCGACGACGAGTCCGGGCGCGGACTGCGGGTGGTGAGCACGCTGGCCCGGGAATGGGGCACCAGCCGGACCGCTGCGGGCAAGTCGGTCTGGTTCGAACTGACCCTTCCCCGGCGCTGACCGGCTCTTCACGGGCGCGGGGGGCGCACGACGGCGTACGCCGTTCGAACGAGGCGTGAAGGAATTCGTACGGCGCTTGTCCGCGCCACCGGGGAGCGATACACCGTACTGGCCCGTCACCCACGGCGGATCGACGTCGCACCCTGAGGAGTCGGGCATGAGCGTGACGAGTCGGTACCGGGCGGCCTGGGAGGGCTTCTGGCGGGAGGCCCCGCCGACGACCCGGTAACCGGTGTACCTGGCGGCCGCCGGGCTCACCGTCCTCGCCTTTGGCGCGCTCCCGCTCGTCACGACCGAGTTCGCCGCCGACGGGACCCGGATCGAGCTGCCGTCGCAGTGGGTCCTCGCGGGCCGGGAGAGGTGACCGAGACCGCGCGGACGTGACCACCGGTGCCCCGGTACCGGTCGTCGCGGCGGGGGCCGCCGTCACCTGCCCCGTCGGGGAGGTCTTCCGCCGGCCGTCCGGTGGACCGTTAAGCTCAGGGGGTTTTCCGGGAGAGGACGGACGCGGGCATGAAAATCCTGATCAGCGCCGACATGGAGGGCGCCACCGGCGTCACCTGGCCGGCCGACGTGCTGCCGGGGACGCCCCAGTGGGAGCGGTGCCGGGCGCTGTTCACCTCCGACGTCAACGCGGCCGTCCTCGGGTTCTTCGACGGCGGCGCCGACGAGGTCCTGATCAACGAGGCGCACTGGACGATGCGCAACCTGCTCCTGGAACGGCTCGACGAGCGGGCGCAGATGCTCACCGGGCGGCACAAGTCGCTGTCGATGGTCGAGGGCGTCCAGCACGGCGACGTCGACGGCATCGCGTTCGTCGGCTACCACGCCGGTGCCGGCGCGGAGGGCGTCCTCGCCCACACCTACCTCGCCAACTCCATCACCGGGGTGTGGCTGAACGACGTGCGGGCCAGCGAGGGGCTGCTCAACGCGCGGGTCGTCGCTGAGTACGGGGTGCCGGTCGTGCTGGTCACGGGTGACGACGTGGCCTGCGAGGACGCGCTCGGGTACGCGCCCGAGGCGCTGAAGGTCGCCGTCAAGGACCACGTGTCGCGGTACGCGGCGGTGTGCCGGACCCCGGTCAGGACCGCCGCCGACATCCGGGCCGCGGCCGAGGAGGCCGCCCGGCTGGCGGTGCGCCGGGAACCGGTGGAGGCGGGACCGTTCACCGTCGCCGTGGAGTTCGACGCCGAGCACCTGGCGATGGCCGCGACCGTGGTGCCGGGCGTGGCGCGGACCGCGGAGCGCAGGATCGCCTACACCAGCGGCACCATGTACGAGGGCATTCGCACGTTCAAGGCGGTCACGACGGTCGTCTCGGCCGCGGTGGAGGAGCAGTATGGCTGACGGGCAGGCGAGGGACGAGGTCGTTCGGTTCACCTCGGACCTCATCCGGATCGACACGACCAACCGGGGCGGCGGGGACTGCCGGGAGCGGCCCGCCGCCGAGTACGCGGCCGAACAGCTCGCCGCGGCGGGCCTGGAGCCGACGCTCCTCGAGCGCACGCCGGGCCGCACCAACGTGGTCGCCCGCATCGAGGGCACCGACCCGTCCGCGGACGCCCTGCTCGTCCACGGGCACCTGGACGTGGTGCCGGCCGAGCCCGCGGACTGGCGCGTGCACCCCTTCTCCGGGGAGGTGCGCGACGGCGTCGTGTGGGGGCGCGGGGCCGTCGACATGAAGAACATGGACGCGATGATCCTCGCCGTCGTCCGGTCCTGGGCCCGCCAGGGCGTCCGGCCCCGGCGCGATCTCGTCGTCGCCTTCACCGCGGACGAGGAGGCCAGCGCCGAGGACGGTTCCGGGTTCCTCGCGGACCGCCACCCCCACCTCTTCGAGGGCTGCACGGAGGGCATCGGCGAGTCGGGCGCGTTCACCTTCCACGACGGCACCGGACGCGAGATCTACCCCATCGCGGCCGGTGAACGCGGCACCGGCTGGCTGAAGCTGACCGCGCGCGGACGCGCGGGACACGGCTCCAAGGTCAACCGGGAGAACGCGGTGACCCGGCTGGCCGCCGCGATCACCCGCATCGGCGAGCACGAGTGGCCGCTGCGGCTCACCCCCACGGTGACGGCCGCGCTCACTGAGATCGCCGCCCTCTACGGCGTCGAGGCCGACCTGGACGACGTGGACGGTCTGCTGGAGAAGCTCGGTCCGGCGGCCAAACTGGTCGAGGCGACCGTCCGCAACAGCGCCAACCCGACCATGCTGGAAGCCGGTTACAAGATCAACGTCATTCCGGGGGAGGCGGTGGCGTACGTCGACGGACGGTATCTCGCGGGCTGCGAGGACGAGTTCCGCGCCACCCTCGACGCGCTGACCGGGCCCGACGTGAGCTGGGAGTTCGAGCACCGCGAGGTCGCCCTCCAGGCGCCGGTGGACTCGCCGACGTACGCCAGGATGCGGGCGGCCGTCGAGGAGTTCGCGCCGCAGGGCCACGTGGTGCCGTACTGCATGTCCGGCGGCACGGACGCCAAGCAGTTCTCGCGGCTCGGGATCACCGGCTACGGCTTCGCCCCTCTGAAGCTGCCGGAGGGTCTCGACTACCAGGCCCTCTTCCACGGAGTCGACGAACGGGTCCCCGTCGAGGCGCTGCACTTCGGCGTCGACGTCCTCGACCGTTTCCTGCGCACGGCCTAGAGGAGCGAGACGTGCAGAACCTGCCGTACGGCGCTTGGCCCTCCCCCCTCGACGCGCGTCTCGCCGCCGCGCACGACGGGCGTCCCGAGTACGTCGGTTTCGTCGGCGACGAGGTGTGGTGGACGGCCCCCCGGCCCGCCGAGGGCGGTCGGCGCACGCTGGTGCGACGGCGGGTCGACGGTACCGAGGAGTCGGTCCTGCCCGCGCCGTGGAACGTGCGCAGCCGAGTCCTCGAGTACGGCGGACAGCCCTGGGCGGGCCGGGTGCTGGGCGGACGGACCCTGGTGGTGTTCGTGCACTTCGCCGACCAGCGGCTGTACGCCTGCGAGCCCGGCGGCGAGCCCCGTCCGCTGACCCCGGTGTCGGAGGTGGGCGGCGGACTGCGCTGGGCGGAACCGCAGTTCCCGCCCGGACGGGACGAAGTGTGGTGCGTGCTGGAGGAGTTCACCGGCGACGGACCCACCGACGTACGCCGGGTCCTGGCCGCCGTGCCGCTGGACGGCTCGGCGGCCGCGGACCGCGGTGCCGTGCGCGAACTCACCGACGCGCGGCGGCGGTTCGTCACCGGAGCCCGGCTGTCGCCCGACGGCCGGCGGGCCGCCTGGCTGGCCTGGGACCACCCGCGGATGCCGTGGGACGGCACGGAGGCCCTGGTCGCCGAGGTCGGTGCCGACGGGACGTTCGGGGAACCCCGCGTGGTGGCCGGTGGTCCGCAGGAGTCGATCGCGCAGGTCGACTGGTCGACGGACGGCTGTCTGCTGTACGCGAGCGACCGTACGGGCTGGTGGAACCTCTACCGGGACCACCGGCCCGTGTGCCCGCGCGAGGAGGAGTTCGGCGGCGCGCTCTGGAAGCTCGGCCACCGCTGGTTCGCCCCGCTGGCGGACGGCCTGGTCGCCGTCGTGCACGGCCGCGGGGCCGCCGCGCTCGGCGTCCTCGACCCCGAGACCGGTGAGGTCGTCGACGCCGCCGGGCCCTGGACCGAGTTCGCTTCCACCCTCGCCGTGCACGGGGAGCGGATCGTCGCCGTCGGCGCCGGCCCGCGCAGCGCCCACGAGGTCGTCGAGCTGGACGTCCGCACCGGCCGCGCCCGGGTGATCGGCGCCGGGCACGACGACACCGTGGACCCCGCGTACTACCCCGACCCCCGGATCCGCACCTTCACCGGCCCCGAGGGCCGCGAGATCCACGCCCACGTCCACCCGCCGCGCAACCCCGGCTGCGTCGCCCCCGGCGCCGAACTGCCGCCCTACGTGATCTGGGCGCACGGCGGGCCCACCGACCGCTCCCCGCTCGTACTGGACCTGGAGATCGCCTACTTCACCTCCCGCGGCATCGGCGTCGCCGAGGTCGACTACGGGGGGTCGACCGGATACGGGCGCGCGTACCGGGACCGGCTGCGCGGGCAGTGGGGGGTGGTCGACGTCGAGGACTGCGCCGCCGTCGCCCTCGCCCTCGCCGACGAGGGCACCGCCGACCGCGGCCGACTGGCGATCCGCGGCGGCAGCGCGGGCGGCTGGACCGCCGCCGCGTCCCTGGCCGGCACCGACGTCTACGCCTGCGGCACGATCAGCTACCCCGTCCTCGACCTCACGGCCTGGGCGACGGGGGAGACCCATGACTTCGAGTCGCGCTACCTCGACACCCTGGTCGGCCCCCTCGACGAGGTGCCCGCCCGCTACGCGGAACGCTCGCCCGTCGAGCACGCCGACCGCATCGACGTACCGTTCCTGCTGCTCCAGGGCCTCGACGACGTGATCTGCCCGCCCGCCCAGGCCGAACGGCTCCTCGCCCGCATCGCGGGACGCCGGGTGCCGCACGCCTACCTCGCCTTCGAGGGCGAGGGGCACGGCTTCCGGCGGGCCGAGACGGTGGCGCGCGCCCTGGAGGCCGAACTGTCCCTGTACTCCCAGGTGTTCGGGCTGAACACGCCCGGCATCCCCACCCTGGAGCTGGCCACGTGAAGGAACTCGTGCGGCCGCCCCGGCTCGCCTCCGGCGCCCGGGTGGCGGTCGTCGCGCCCAGCGGACCCGTCGCCGAGGAACGGCTCCAGGCGGGCCTCGACCTGCTGCGCGGCTGGGACCTCGACCCGTTCGCCGCACCCCATGTCCTGGACGTGCACGGCGCGTTGCCCCATCTGGCCGGCACCGACGCCGACCGGGCCGCCGACCTCCAGCGCGCCTGGTGCGACCCGTCCGTCGACGCGGTGATCTGCGCGCGCGGCGGTTACGGCGCCCAGCGCATGGTCGACCTGCTCGACTGGGAGGCCATGCGGGCCGCCGGGCCGAAGGTGTTCCTCGGCTTCAGCGACAGCACCACCCTGCACGAGGCGTTCGCCGTCCGCCTCGGCCTGGTCACGCTGTACGGCCCCGTCGCCGCCGGCGTCGACTTCGTGAAGAACGCCCGCGCCCAGGAACACCTCAAGGCCACCCTGTTCGCCCCGGAGACCGTCCGCACCCTCACCTCCACCGGCACCGCCCTCGCTCCCGGCCGGGCCCGCGGCGTCACCCTCGGCGGCTGCCTCACCCTCCTCGCCACCGGGTACGGCACCCCGCACACCCGGTCCGGCGCCCGCGGCGGACTGCTGCTCCTGGAGGACGTCGGGGAACGGCCGTACCGCGTCGACCGGACGCTCACCCACCTCCTGCGCACCGGCTGGCTCGACGGCGTCGCCGGGATCGCGCTGGGCTCCTGGGCGCAGTGCGGTCCTTACGAGGAGCTGCGGCCCGTGCTGGCCGACCGGCTCGGCGGGCTCGGCGTGCCGGTCGTCGAGGAACTCGGCTTCGGCCACTGCGACGGCGCACTGACGGTGCCCTTCGGGATCGCCGCCGAACTCGACGCGGACACCGGCACGCTCACCCTCGCCATGCCCGCCCTGAGCTGACCCCCGGCCGGCCCCGTCACCCGCAGGGCCACCGCCGGCCGGAGCGGGCGGCGGGGCGGGTGGCCGGGGCGTCACCCGTGGGCAGTCCTCCGCCGCGCCGGAGGGCGCCGGCGGGCCCACCCTGGGCGTATGAGTCCGAAGACCTCCGAGAGCGACGGAAAGACCAGTGGGACGGGTGGCGCGCCGACGCCCGCCCGGATCACCGTCCTGGCGCTCGCCCTCCTCGCACTGATCTTCGTCTTCGAGAACACCGGCGCCACCCGGATCAGGCTGCTGGTCCCCGAGGTGACGGTGACGGTGCCGCTGTGGACGGCGATGCTCGCCACCGGGGCCGTCGGCGCGCTGTGCGGCGCGTACGCCGTCAGACGGCGCGACTGACCACGTCGTACGCTGGCCCGATGCCGCACACCACATCCCGCCACCTCGCCGAGGGCTCCCGCGTGGGCATACGCCACTTCTCCCACGCCGACGCGGACGAGTTCACGGCCCGGGTCCGGGAGAGCAGGGACCTGCACCGTCCGTGGCTGTTCCCGCCGGCCACCGTTGAGGCGTACGGGGCCTACGCGGAACGGCTCATCGAGGACCCGACGAAGGCCGGGTTCCTCGTGTGCACCCTGGACGACGGGGCCCTCGCCGGGTTCATCAACATCAACAACATCGTCGGGGGCGGCTTCCAGTGCGGCGCGCTCGGCTACGGCGCCTTCGCGCACGCCGCCGGGCGCGGACTGATGCGCGAGGGGCTCGACCTCGTGGTGGCCCACGCCTTCGGGCCGATGCGGCTGCACCGGCTGGAGATCAACGTGCAGCCCGGCAACGCCGCCTCGATCGCCCTCGCGCGGGCCTGCGGGTTCCGGCTGGAGGGCTTCTCCCCGAAGATGATCCACATCGACGGGGACTGGCGCGACCACGAGCGGTGGGCGCTCACCACCGAGATGCGTGCCCCGCGTTCCCCCGGGACCGCCCGCCCTTCCGGTTGATCTTCATCGTGTCCAGGTCCGTGACCGTCGACTTCAGACCCGTGAAGCCGTAGCCCAGCTCCCGCAGCGTCGTCTCGGCGCGCTCCTCGGCGAGCGCGCCCGCCATCTCCTCGCCGTCCGCCGCGTCCGAGACCACCACGTACCGCAGCGAGAAGTGCTTCAGCGGCGACGGCTCGTACGTCAGCGAGCCCTCCTCGGTGAACCGCATGCTCGTCAGGCCGTGCTCGGCGGCCTCGGAGAGCAGCCGGGCACGCGCCGCCTCCGTCAGACCGTCCCAGGTGCCCCGGACGATGACCCGGTAGGTGTGCCGCTCGGCCGTCTGCTCGCTCACCGCGTCCGCTCCTTCGTTTCCCGCATGTCCCGCGTGGTCCGCGGGAAAGCCGTTGAACGCCCGACTGTACGTCGGCGAGGATGCCGGGCATGCGGAATTTCGTGGTGCTCGACGCCCCTTCCAACCTGGGGCTGCGCCCGCCCGCCCCCGGCACGGTGCCCGGCTGCCACAAGCTCGCGGGCGCCCTGCGCGACCAGCGGGTCGTGCGGAGGCTGGGCGCCGCGGAGGGCGGGGTCGTCGTCCCCCCGCGCTACGACCGGGGGGACTGGAAGGAGGGCGACGGCGTCTTCAATGCGGCCGCCCTCGCCTCCTACACCCGCCGGCTCGCCGACCGCGTCGAACGGCACGTGCGCGCCGGGGACTTCCCCGTCGTCCTGGGGGGTGACTGCTCGATCCAGCTCGGCGCCGCCCTCGCGCTGCGCCGCATCGGCCGGTACGGGCTGGTCGCGGTGGACGCCTCCCACGACTTCCGTCACCCCGGCAACTCGACCGCGGTCGGCGCGGCGGCAGGCGAGGAGGTCGCGCTCGCCACCGGCCGGGGCCAGAGCGACCTCACCGACCTGGAGGGCCTCAGGCCCTATCTGCGCGACGAGGACGTGCGGTTCCTCGGCATCCGCGACGAGTTCGCCGACGACACCGCCGAACTCGCGGCTCTGGGGATGCCCGTCGTCACCGTGGGCGAACTGCGCGGGGGAGGCGCCGGGGCGCTCGGCGAGGTTACCGCACGCGCCTTCGAGAGCCCCGAGCTGGACGGCTTCTGGGTGCACCTGGACGCCGACGTCCTCGACCCGACGGTCATGCCCGCCGTCGACAGTCCCGACCCGAACGGTCTCTTCCCCGACGAACTCGTCCCGCTGCTGCGGCCGTTGCTCGCCTCGCCGCGCTGCACGGGCCTCGACGTCACCGTCTACGACCCCGACCTGGACCCCGACGGCACCGCGGGCGCGCTGCTCGCCGACCTCGTCGTCACCGCCCTCGGCCGCTCCTGAGCCGCCGCCCGCCGCCCGCCGCCCGCCTCACGCCGGACGGCGGTCCACGTACTCGTACACCGCGCCGTCCGGATGCCGCACGATCAGGTTGCGGCCCGCCGGGGTCGCCACCGGCCCCGCGATGATGTCCGCGCCCAGCTCGTCCAGCGTCCTGTGCGCCTGGTCGACGTCCGTCACGGCGATCGTCGCGGCGACCTTGCGCAGCACCTCCAGCTCGGCCGCGGGCCCGCTCATCAGCAGGAAGCAGCCGACCGCGGCGACCCGCACGCCGCCGCGCTCGAAGCGCAGCGCCGAGGCGCCCGAGAGGCGCTCGTAGAAGGGGACGGCGGCTTCCAGATCGTCCACGCAGACACGCAGGGTGGCTCCCAGAATGTTCATGCGCGAAAGCCTAGTTGGGCCGGACGGGCCGCGGAGATCCCTTCACCCGATCCCCTCGGCGGCCCGCGCCGGGCCCTCGCGCACCCGCCCCGCACCGCGTTACCGGCCGATGGCGCCGGGTACCCGGGAAACATGGAGCGCATCGATCACCTGGAGCATCTGGACAAGCACCTCGTCGACGAGCTGGCGCAGGTGGCACGCGAGACCATCCGCGAGGAACTGCGCGAACAGACCCGCAAGCAGCGCCGCAGGGCCACGCTGTACGCCGCCTCCGGCGCGCTCGCCCTGTACGCGGGAGCCGCCGTCGCGCTGGCCGTGGGCCTCGCCCTCGACATCGGGCTGCCCGACTGGGCCGCCGCACTGATCACCGCGGCCCTCCTCGGCGTGCTGGCCTACGTCCTGCGCGGCGCCGCCCGCCCGCACCCGGCCCACCACGGCACGGCCCCGTCCGCACAGCCGGGACCCGCCGCACCGCCCACGGGGGCGGCCACCGGCACGGGCACGCCCTACCCGCCGATGCCGCCCACCGCACCCGGCGTGGGCGTCCCCGAGCCGGGCGAGACGCCGCGGCCCGGCCGCATCGACCCCGAGACGCCCCACCACCGGGCCTGACCCACGACGTGGACGCACGGCAGGACCGTCGTGCTGACCGGGGCCGGGGCCGAGGACTCGGCCCCGGCCCGGGGGCTCAGGGAAGCCGCGGCAGCACCTTCGTGCGGTAGAAGTCGAAGAAACCACGCTGGTCGGGGCCGATCTGGTTGACGTAGATCCGGTCGAAGCCCGCGTCGGCGAACGCCTTCAGCGCCGTGACGTGGGCGTCCACGTCGTCGCCGCACACCGTGTTCCCGGCCACCATCTCCTCCGTGATCAGCGGTTCCAGCTGCTCGAAGTGGCTCGGCGTGGGCAGCACCTGGCCCATCTCGCCGGGCAGCAGCTGGTTGGACCACAGCCTGCGGACCGTGCGGACCGCCTCCTCGCGGTCGGGGCCGTAGCAGACCTTCATGCCGCCGCTGACGAGCTTGGCCCCGCCGCCGCCCTTGCGGAACTGCTCCACCAGCGGCTCCTCCGGCATCATCGTGATGTAGCCGTCGCCGATCCGGGCGGCGAGGGAGGTGGCCTTCGGGCCGAAACCGGAGACGTCGATCGGGACCGGCTCGTCCGGGACCGTGTAGAGGCGGGCGTTCTCCACCGTGTAGTGCGTGCCGACGTGGTTGACCTCCTCGCCGGTGAACAGCCGCCGCATGATCTGGACCGCCTCCTCCAGCATTTCCAGACGCACGTGCGCGGGCGGCCAGGCGTCGCCCAGGATGTGCTCGTTGAGGGCCTCGCCCGAGCCGACGCCGAGCCGGAAGCGGCCGTCCGTCATCACCGCGCTCGTCGCGGCGGCCTGCGCCACCACCGCCGGGTGCATCCGCACCGTCGGGCACGTCACGGCCGTCTCGACGGGCAGCGACACCGCCTGCGACAGCGCGCCGATCACCGACCAGACGAACGGGCTCTGGCCCTGTGCGTCGTTCCACGGGTGATAGTGGTCGGAGATCCAGAGCGCCGTGAAGCCGGCCTGTTCGGCCATCCGCGCCTGTTCGACCAGGTCCGCGGGGCCGAACTCCTCGCAGGACAGGAAATAGCCGTACTCGGGCATGGGGGGTACCTCCGCTGGGGTGCGGCGGGTGGGCGGTCGCGGTCCGGGTTACCCCGCGCGCGGGCGGGAAACCGGGCCCCCGCAGGGGCCCGCGGACGTTTGGCGGGCCTGCCCGGGGGGACGCGGAAACCCCGTACGACACACTTCCCCGCGGCCCCGACGGCGCGGGGCCACCGGAGGCGAACGTGAGTCGACCCCGCATCGTGATCGTCGGAGCCGGCTTCGCCGGATACCGCACGGCCCGCACCCTCGCGCGGGCGGCCCGCGGCCGGGCCGACATCACCCTGCTGAACCCGACCGACTACTTCCTCTACCTGCCCCTGCTGCCCCAGGTGGCCGCCGGCATCCTCGAACCGCGCCGGGTCACCGTCTCCCTCACCGGCACCCTGCCGGACGTGCGGCTGGTGCTCGGCGAGGCCGGCCGCATCGACCTCGACGGGCGCACCGTGCACTACACCGGCCCCGAGGGCGAGGCGGGCACCCTCGGCTACGACCGGCTGGTGCTGGCCGCCGGCAGCGTCAACAAGCTGCTGCCCATCCCCGGCGTCGCCGAGCACGCGCACGGCTTCCGCGGCCTGCCCGAGGCGCTCTACCTGCGCGACCACGTGACCCGGCAGGTCGAACTGGCCTCCTCCGCCGACGACGCCGCGCTCTGCACGGCCCGCTGTACGTTCGTGGTGGTCGGCGCCGGCTACACCGGTACCGAAGTCGCCGCCCACGGGCAGCTGTTCACCGACGCGCTGGTGCGCGCCCACCCCCTGCGCAAGGGCATGCGGCCGCGCTGGCTGCTGCTCGACGTCGCCGACCGCGTCCTGCCCGAACTCGACCGACGGCTCTCCGCCACCGCCGACCGGGTGCTGCGCGAACGCGGCGTCGACGTGCGGATGGGAACCTCCGTGAAGGAGGCCACCCCGGACGGAGTCCTGCTCACCGACGGCGAGTTCGTCGACACCCGCACCCTCGTGTGGTGCGTGGGCGTACGGCCCGATCCCCTCGCGGAGTCCCTCGGCCTGCCCATGGAGCGGGGGCGGCTCCTCGTCGAGCCGACCCTGCGCGTGCCGGGCAGGCCCGAGGTGTTCGCGTGCGGTGACGCCGCCGCCGTACCCGATCTGGAGAAGCCGGGAGCGTACACGCCCATGACGGCACAGCACGCCTGGCGGCAGGGCAAGGTCGCCGGACACAACATCGCCGCCTCGCTGACCGGGCGCGAGCTGCGGCCCTACCGGCACAAGGACATGGGCTTCGTCGTCGACCTCGGCGGGGTCAAGGCCGCCGCGAACCCGCTGGGCGTCCCGCTGTCGGGGCTGCCGGCCGGCGCGGTCACCCGCGGCTACCACCTGGCCGCCATGCCCGGCAACCGCGTGCGCGTCGCGGCCGACTGGCTGCTGGACGCCGTACTGCCGCGCCAGGCAGTCCAGTTGGGCCTCGTCCGGTCCTGGTCGGTGCCCTTGGACACGGCCTCGCCGGAACTGGCGCGGATGCCGGACGGACGCGAACGGCAGCGGGACGCGACGTCCGCGGCCGGCGTCCCCGCCACCGCCGGGCAGAAGGCCCTGGGCGGAGGCGGCGGTGACGACACCTCCCGGACGATCACCTCACCGACCCCCGAGCCGGTGAAGAACGAGCCGGCCAGGAACCGCCCGGCACCGGAACCGGCGAAGAACCAGCCGGGCGGCGAGCCCGCGAGGAACCAGCCCGGCGGCGAACCGGCGAAGAACCAGCCCGGCGGCGAGCCCGCCAAGAACCAGCCCGGCGGCGAGCCCGCCGGTGACCAGCCGCGTCCCCTCCCCCGAGAAGGAGAGCAGTAACCCGATGGACACCGCCGAACTCAGCGAGCTCGCACAGCAGTTGCGAGTGGACAGCGTCCGCGCCTCCGCCGCCGCGGGGTCCGGGCACCCGACCTCGTCGATGTCCGCCGCGGACCTGATGGCCGTCCTGCTGGCGAACCACCTCCGCTACGACTTCGACCGTCCCGCACACCCGGCCAACGACCGCTTCGTCCTCTCCAAGGGCCACGCCTCCCCGCTGCTGTACGCGGCGTACAAGGCGGCCGGCGCCATCGACGACGAGGAGCTCCTCACCTTCCGCGAACTCGGCAGCCGCCTCGAAGGACACCCCACCCCGCAGCGCCTGCCCTGGGTCGAGACGGCCACCGGCTCCCTCGGCCAGGGGTTGCCCGTGGGCGTGGGCATCGCCCTCGCGGGCAAGCGGCTGGACCACTCCGACCACCGGGTGTGGGTGCTGTGCGGGGACAGCGAGATGGCCGAGGGCTCGGTGTGGGAGGCCGCCGAGCACGCGGGCCACGAGCACCTGGACAACCTCACGGTGATCGTGGACGTCAACCGGCTCGGCCAGCGCGGCCCCACTCGGCACGGCCACGACCTCGACGCCTACGCCCGCCGCTTCCAGGCCTTCGACTGGCACACCGTCGAGGTCGACGGCCACGACGTGGACGCCGTCGACCGTGCCTGCGGCGAGGCGATCTCCACCAAGGGCCAGCCCACCGCGATCCTCGCCCGCACCCTGAAGGGCAGGGGCGTCGAGGCCGTCCAGGACCGCGAGGGGCTGCACGGCAAGCCGCTGCCGGACGCCGACGAGGCGATCGCGGAACTCGGCGGGATCCGCGACCTGCGCGTCGAGGTGCACGAGCCGCCCGCCACCCGCATGCTGCACTCGGTGCCCACCGGCCGTCTCGACCTGCCCCGCTGGGAGAAGGGCGACCCCGAGAAGGGCGTCGCCACCCGCGACGCCTTCGGGCAGGCCCTCGCCGCCCTCGGCACGGCCCGCGGCGACGTCGTCGCCCTCGACGGGGAGGTCGGCGACTCCACCCGCACCGAGTTCTTCGCCAAGGAGCACCCCGACCGCTTCTTCGAGTGCTACATCGCCGAGCAGCAGCTCGTCGCCACCGCGGTCGGCATGGCCACCCGCGGCTGGGTGCCCTTCGCCTCCACGTTCGCGGCCTTCCTGACCCGGGCGTACGACTTCGTGCGCATGGCGGCCGTCAGCGGCGCCGGGATCAACCTGGTCGGCTCGCACGCCGGGGTGGCCATCGGCCAGGACGGGCCCTCGCAGATGGGCCTGGAGGACCTGGCGATGTTCCGGGCCGTGCACGGCTCCACGGTCCTGTACCCGTGCGACGCCAACCAGACCGCCCGGCTGGTCGCCGCCATGGCCGGGCTCGACGGCATCCGCTACCTGCGCACCTCGCGCGGCGAGAGCCCGGTGATCTACGGGCCCGACGAGGAGTTCCCGGTCGGCGGCAGCAAGGTGCTGCGCTCCTCCGGCGGCGACCGGCTGACCCTCGTCGCGGCCGGCGTGACCGTGCACGAGGCGCTGAAGGCCGCCGACGTCCTCGACGCCGAGGGCATCCCGGTCCGGGTGATCGACCTGTACTCCGTCAAGCCCGTCGACCGGGACACCCTGCGCCGGGCCGCCGAGGAGACCGGCTGCCTGGTGACCGTGGAGGACCACCACGAGGAGGGCGGGCTCGGCGACGCGGTCCTCGACGCCTTCACCGACGGGCGCCCGGTGCCCCGCCTCGTGCGGCTCGCCGTGCGGACGATGCCGGGTTCGGCGAGCCCCGAGGAGCAACTGCACGCGGCGGGCATCGACGCCGAGTCGATCGCCGCCTCCGCCCGGCTGCTGGTGGAGACGGCGGTCGTCCCGTGAGCGCCGGCGGCCGGCCCCGCGGCGACGGCCGTCGTCCGGAGGGTGACGGCCGTCCGGACGGGGACGGCGGCCGTCCTGAGGGCGACGACGTCCGCCGGGTGCGGGCCGGACGCCGCACCGTCGAGGTGCACCGGCCGGGCAAGGTGCTCTTCCCGGCCGGTGCCGACGGCGAGGAGTGCACCAAGGGCGACCTGGTGGCGTACTACCGGTCGGTGGCCCCGTTCATGCTGCCGCAGCTGCGCGGCCGGCCGCTGATGCTGGAACGGCATCCGGACGGCGTCGACGGCCCCCGGTTCATGCAGAAGAACACCCCCGGGCACTACCCGGAGTGGATCACCCGGACGCGGGTCGGCAAGGAGGACGGCACCGTCCTGCACACCGTCTGCGACGACACCGCCACCCTCGTGTTCCTCGCCGACCAGGCCTGCCTCACCTTCCACCGCTGGCTGTCGCGGGCCGGCCGGGCCGACCGCCCCGACCTGATGATCTTCGACCTGGACCCCTCCGGCGACGACTTCGCCGCCGTGCGCGAGGCGGCCCGGTGGCTGGGCGACCTGCTCGACGAGGTGCGGCTGCCCTCCGCCCTGATGACCACCGGCTCGCGCGGACTGCACGTCGTCGTCCCCCTGAACGGACGGCACGGCTTCGACGAGGTGCGCGCCTTCGCGCGGGACGCCGCCGAGCTGCTCGCCGCCGAACACCCGGAGCAGCTGACCACCGCCGCCCGCAAGAAGGACCGGGGCGAGCGGCTCTACCTCGACGTGCAGCGCAACGGCTACGCGCAGACCGCCGTCGCCCCCTTCACCGTGCGCGCCCGTCCCGGCGCCCCCGTCGCCATGCCCATCGGCTGGGACCAGCTCGACGACCCCGGTCTCGGACCCCGCCGCTGGACCGTCGCCGACGCCCTCGAGCAGGCCCGGACCCGGCCGTGGTCCAAGACGAGCGGCGCCGGACGTGCTCTGGGGCCCGCCCGGCGCCGCCTCGACGCGCTGCGTGCCTGATGCACGTACCGCCGGTGTGCAGGACGTCCCGCGACCGGCGCAGACGCGTGTGCTCCTGAAGGTTTGGCCATGGTCCTTCCGGCCACACGGAAGGAAGAGGTGGCCATGTCCAACACAAAGAACACGGCAGACACACAGGCTTCACGAAACACGCGGACTTCGCGGAGACCCCCGAAGGGCGGTTCCCCGACCGACGACCGGAAAGAGGGCGAGGACGACACCGTGACGGACGACCGGCCGAAGCCCATGGAGGTGCTGCGCCAGGCGCGTGCCCAGCTCGCCGAGCTGACCGGCATGACCGCCGAGAGCGTCTCGTCCTTCTCGCAGACCGAGGACGGCTGGTCCCTGGAGGTCGAGGTCCTCGAACTCGAGCGGGTGCCCGACACCATGAGCCTCATGGCGAGCTACGAGGTCGAACTCGACCCGGAGGGCCAGTTGACCGGCTACCGCCGCATCCGCCGTTACGAGCGTGGGCGGTCCGACGCGCGGTCCGGTGGCCGGTAGGCCGTTCGCCCGTCGAACGGCTCGGCCCCACAACCATTCATCACACACAAGGAGGTGCGGTCGGCATGACCGTGGTCCCGGCACAACAGTCCGGTGGCGGAGGCGGCTCCAGCGGCCTCTACGACGTCCTGGAACTCGTCCTCGACAGGGGGCTCGTCATCGACGCCTTCGTGCGGGTTTCTCTGGTCGGCATCGAGATCCTGAAGATCGACATCCGGGTCGTCGTGGCCAGCGTCGACACCTACCTGCGGTTCGCCGAGGCGTGCAACCGCCTCGACCTGGAGGCGGGCCCGCGCAAGAGCCCCGGCCTGCCCGAGATCGTCGGCGACGTCACCGAGTCCGGCGCGCGCGGCAAGTCCAAGGGGGCGCTGTCCGGCGCCGCCGAGACCATCTCCGGCGCCTTCAAGCAGGCCCGTGAGGAAGGCGAGACCGAGTCCCGGCCGCGTACGCGCAAGTCGACGTCCGCCCGCCGGAAGGAGGAGCAGGAGTGAGCACCTACGTCTACGGCATCACCGCCGCTTCCCACCCCGCCCTCCCGGAGGGCCTGAGCGGGGTGGGAGAGCCTCCGCTGCCGGTACGGGTGCTGCACGCGGGTGATCTCGCGGCCGTCGTCAGCGATGCTCCCGAGAACCTCCGGCCCAAGCGCCGCGATCTCCTCGCCCACCAGACCGTCCTCGGCGAGGCGGGCGCGGAGGGGTGCGTGCTGCCCATGCGGTTCGGCAGCGTCGCCCCCGACGACGACGCGGTCACCGGCGTCCTGACCGAGCGCGCCGAGCACTACCTGGAGCGGCTGCGAGCCCTGGAGAACAAGGTCGAATACAACATCAAGGCCTCTCACGTCGAGGAGGCCGTGCTGCACCAGGTGATGGCGGACAACCCCGAGCTGCGCGCGATGGCCGAGGCGAACCGGCAGGCCGGCGGCGGCTCGTACGAGCAGAAGATCCAGCTCGGCGAGATGGTGGCGGCCGCGGTCAAGGCCCGTGAGGCCGAGGACGCGGCGGAGGTGCAGCGGGTCCTGGAGCCCCTCGCGGCGAGCGTCGAGCCGGGCCCCGAGTCCACCGGCTGGCTTGCCAACGTCTCGTTCCTGGTGGACCGCGACGAGGCGGCGCGCTTCCTGGAGGCGGCGGACGGACTGCGCGAGAGCCGTCCCCACCTGGAGGTGCGGGTCAACGGTCCGCTGCCGCCGTACAGCTTCGTCGAGCCCGGCCCCGCCAAGCCCGCCGTACCGGTGGCCGACTAGCGGGGGCACACAAGCGAAGGAGCAGGGAGATGGGCCTGATCTCAGAGGTGCTGCTGTTGCCGTTCGCCCCGGTGCGCGGCAGCGGCTGGGTGATCCAGCAGGTCGTTCAGGAGGCCGAGCGGATCTACTACGACCCCGCCACGGTTCGGGCCGAACTCTCCCGTCTCGAGGAGCAACTGGAGGACGGAGCGATCACGGAGGAGGAGTTCGACCGGATGGAGGACGAGCTCCTCGACCGGCTGGACATCGCCATGCGCAGGAGTACAGGAACCGACGACGGGACAGCACGATGAACCGAGTGGGACTGGGCCTCGCGGTAGGGGCCGGATACCTTCTGGGACGCAGCAAGAAGATGAAACTGGCGCTCGCCGTGGGTTCGATGGTCGCGGGCAAGAAGCTGAACCTGACCCCGCGCGGCGTGGCCGACCTGGTGTCCCAGCAGCTCAAGGACAACCCGCAGTTCAAGGAGATCACCGAACAGCTCCGCGGTGAGCTGCGCGGTGTCGGCAAGGCCGCCTCGGGCGCGATGGTCGAGCGGCAGATGAGCGCCCTCGCCGACCGGCTGCACAGCCGTACGGACCGGGTCCGCGACCAGCTCGACGGCGTCGTCCCCGACGTGCCGGGCGGGAAGTCGCGGGACGAGGCTGACGACGGCGACGAGGACGAGTACGAGGAGCCCGAGTCCGCGCGCGACGAGGACGAGGACTACGACGAGGACGCCGAGGCCGACGAGGGGGCCGAGGACCGGGCCGACGAGGGCGACGAGGACGAGGCCGACGAGGACGCCGAGGACCGGGCCGACGAGGGCGACGAGGCCGAGGACGGGGCCGACGAGGACCGGGCAGAGGAGGACGAGGAGGAGGCCGACGAGGAGGAGCCGCCGCGCAAGAAGGCGGCGGCCCGGAAGACCGCGGCGAAGAAGGCACCGGCCAAGAAGACCGCCGCGAAGAAGGCACCGGCCAAGAAGGCCCCCGCCAAGAAGACGTCCGCGCGCGGGGCGGCCTCGCAGAAGAGCGCCGGCTCGGCCCGGAAGACGGCCGCGAAGACCGCGTCGCGGACCCGGCGGACGAAGGGAGGCGGTGAGTGATGACCGAGACACTGGGATCGGCGAAGTCCGCGGCCGGTGAAACGGCGGACAAGGCCGGCGGCAACCCGCTGACGGACCTCGCGCAGAGCGAGGCCGCCGACCGGCTCAAGGCGGAGGCGCAGGAGTACCTCGCCGCGCAGGCCCAGCGCGTGCTGGCCGGCGTCGGCCGCAAGCTCGGTGAAACCACCGGCAAACTCAACGACATCGCCGAGGGCAAGAGCCCCGGCCTGGCCAAGATGGCCCTCGACGGAGGCCGCAAGCTGGCCGAGGGCAAGAGCCCGATGCGCACCGCCATGGAACTCGGCGCCTCGAACATCAAGGACAAGGTGACCGGCGCCTTCAAGAACCTCGGTGGCGGCAAGGGCAAGGGCAAGCGCAAGAGCGGGTCGGGCTCCAAGCCCACCGTCATCATGGAGCAGATCGACGTCGGCGTGTCGCTGCGCACCGCCTACGACCAGTGGACCAAGTACCAGGACTTCAGCACCTTCGCCAAGGGCGTCAAGAGCGCGAGCCGCGCCGACGACACCACCAGCGACTGGCAGCTGAAGGTCTTCTGGTCCAACCGGAGCTGGAAGGCGAAGACCACCGAGCAGATCCCGGACGACCGGATCTCCTGGACGTCCGAGGGTGCCAAGGGCACCACCAAGGGCGTCGTCTCCTTCCACAGGATCGCCGACAACCTCACCCGCGTCGTGCTGGTCATCGAGTACTACCCGACGGGCCTGTTCGAGAAGACCGGCAACATCTGGCGCGCCCAGGGCCGCCGTGCCCGCCTCGACCTGAAGAACTTCGCCCGCTTCATCACCCTCAAGGGGGAGGCGGAGGACGGCTGGCGCGGCGAGATCCGCGACGGCGAGGTCGTCCGCTCCCACGAGGACGCCCTGGCCGAGGAGGAGAAAGAGGCCGAGGAGTCCGAAGAGTCGGAGGAGCCCGAGGAGTCGGAGGAGGCCGAGGGCGAGTACGACGAGGACGAGCCGGAAGCGGAGTACGACGAGGAGGACGAGGAGGAGGGTGAGCCCGAGGACGAGTACGAAGAGGACGAGGAGGAGGGCGAGCCCGAGGACGAGCCTGAGGCCGAGGCCGACGAGTACGACGAGGAAGACGAGGAAGAGGCCCCGCAGGACGAGGACAGGAGGAGCCGTCGATGAGCATGCCGAGCCGGATGCCGGAACCGTACGGCCAGAGCGGCGGCGCCAACCTCGCGGACATCCTGGAACGCGTCCTCGACAAGGGCATCGTCATCGCCGGTGACATCCGGATCAACCTGCTCGACATCGAACTGCTCACGATCAAGCTCCGCCTCATCGTCGCCTCGGTCGACAAGGCCAAGGAGATGGGCATCGACTGGTGGGAGGACGACCCGGCGCTGTCCACCCGTGCCAGACGTGACCAACTCACCAAGGAGAACGCCGAGTTGCGTGAACGACTGGCTCGCCTGGAGGAACTGGAGCCGGGCCGTGCCCGCACCAGGGAGGAGTCCTCATGACCGGACTGCGGTACGTGTACGCCGTCTGCCGGCCGGTCGGCGCGCCTCTGCAGGCCGAGCTGACGGGTGTGGCGGGCGCACCGGCCAAGATGCTGCACCACCACGGCCTGATCGCCGTCGTCAGCGACGTGCCCGCGCAGGACTTCGCCGAGGAACCGCTCCGCGCCCACCTGGAGGACCTGGACTGGCTGGCCGCGACCGCGCGCGGCCACCAGCAGGTGATCGACGCGCTCACCGCGGTCACCACGCCGCTGCCCCTGCGGCTCGCCACCGTCTTCCGCGACGACAGCGGCGTCCGCGTCATGATGGAGGAACGCGAGGAGTACTTCCGGCGCACCCTGGACCGGCTGGAGGGGCGCGTGGAATGGGGCGTGAAGGTCTACGTCGAGCCCACGGGCGAGGAGACCGCCGACCCGGACGCCGCGGCGGCGAAACCCGCCTCGGGGCGCGACTACCTCCTCCAGCGGCGCAGTAAGGCGAGGGCGCAGGAGGACACCTGGCAGCGGGCGGAACGGTTCGCCGGCCGGCTGCACTCCCTGCTCTCGGAACACGCGGACGCGGCCCGCCTCCACGCACCGCAGAACTCCGCCCTCTCCCGGTCCTCGGGGCAGAACGTGCTGAATGCCGCCTATCTCGTGCCCCGCACGGAATCCGAGGAATTCGTGGAACGCGTGGACCGCACGAAGGACGAGGAACCCGGAATGCGCGTCGAACTCACGGGACCGTGGGCGGCGTATTCCTTCGTGGATCCCCCGGCGGACGACGAGGCCGCGGAGAGCCGCGCGCAGGGCGCGGGCAGCGGCAGGGACGAGGAGAACGGCGGGAGCGCGGGGGAGGCGGGCTCATGACCGTCGTGGAGCGCCGCGAGATCGCCCTCGTCGACCTGCTCGACCGGCTGCTGGCCGGCGGGGTCGTCATCAAGGGCGACATCACCCTGCGGATAGCGGACGTCGATCTGGTCCGCATCGATCTCAACGCGCTGATCAGCTCCGTGAACGAGAACGTCCCGTCGCCCTGGGAGGAGCTTTCGTGACCACGCCGCGCAAGCGTCATGTCGATCTCGAGCCCGACACGGTCGAGCGGGATCTGATCAAGCTCGTCCTCACCGTCGTCGAGCTGCTGCGTCAGCTGATGGAACGGCAGGCGCTGCGCCGCTTCGACCAGGGCGACCTGTCCGAGGAGCAGGAGGAGCGGATCGGGCTCACGCTGATGCTGCTCGACGACCGGATGACGGAACTGCGCGACCGCTACGGCCTGCGGCCCGAGGACCTGAATCTGGACCTCGGGCCGCTCGGACCGCTGCTGCCCCGGGAATGAGGCGCCCGACGGGATGCCGCCCGCGGGGGCGGCGGTGAGGTGCTCCCGGGGCTAATTCACCACCTGTACCAACGACCCCGGCCCCCGCTCACGGTGGTACCGCGCATCAGGAACCCCAGGAGCCAGAGAACGAGAACCGCGATCGCGATCCACCAGAGCACCTTCACTGCGAATCCGACACCGAAAAGAATCAGCACCAGAAGCAGTACCAGCAGGATGGGAACCATAGTTTCGACCTCCTGCCGGCCGAGTTTCCCCGAATGTGCGATTCAGGCGTCCTTTCTGCACAGAATTTCCCCGTGCAGAACGGCGAACCAGCCGTCCTCCTGCCGTCCCCATTCCCGCCAGGCCCCGGACACGGCCCTCAGTCGCCCGGCGTCGGCGTGCCCGCCCTCGACGGCCCGGTCCGCGTAGGCGGAGGCCAGGGTGCGGTCGGCCCACAGGGCGCTCCACCAGGCCCGCTCCTCGGCGGTGCTGAAGGTCCAGGTGGCGGAGGTGGCCGTGACGTCCGTGAAGCCCGCCTCCCGCGCCCAGGCCTTCAGCCTGCGTCCGGCGTCGGGTTCCCCGCCGTTGGCGCGGGCCACCGTGCGGTAGAGGTCCAGCCAGTCGTCCATCCCGGCCGAGGCCGGGTACCAGGTCATGGCCGCGTAGTCCGAGTCGCGGACGGCGACGTATCCGCCGGGTCTGGTGACGCGCCGCATCTCGCGCAGCGCCTGCACGGGGTCGCCGACGTGCTGGAGCACCTGATGGGCGTGGACGACGCAGAACGTGTCGTCCGGGTGGTCGAGGGCGTGGACGTCGGCGACCGTGAAGTCGACGTTGGTCAGGCCGCGTCCGGCGGCCGTGGCCCGCGCCTGCTCCAGGACGCCGGGCGCCCGGTCGGCGCCGGTGACGTGGCCGTCGGGGACGAGGGCGGCCAGGTCGGCGGTGATGGTGCCCGGACCGCAGCCGATGTCCAGGATCTTCATGTGCGGCTTCAGTGAACCGAGCAGGTACGCCGCCGAGTTGGCGGCGGTCCGCCACGTGTGCGACCGCAGTACCGACTCGTGGTGTCCGTGCGTGTAGACGGCGGTCTCCCGCGTTCCCGGCATGGCTCGGCCCCTTCTTCACGGCCCGGTCCCCGGACTCGGTGGAGCCCGGGGGCTGACGTCCGTCACCGTACGCCCGCAGCCGTATGTTGAGACAGTTCGTTCCGAAAAATGGACTGACGGTGCGTCAGCGAAGCGCGGTGGGCCCGGGGCCCGACCTTGGGGCGGGCCCCGGGCGGACGGGTGCCGTCGGCAACCCGCGGGTACCCTGCAGGGGTCGATCCCCGCGCGAGGCGGCACGGCACCGGAAGGTGAGCGCATGCGTCTGCTCCTGGTCCGCCACGGTGAGACCCCCACCAACGTGGAACGCCTGCTGGACACCGCCGTCCCCGGCCCCGGCCTCACGGCGCTCGGCGAGCGGCAGGCCGCCGCCCTGCCCCAGGCCCTCGCCGACGAGGACATCGACGCCCTGTACGTCTCCACCCTCGTGCGCACCCGGCTCACCGCCGCGCCGCTGGCCGCCGCCCGCGGCCTGGACGTCCTCGAGCGCGACGGCATCCGGGAGATCTCCGCCGGCGACCTCGAACTCCTGCCGGGCGAGTCCGAGCAGGGCGAGCTGTACCTGCGCACGGTGTTCGCCTGGGCGGCCGGCGACCTGGAACTGCGCATGCCGGGCGGCGAGAGCGGCACCGAGTTCCTGGAGCGCTACGACACCGTGGTCGCCGAGGCCGCCGCGAGCGGCGCCCGCCGCGTCGCCCTGGTCAGCCACGGGGCCGCGATCCGCACCTGGACGGCGGCCCGCGCCCGCAACGTGGACGTGCCGTTCGCCGCCGCCCACCGACTCGCCAACACCGGCGTGATCGTCCTCGACGGCACTCCCTCCGCCGGGTTCGAGGCCCTGACCTGGGCGGGCGCGACCGTGGCACCCGCGGGCGAGGGCGGACCGGCCGGCGAGCCGCTCGGCGCGGCCGGATGATCTCCCGGCCCGCGGGGACCGCGCCGGCGAGGCATCGATAAGGGTTTGCCGCATCCGGCCGGCGGCCCGCAGAATGCACCCTCATGGGACATCTGGAAGCCGCGCACCTCGAGTACTACCTCCCCGACGGGAGGGCGTTGCTCGGCGACGTGTCCTTCCGGGTGGGCGAAGGGGCCGTCGTTGCCCTGGTGGGACCCAACGGCGCCGGCAAGACGACCCTGCTGCGGCTGATCTCCGGCGAGCTGAAACCGCACGGCGGCACCGTCACCGTCGGCGGCGGGCTCGGCGTGATGCGCCAGTTCGTGGGCTCCGTACGGGACGAGACGACCGTACGGGACCTGCTGGTGTCGGTGTCCTCGCCGCGCATCCAGGAGGTTGCGAAGGCCGTCGACAAGGCGGAGCACGCGATCATGACCGTGGACGACGAGGCCGCGCAGATGAGCTACGCGCAGGCCCTGTCCGACTGGGCCGAGGCGCACGGGTACGAGGCCGAGACGCTGTGGGACATCTGCACCACGGCCGCCCTCGGCGTGCCCTACGACAAGGCCCAGTTCCGCCAGGTGCGCACCCTGTCCGGCGGCGAGCAGAAGCGGCTGGTGCTGGAGGCGCTGCTGCGCGGCACCGACGAGGTGCTGCTGCTCGACGAGCCCGACAACTACCTCGACGTGCCGGGCAAGCGGTGGCTGGAGGAGCGGCTGAAGGAGACCCGCAAGACGGTCCTGTTCGTCTCCCACGACCGCGAACTCCTCTCCCGGGCCGCCGAGAAGATCGTCTCCGTGGAGCCGGGACCGGCCGGTGCCGACGCCTGGGTGCACGGCGGCGGCTTCGCCACCTACCACGAGGCCCGGCGCGAACGCTTCGCCCGCTTCGAGGAGCTGCGCCGCCGCTGGGACGAGAAGCACGCCCAGCTGAAGAAACTCGTCCTGAACCTGCGTCAGGCGGCCTCGATCAGCCATGAGCTGGCCTCCCGCTACCAGGCCGCGCAGACCCGCCTGCGCAAGTTCGAGGAGGCGGGCCCGCCGCCCGAGCCGCCGCGCGAGCAGGACATCACCATGCGCCTCAAGGGCGGCCGCACCGGCGTGCGGGCCGTCACCTGCAAGAGCCTCGAACTGACCGGCCTGATGAAACCCTTCGACCTGGAGGTCTTCTACGGCGAGCGGGTCGCCGTCCTCGGCTCCAACGGCTCCGGCAAGTCGCACTTCCTGCGCCTGCTGGCCGGCGACACCGTGGCGCACACGGGGGAGTGGAAGCTGGGGGCGCGGGTCGTGCCCGGCCACTTCGCGCAGACCCACGCCCACCCGGAACTGCTGGGCCGCACCCTCCTGGACATCCTGTGGCAGGAGCACTCCCAGGACCGCGGCGCGGCCATGTCCCGGCTGCGCCGCTACGAGCTGACCCAGCAGGCCGAGCAGGCCTTCGAGCGGCTGTCCGGCGGGCAGCAGGCCCGCTTCCAGATCCTGCTGCTGGAGCTGGAGGGCGTCACCGCCCTCCTCCTCGACGAGCCGACCGACAACCTCGACCTGGAGTCCGCCGAAGCGCTCCAGGAGGGGCTGGAGGCCTTCGAGGGCACGGTCCTGGCCGTCACCCACGACCGCTGGTTCGCCCGCTCCTTCGACCGCTACCTGGTCTTCGGCAGCGACGGCCGGGTCCGCGAGACCCCGGAGCCGGTGTGGGACGAGCGCCGCGTGGAGCGCGTCCGCTAGCGGCCGGAGACGGCCCTCACGCCCGGCGCGGTGCTGCCCCGGGGCGGCCCGCGGTCGGGTGCGGTTAGTGGGCGGGCTCCCGGCGCGCCGGGGGTGCCGGTGCAGCCGGAGGCCCGGGAGCCGGATTGTTCGTACAGTGGACTCAAGGACGCGAGATCCATGGCCCCTCCCGGATGCCGGCCGGACGTCCGTGCCGCGCGGGCGGGTACCCGGACCCCATGGACGCACACGACGAGTGGGGTACCACGATGACCGGAGTCGACCCCGACCGGCTGGACGACCAGCAGCTCATGAAAGAGCTGGAGACGATCCACCGCACCCGCCACGACACCTTGCTGTACGGCTCGAACGACGCCCTGCGCGCCCACAACGACCGGATGGCGAAGCTGGAGGGCGAGTACCTGCGCCGCAACCCGCGGCGCTTCGTCTCGCCCGCCCGCACCCGCGACGGCGCCCGGGAACGCGCCGGCCGGGCCGACGGCACCGACCGCCCGGGCACGCCCGTCGGCAAGTGGGGTCCCGGTACGGCGAACGGCCCCGGCCGGGTCTGAACCCCGCCGGAGCCGTTCGCCCACCGGTCCCCCGGTGCACGGGAGCCCTTAGGGCGTGTTTCGAAAGTAGCGTCGTCTGCCCGAAGGGCAGGCCCGGCGGCGTCTGGTGCGTGCGATCGCAAGGCGGAGGGTCGCCCCGATACT